>NZ_JBWBYV010000094.1:0-22761 GCF_056174685.1 Janthinobacterium sp. BHSEK
AGAGGATAAGACGGTACAACGTTGCGTGTGTGTTGATACACCAATTCATTACCCAAAATCTTTGCTTCTTCCAGATTCATGACGCTGCTGCCCAATCGGGAGCAACCGTCAGTACAAGTTATGCCTGATGACCATAGCAAGTTGGTCCCACCCCTTCCCATCCCGAACAGGACCGTGAAACAACTTTGCGCCGATGATAGTGCTGCAACCAGTGTGAAAGTAGGTTATCGTCAGGCTTGTTATTCGCAGTAGAGAAAAACCCCGCCGGACTCCGGTGGGGTTTTTTTTCGTCTGGTGGTTTTGTGTCGGTGCTTGTCGGCTTACGCTGCGCTAAGCCGACCTACGCCGACCTGCGCCGACGGACGGTCAGACCCTCGATAGCGCCAACGCCAAGGTGTCATCGCCAACTTACCCGGATGCGTGCTGCAGGTTCTATCTGCTCACGTCTTCCCAGTTCACGCCAAATTTCGTCAGATATTTTTTCAGCCTGTCGGCATCATTCGGCTTGGCTTTCGCATCACGCGATACGGCATACAGCTTGCGGCCCGCATCGGACATATTGTTCGACTGCCGGCAGACTTTGATCACGGCCTGCAGCTGCAGCGCATCGAACAGGTCGAGTTGCGCGACCGCTTCCGCTCCCATGATGTCTGCTAGATCCACGTTGTCTGTCGACGGACCATCAGAATGCTGCCACAGGCGCTTCAGGCGTGCGACTTCATCGTCGACGACTTTGTCCGTGATGCGGCCTGCCTCCGACAAGGTGGCCAGGCGGGTGACAGCAGCGGACAAATCGCGGAAATTGCCACTCCAGCGGGCCGATGGCGAGCTGGCGAAGCGCAAGAAGCGCTCGCGTGCCTCCTTGTTGAAGCGCACTCTTTCGCCTGTCTCCGCACCGTACTGCGCCAGCAGGTAGTCGAGGTTCGGTTCGATGTCTTCCGGCCGCTGCGCCAGACCCGGTAATTCGTACGTCCACAGGTTGATGCGTGCATACAGGTCTTCGCGGAAGCGGCCGGCGGCCACTTCTTTTCCCAGGTCGCGGTTGGTGCCGGCGATCAGCTGGAAGTCGCTTTTCACCTCCGTATCCGCACCAACAGGAAAGAAGCGCTTTTCTTCGATGGCTTTCAGCAACATCGCCTGTTCATCGAGTCCCAGTTCGCCGATTTCATCGAGAAACAGCAAGCCCTTGTTCGCGCTGCGCAGCAAGCCTGGCCGATCCGCGCCGGCGCCCGTGAATGCCCCCTTGATATGGCCGAACAAGGTAGAGGCTGCGCCATCGCCATGCAGGGTGGCGCAATTGAGGTCGATGAATTTTCCGTCGATCTGGTGACGCGATTTTTTCAGTTCATAGATGCGGCGCGCAAGAAAGGACTTGCCGGCACCGGTAGGTCCCATCAGCAGCATGGGTGCGCGCGACTTGATGGCGACGCGTTCGATTTCCTCGATCATGCTGTTGAACCTGGCATTGCGCGTGGCGATGCCGGACTTCAGGAAGGCCACGCCCTCGGCCTGTTCGCGCGTAAAGCGCTGGGCGATCTGGTCGTAGCGCGACAGATCGAGGTCGATCAGCGTGTAGTTGCCCGGATTGCCGGCGGCCTGCCGTTTTGGCGGCGACGTCTGCACGAGGCGGCCCGGGAAATAGCGGGCTTCCGTCATCAGGAACATGCAGATTTGCGCCACGTGGCTACCAGTGGTGATGTGGATCCAGTACTCCTCCTTGTCCGGATCGAAGGCGTAGCTGTTGGCAAAATCGTAGAGCGCGCCGTACACGTCCTCAAAATCCCAGGCATCGCTGATGGGTAGTTCATGGGCGACCAGCCTTGTTTCAGGCGAGACGCTGGCGATGTCCTGCGATACCTGGCGCACCAGGCTGGCAAACTGCTCGCCGGCGTACAGCAGCTCAAAGCGGTCGATGATCTTGTCTTCGTGCTGGGTCAGGGCGACGCTGGGGCGCCACTTTTCCCAGCGCGCCGCTCCTCTGCCATTGTCGAGCTGTGTGCCGAGAAAACCGATGACGACGGTACGTTTTGCTTGCATAGTTGGGATAAACATTTATCTTAAAAGATAATTGTATTCCAAATCACCGTGGCAGGGATATTTTCAACGCACAGCTTACGTGAAAATATTATTTAATGAAATCAATGGTTTATGGAAATGTTTGAGGAAATATTGAAAGCTGGCACGGCGTTTGCAATAGAGGAGATACCAACGAGATAAACGTAGAGAGCAGAGAGGAACGAAAAATGGCCAACGCCCACTTATTCCAGAGCGCACAACAGACCGCGGCCTTGCCATCGGCACTGGCACGCAATGCCGAAGGCGCGCCGGCCTATGCGCTGACGCCCCGGCATCAGCTGGCGCAATACGCGGCCACCGGCTGCCTGAACACGACGTTCTATGCCAGCGCCGAAGCGCAGCTGGCGATGGTACTGGAACTGTGCAAGGCCGTCGAACCAGCCTTCATCGCGCAAACGGCCGTGTACTGCCGCGAGCGGGGCTATATGAAAGACATGCCGGCCTTGCTGGTGGCCGTGCTGGCGGGGCAGGGCGCTGCAGAATTGACGCAGGCCTTCCAGCGCGTGATTAACAACGGCAGGATGCTGCGCAACTTCGTGCAGATCATGCGTTCGGGCGCCGTGGGCCGCAAGTCGCTGGGATCGCGTCCGAAAAAGCTGGTGCAAGCCTGGTTGAACGGCGCATCCGAGCAGGCCTTGCTGGCCGCCGCCGTGGGTAACGCGCCATCGCTGGCCGACGTGGTGAAGATGGTGCACCCGAAACCGCAGGCAGCGTGGCGGGAGGCATTCTTTGCCTGGCTGATCGGCAAGGAATACCAACGCGATGCCTTGCCGCCGGCACTGGCCGCGTTCGAGGCATACAAGGCCGATCCTGTGCTGTCGATACCGGCAGTGCCGTTCCAGATGCTGACGGCGTTGCCCCTGAACGCGGAAAGCTGGGCGCAGATCGCGCGCCAGGGCGGCTGGCAGATGGTGCGCATGAATCTGAATACCTTTGCCCGCCATGGCGTGTACGACTTAGCCGGTATGCCGGAACTGATCGCCGCCAAGCTGCGCGATCCCGAGGCGATCGCCAGCTCGCGCGTGTTTCCCTACCAGCTGATGTCGGCGTACATGGCGGCCGGCGAGAATGTGCCGGCCGTCGTGCGCGATGCGCTGGAACAGGCGCTGGAAATATCGCTGGCGAACGTGCCGCGGATTGCCGGCAAGGTGGTGGTGTGTCCCGACGTTTCCGGCTCGATGGCCTCGCCCGTCAGCGGTTTTCGCGGCAGCGCCACCTCGAACGTGCGCTGCATCGACGTGGCTGCCCTGGTGGCGGCAGCCATGCTGCGCAAGAATCCGGACGCCGTGGTGCTGCCGTTCGAGCACAACGTGGTGCAGTGCGCACTTGGCGCCGATGACAGCGTGATGGCGAATGCGGCCAGGCTGGCGGCCATCGGCGGTGGCGGCACCAATTGCAGCGCGCCCCTGCTGCGCATGAATGGCAGGAAGGAGCTGGCCGACCTGGTGATCTATGTGTCCGATAATGAATCGTGGATCGACGCGAAGCGCAGCGGCGCCACGGCGACGATGGGACAGTGGAATGTCTTCAAGCAGCGTAATCCGCAGGCAAAGCTGGTATGCATCGATATTTCGCCGCACGCCACGACCCAGGCGATGGAGCGCGAGGATATCCTGAATATCGGCGGTTTTTCCGACGACGTATTCAGGATCATCGCCGCCTTTGCCGCGGGACAGCTGGACCCGGTCCACTGGGTGGGAGAAATCGCCGCCATCGATATCGCGGCACCAAGTTGTTGAAGTAAAGCGCATGAATGCGGACAAGACTACATGAGAGACGTCCTGTCCAAGCTTGTCATGCGCCGCAGTACCCCGAATGCCGACAGGATTACATCGATCAGCCGCGTCAAACCGGCCTGCCAGCCGCAGTGCGCCTGGCAGAAAATCCTGTCCCCCCTTGTCGGATTGTCGTACTGATGAATGCCGGTGGAACTACATCCAGAGCCGATGCGTCGGCAATGTTTCACCAATCCTTGTCATCACCCCCTATACAATAGAAGAAGAGCATAGCGATGAAAAACGAAGAATACGAAGTTCTGCATACCGAAGGCAGCCGTCCAGTGAAGATGTGGACGCGTGGCGTGCCTGTCGAAGAAGCGGCCAAAAAACAATTGCGCAACACGGCGACCCTGCCGTTCATCTACAAGCACATCGCCGTCATGCCCGATGTCCACCTGGGTAAAGGGTCGACCATCGGCAGCGTGATCCCTACCCTGGGCGCGGTGATTCCGGCGGCCGTGGGCGTGGATATCGGTTGCGGCATGATGGCGGCGAAAACCACGCTGACGGCGAATGATCTGCCTGATAACCTGGGGCCGCTGCGCAGCGCCATCGAGCGCGCCATTCCGCACGGGATGTCGCCGAAGACGCGCGGTCACCGCGGCCGCGACGAAGGTTCCTGGCATACGCCGCCCTCGGTGGTCGACGCCGCTTGGCTGCAGCTGAAGGATGAATTCGACGCCATCTGCCTGAAAACGCCCAAGCTGAAAAACACGAACAATTATCGTCACCTGGGAACTTTGGGTAGCGGTAATCACTTCGTCGAAGTGTGCCTCGATGAACAGGGCTCTGTATGGTTCATGCTGCATTCCGGTTCGCGCGGCGTGGGTAATGCCATCGGTACGCATTTCATCGAACTGGCCAAGCAGGATATGCGTACCCATTTTATTAACCTGCCCGACCAGGACCTGGCGTATCTGGCCGAAGGCACGCAGCATTACGACGATTACGTGGAAGCGGTGGGCTGGGCCCAGCGTTTCGCGCGCAACAACCGCGAAGTGATGATGCAAAACCTGATCACGGCCGTGCGCACCGTCATCCATAAACCGTTCCAGACGCACGTGGAAGCCGTCAACTGCCACCATAACTATGTGCAGAAGGAGCACCACTTCGGCAAGGACGTGCTGGTCACGCGCAAGGGCGCCGTCTCGGCCCGCGCCGGCGAACTGGGGATCATTCCTGGTTCCATGGGCGCGAAGAGTTTTATCGTGCGCGGCAAGGGTAATGCGGACAGTTTCCATAGCTGCAGCCACGGTGCGGGACGCACGATGAGCCGCACGGAAGCGAAGCGGCGCTTCAACCTGGCCGACCAGATCCGCGCCACGCAAGGCGTGGAATGCCGCAAGGATGAGAACGTGATCGATGAAATTCCGATGGCCTACAAGGATATCGATGCGGTGATGCTGGCGCAGCGCGAGCTGGTCGACGTCGTGCATATCCTGAAGCAGGTCGTTTGCGTCAAAGGTTAACAGAGAGAAAGTAGAGATGATAGAAATTGATGGAGCGCAAGGTGAAGGCGGCGGACAGATTTTGCGCTCGGCGCTGAGCCTGTCGATGATTACGGGACAGCCGTTCCGGCTGATTAACATTCGCGCGGGACGGGACAAGCCCGGCTTGCTGCGCCAGCATTTGCTGGCCGTGCAGGCGGCGGCCGCCATTTGCGGGGCGCGCACGACGCCGGTGGCGCTGCGCGCAGCCAGCCTGGAATTCGTGCCTGGCCCCATACGCGGCGGCGATTACCGCTTTGCCATCGGCAGTGCCGGCAGTTGCACCCTGGTACTGCAAACCCTGTTGCCAGCCCTGCTGCATGCGGATGGGCCGTCCACCGTGCGCATCAGCGGCGGCACGCACAATGCCATGGCACCGCCCGTGCATTTCCTGCAGCGCGCGTATGGCCGCATCCTGGCGCAGATGGGCGCCGATGTCGATATCGCCCTGCAACGCTATGGATTTCATCCCGCGGGCGGCGGCGAGGTGATGGCCACCGTGCAACCATGCCAGCGCTTGCGGCCCATTTCACTGCTGCAGCGCGGCGAGCGGAAGGCCGGGTATGCGGAAAGCGTGGTGGCGGGCGTGCATGTGAACGTGGCGCAGCGCGAGCTCGAACGTATCGCCGACGGCATGGGGTGGAGCGGCAAGCAGTTGCGCCTCGTCGGCTTGCCGGCGGAGCAGGGACCGGGCAACGTCCTGTTGCTGACATTGGAACATGAGCACGTCACGGAAGTATTTACGTCGTTCGGCGAAAAATCCTTGCTGGCCGAATCCGTGGCCAAGCGCCTGTTGAACGAGGTGCGCGCCTATCTCAAGACGGACGCGGCCGTGGGCGAGCACCTGGCCGACCAGCTCTTGCTGCCGATGGCGCTGGCCGGTGGAGGTACTTTCAGCTGCAACAAGGTGTCGCAGCATGCGCTGACGAATGCGGAAGTGATTGCCAGATTTTTACCCGTGCGTATTACTTTCGAGCAGCAGGAGCGGGCCAGCATCTGCACGGTGGCCGCCGCCTGACGTACGCGGTGACACAAATACCTGTTGCAGCTGTTCCAAATTGATACATGGGCAGCCAGATGTGGGGCACGCAAGCATGGCATGGCATTTGCTCTTCTTTGGATATTCACTAAAAAAACCAAGGAGACCAGCATGACCTATTCCATCCGCACCCTGCTCGGCGTGGCCGCCGCCGGCGCCGTTGCCCTCACTTCCCTGCTGACCTTGCCGCATGCCTATGCGCATGGCAATGTCACGCCGCAAGGCGTCGACACCACGGGCTTGCCCAAGGTGGGCGACAAGTGGCTCGAGCAAAACCCGTATCGGGGCAACAAGCTGGCCCTGACAGTGGGCACGTCGGCCTATAACCAGAATTGCGCGCGCTGCCACGGCATCGAAGCCATCTCGGGCGGTATCGCGCCGGACTTGCGCCAGCTGGACCGCGATTGCTTCAGTATCAAGAATGAGACAAAGAAACAGGCTTGCTATAAGGAAACGGACAATTACTATCTCACCACCATCCGCCACGGTAAAGTGCGCAATGGCGCCGTGTACATGCCGCCGTTCGAAGGCGTGTTCAACCAGGAAGCCATGTGGGCCATCAAGACCTATCTGGAAACCCGCCGCGAGTCCAATTAAGCCGAATTGATCACGAAGGAGTCCCATGCGTTCATTTCAACTCCGGGGCACGCGCGCAATGCTGTCGCTCGCCTGCCTGGCGCTGTGCGCCGCCGCGCCGGCGCGCGCCGACTGGCAGAAAGTGCAGCAGTCGGGCAGCCTGAAAGTGGCGGTGTACAACGAGTTCGCGCCGTTTTCCGACAAGGGCACGGGCATCGATATCGACATTGCCGAAGCGCTGGCGAAAAAGCTGGGCTTGAAACTGAGCTTGCTGCCATTTCCCGCCGGCGAAAACCTCAACGATGATTTGCGCAATATGGTGTGGAAGGGGCATTACCTCGGTTATGGCCCCGCCGACGTGATGCTGCACGTGCCGGTCGACAAGAAATTGATGGCGGATAACGACAAGGTCGAGATCTTCGCGCCGTACTACGTGGAAACCGTGCGCCTGGCGCGCAGCGCGCATGCCGTGCCGCAATTCGATGGCGTCGCCTCGCTGGCTGGCAAGCGTATCGGCGTGGAAAAGGTCTCGATCGCCGCCATGCTGATGCTGGGCGAGGACAATGGCAAGTATCGCGACGATGTGCGCATCTTCGATACGGCCGCCGAAGCCTTGCAGCAATTGCAAGCAGGCAAGCTCGACGCCGTGCTGGCGAATCGCTCGGAAATCGAGTCGGTGCTCAAAAGCGATCCCGCTTTCCCCTTGAGCGAAGTGGCGTTCGCCCGCTTGCCGCGTGCCGGCTGGGCCGTGGGCCTGGCCGTCAGCAAGCAACAGCTCGATGTAGCCAAGTTACTGCAGGCGGCCATGAACGAGATGGCGGCCAGCGGCGAATTGAAAGCCATCTTTGAGAAGTATGGCGTGAAGGAAGCGCGGCCGTAGCAGACTATGCTGAATGGTAAAAGCCCGCGCTTCGGAAGAGGCGCGGGCTTTTTCATGAGAACGCCTGAAAAATGTTCAGGGCAAGGCGCATTGCCGCAGGCAGTACGAATAGTACGACAAGGCAATGCAACGCCGCCATGGACTTTTTCTCAGGTGTTCTTAAAAGGAGTATTGGGCGCTCACACCCAACAACCAGTTACGGCCCGGCGCCGCTTCATAGTAGCGCTTGTTGCTGTCGCCGACGATGACGGAACCCACGTAGGTCTTGTCGAAAAGATTGTTCAGGCGGGCAAACTCTTTGAAGCGCCAATTCCCTACGTTTTGTTTGGCGTTGAAGCGCGCATTGAACACCGTGTAGCCGGGCGCCGGTTTTTCGCTGTTGCTGTCTTCCGCGTAGACCTGGTTGCTGGCCACGCTTTCCACTGCCGCGCCGAAACGGTCCAGCGTATCTTTCCAGGCCAGTTCCGCAAACAGGTTGGCGCTGGGGACGCCAGGCAAGCGGCTGCCTTCGCGTACGCTGCCAAACGCCTGGTCATACACGGCGTGCAGGCTGGTCAGCGCCACTTTTGTCGTGAAACCATATGGCAAGCTGGAGTCGAGCGACACTTCCATGCCCTGGCGCAAGGTCTTGCCCGCATTGCGGTAGCTGGTGCGCCCGCCGCTGGAACTGTCGACCACCAGTTCGTCGTCGGTCTTGATCTGGAACACGGCCGCGTTCACATGCGTGTTGTGATTGATCCTGGCCTTGATACCCGCTTCCAGGTTGGTGCTGGTGGCCGGTTTCAGCTGGTAATTGAAGCCGCCGCCCGTGCCCGAGTAAAACAGTTCGTTCAGGGTGGGTGCTTCGAAACCGCGCGCGGCGCTGGCATACACGTTGACGTTGGGCGTCAGTTTATACAGCAGGCCCAGCACCGGCGTCGTGTGGCTGAATTCCAGGCTGCCGCTGTCGTCGCCATTGCCGAGGAAATGGTCGTTGACCGACACTTTCATCTTGCTGTAGCGCAAACCTGCGCTCAGCATCCATGGCCCGCTCTGCCATTCCGCCTGGATATACGGATCGAGGCTGGAGACGACATCCTGCTCGTCGCGGCGCAGCTTGCCCTTCACGCCAAACGTGTTGCCGATGTAATTTTCATAACCGGTGCGGTCATCGCTGGAGCGGCCATAGTCGATGCCGATGGTGGTGCTCAGCTTGCCGCCGGCCAACTGGCTGACGTGCAGCCAATTGGTGTCGATGCCATAGAACTGGCGCTGGAAGTCGACCACGCCGCCCGAATGGCTGGCGGGCGCCTGGAAACCCTTGGTGAATGCCTGGTACTGGATCACGTCGCGGTTGCCGCCGTAGGCCGTCACGTGCAGGCGGTCATCGCCGAACGACTGTTCATAGGTGGCGCCGATTTGCTGGTGGTCGATGCTTTTGCGCGTGTTGTAGCGTTCGGCCAGGGTGCGCTTCGGGTTTTGCGTGTCCGTCGCATCGATTTCGCCGGCGCGCGGATCGCGCGCAAACGTGGCCCAGGTGGCGCCCAGCGGATCTTGCGTATTGCCTTGGTGCAGGCTGTTGGCGACGATGGTCAGTTTGCTGTCCGTAGTGGGCTTGACGGTGATCTTGCCGAACGCCTGTTCGCGCGTGGCGGCGCTGTGGTCGCGGAAGCCATCCGTGCGGAAACGCGAGCCGTCGAGCACGTAACCGATACCGCCTGCCTGGCCTTGCGCCGACAGGTCCACCTTGCTGGTGCCGTAGCTGCCGCCCGTCACGTTCAGTTCGACGGAGGGGGGATTTTGCCCATCCTTGGAAAACAGCTGGATCACGCCGCCAGAGTGGTTGCCGTAGATGGCGGAAAACGGCCCGCGCAGCACTTCGATGCGCTCGGCCGTATCGAGGTTGAAGGTGGCGGCCTGGCCTTGCCCGTCGGGCATGCTGGCGGGAATGCCATCGCTGATCAGCTTGACGCCGCGCACGCCGAAGGCCGAGCGGGCGCCGAAGCCGCGCGACGAGATCTGCAAGTCTTGCGCGTAGTTCTGGCGGTTTTGCACGACCAGGCCAGGCACGGCGGCCAGCGCTTCCGAGGCGTTGACGCGGATCTGGCCCTCCTGGATGCGGGCGCTGTCGACGACGTCGATCGAGGCCGGCACTTCCTGGCTGGGATGGGCGATGCGGCTGCCGCTGATGACCACCGTCTCCATGAGTTGCCCGGCGGCCAAGCCAGCAGGCTCGGCTGCAAAGACGTGGGGGGCGAGGGTGGCGCTGCCGGCGACAAACAGGCTGGCGATGGTGTTCAGGCGGAAACGATGCTGCATGCGGATTCTCCAATGTGAATAAAAGCCTGCTTGAGCGCGTGCGCGGCACAGGTCTGCCTAGTTGTATCAAGCAATATGCCTGCCATGTCTCCATTGGTGGGCGGAAATTATACGCGTGTCAGTGGCACGGCGTTTGCATGCAGCAATTATCAGATGCGCCGCTACCGCGCGCTTTTCCTGTGTTTTGCCATTGAAAAGGTGATTATGCCCAACTTCTTCCCGCGCTTGCGCCAGATGTGCTGGCTGCTGCCTGCGCTCTTCAGCACGGCCCTCCAGGCCGCTCCTTTTGCCTATGTCCCCAATGAAAAGTCGGGCACCGTGAGCGTGATCGACACGGCGACCGACCAGGTGGTGCGCCAGATCGCGGCGGGCAAGCGTCCGCGCGGCATCGCCGCCGATCCCACCGGACGGCAATTGTTTGTCACGGACGCCGCCAGCAGCGCCTTGCTGCTGATCGATAACGTGACCGGCGCGCCCGTGCGCACGGTGACGCTGGGCAAGTCGCCCGAAGGCGTCAGCGCCTCGCATGACGGTCATTACGTGGCCGTGGCCGTCGAGGAAAACAATAGCGTGGCCTTGCTCGATGGCCATACAGGTACCTTGCTCGTCGACATCAAGGTGCAGGGACGCAACCCGGAGCATGCCGTGTTCAGCCCCGATGGGCGCTGGCTGCTGGTCAGTGCGGAAGAGGCCGAGCAAGTCGATGTCATCGATGTGGCGCAACGCCGCCAGGTGGCGTCCATCGCCGTGGGCTTGCGTCCGCGCGGCATCGGTTTCAGTCCGGACTCGGGCCGCGCCTACGTGGCGTGCGAACTGGTCAATGCCGTATATGTGATCGACATGGCGGCGCGCCAGGCGATTGCCACCATTCCAGCAGGCAAGAATGCCAACGGCATCGTCGTCCATCCCGGCGGCAGGCAAGTGTATGTCTCGAACGGCACGGACGGCACGGTGATGGTGATCGATACGGCCAGCAAGCAGGTGACGGCCACCATTCCCGTTGGCAAGCGCCCGTGGAACATGGCCATCACGCCCGACGGGGCCAAGCTGTACGTGGCCAATGGCCGCTCGAACAGCATTTCCGTCATCGATACGGCCAGCGCGCGCAAGGTGGCCGATATCGCCGTCGGCGAATTGCCATGGGGCGTGGTGATTCGGTAGCGGTACAGGAACAGGTGTTCCAGTCTGGTACACCTGTTCCATTGTGCAGCGGCGATGGCGCGCTACGGCAGCAATTGAACCCGCCGATATCGCCACCAGGTCCTTGCAACAGAGGTAAAACCCGCTAAGTTGGGTAGGGGGATGGCGAGCTGGCACGGCATTTGCGGAAGACTGCGTGTACTCACCCCATCTGTACCAGGACGTTTGATTTTAATTAAGTAACTCCATTCTAATTAACCCGATAGAGGACGACATGAATCTCGCAGACATCAGCAAACTGGGCGTAGCCAATCCCTTCAAACAACGCTATGACAATTACATCGGCGGCAAATTCGTTGCACCAGTAAAAGGTGAATACTTTCCCAACATTACGCCGATCACCGGCTTGCCGTTTTGCGAAATCGCCCGTTCCACGACGGAAGACGTCGAGCTGGCGCTGGATGCCGCCCATGCCGCCAAGGATGCCTGGGGCAAGACTTCGCCTGCCGAGCGCGCCAATATCCTGAACCGCATCGCCGACCGCATCGAACAGAACCTGAGCCTGATCGCCACGGCGGAAACCATCGACAACGGCAAGCCGATCCGTGAAACGATGAATGCCGACATTCCGCTGGCCATCGACCATTTCCGCTACTTCGCCGGCTGCATCCGCGCGCAGGAAGGTTCCGTCGCGCAAATCGACGCGGAAACCTATGCCTATCACTACCATGAGCCGCTGGGCGTCGTGGGCCAGATCATTCCATGGAATTTCCCGATCCTGATGGCCGTGTGGAAACTGGCGCCAGCGCTGGCCGCCGGCAATTGCGTCGTCCTGAAACCGGCCGAGCAAACCCCTGCTTCCATCATGGTGTTGATCGAGCTGATCGGCGACCTGCTGCCGCCCGGCGTATTGAACATCATCAACGGTTTCGGCCTGGAAGCGGGCAAGCCGCTGGCGTCGAGCAAGCGCATCGCCAAGATCGCCTTCACGGGCGAAACGGGCACGGGCCGCCTGATCATGGGCTACGCCGCGCAAAACCTGATTCCCGTCACCCTGGAGCTGGGCGGCAAATCGCCGAACATCTTCTTTGCAGATGTGATGGATGCCGATGATGATTATTTCGACAAGTGCCTGGAAGGTTTTGCCATGTTTGCGCTGAATCAAGGCGAGGTGTGCACCTGCCCATCGCGCGTGCTGATCCAGGAATCGATCTACGAGAAATTCATCGAACGGGCCCTGAAGCGCGTGGCCGCGATCAAGCAGGGCAACCCGCTCGATGCTTCCACCATGATCGGCGCCCAGGCGTCGCAGGAGCAGCTGGAAAAAATCCTGTCCTACCTCGACATCGGCCGCCAGGAAGGCGCCGAAGTGCTGGCCGGCGGCGAGCGCAACACGCAGGCGGGCGACCTGGAAGGCGGCTACTACGTGCGTCCGACCGTGTTCAAGGGCAACAACAAGATGCGCATCTTCCAGGAAGAAATTTTCGGACCGGTCGTCTCCGTGACGACCTTCAAGGACGAGGCCGACGCGCTGGCGATTGCCAACGACACCTTGTACGGCCTGGGCGCCGGCCTGTGGACGCGTGACGGTTCGCGCGCCTTCCGCATGGGCCGCGCCATCCAGGCGGGCCGCGTGTGGACCAATTGCTACCACCTGTATCCGGCCCACGCCGCATTCGGCGGCTACAAGCAATCGGGCATCGGCCGCGAAAACCACAAGATGATGCTCGGCCACTACCAGCAAACGAAGAACTTGCTGGTGAGCTATAGCCCGAAAGCGCTGGGCTTCTTCTAAACCGGCAACAGGCGCCGCGCCTGTTCAACCAGGCGCGGCGCGCAGAAAGGGATGCCATGAGTGCAGCAATTGCCAGGGTGGTCGCCACCGATGCGGCGCTGGAAATGATGGACAAGTTGCGCCAGCGTCACGGCCCGCTGATGTTTTTCCAGTCCGGCGGCTGCTGCGACGGCAGTGCGCCCATGTGCTATGCGCTGGGCGAGTTCGATGTCAGCGACACCGACATTTATCTCGGCAATTTGAATGGCACACCGTTCTACATGGGACTCGAGCAATTCGAGTACTGGGAGCATACCCAGCTGATTATCGATGTGGTCGATGGCAATGGCGGCATGTTTTCACTCGACAACGGCACGGGCAAGCGCTTCTTGACGCGCTCACGCCTGTTCACCGATGAAGAGTGTGCGCTGTTGCATGCCCAGCCGCATGAGCACCGCAAGACTTGACACACATACTAATAAAACAGAGGGAGATGATTGTGCAGAAAAAAATAATGGGGATACTCATCGGTTTGGGCTTGGCGTCGCTGGCCCAGGCGGCCGATGTGGGCAATGTCACCACCGCCATGCTCGACAGCACGGCGAAGAATCCGTCCAGCGTGCTGTCGTTCGGCATGGGCACG
This sequence comes from Janthinobacterium sp. BHSEK, assembly GCF_056174685.1. Taxonomy (NCBI): domain Bacteria; kingdom Pseudomonadati; phylum Pseudomonadota; class Betaproteobacteria; order Burkholderiales; family Oxalobacteraceae; genus Janthinobacterium; species Janthinobacterium sp. BHSEK. The sequence goes on from NZ_JBWBYV010000094.1 coordinate 13,692, forward strand.
CAGGGCCAGCGCTATTCGCCGTTGACGCAAATCAATGACAAGACCGTGGCCAAGCTGGTGCCGGCCTGGTCGTTCTCGTTTGGCGGCGAAAAGCAGCGGGGCCAGGAATCGCAGCCCTTGATTCATAACGGCAAGATGTTCGTCACGGCATCGTATTCGCGCATCTTTGCCGTTGACCTGAAAACGGGCGCCAAGCTGTGGAAATATGAGCATCGCTTGCCGGACGGCATTATGCCCTGCTGCGACGTGGTCAACCGCGGCGCCGCCCTGTACGGCAACCTGGTGATCTTCGGCACGCTGGACGCCTACCTGGTGGCGCTGGACCAGAACACGGGCAAGATCGTCTGGAAGGAAAAGGTCGACGACTATGCGGCCGGCTACTCGATGACGGCGGCGCCGCTGATCGCCGAAGGCTTGCTGCTGACGGGCGTGTCGGGCGGGGAATTCGGCATCGTCGGCCGGGTCGAGGCGCGCAATCCGATGACGGGCGACCTCGTGTGGAGCCGTCCCACGGTGGAAGGCCATATGGGCCACCGTTACGACAAGGATGGCAAGGCCATCGATAACGGTGTGTCCGGCACCGTGAACAAGACCTGGCCGGGCGACCTGTGGAAAACGGGCGGCGCCTCGACGTGGATGGGCGGCACTTACGATCCGCAGACCAAGCTCGCTTACTTTGGCACCGGCAACCCGGCGCCATGGAACAGCCACTTGCGTCCCGGCGACAATCTGTATTCGTCGTCCACCGTGGCGCTCGACGTGAAAACGGGGCAGATCAAGTGGGCGTATCAGAACACGCCGAATGACGCCTGGGATTTCGACGGCGCCAACGAGTTCGTCACCTTCGACATGGATGGCAAGCGCTACGGCGGCAAGGCCGACCGCAACGGTTTCTTCTACGTCATCGATGCGGCCAATGGCAAGCTGCAGAACGCCTTTCCGTTCGTCAAGAAAATCACCTGGGCCAGCAGCATCGACCTGAAGACGGGCCGGCCGAACTTCATTCCCGCCGGCCGCCCTGGCGACCCGACCAAGGGAGAAGAAGGCAAGAAGGGCACGACCGTGTTTGCCGCGCCCGCTTTCCTCGGGGCAAAAAACCAGATGCCGATGGCCTACTCGCCGCAAACCAAGCTGTTCTACGTGCCGGCGAATGAATGGGGCATGGATATCTGGAACGAGCCGATCAGTTACAAGAAGGGCGGCGCCTTCCTCGGTGCCGGTTTCACCATCAAGCCTCTGTTTGACGACTACATCGGCGCCATGCGCGCCGTCGATCCGAAGACGGGCAAGATCGTCTGGGAAATCAAGAACAATGCGCCGCTGTGGGGCGGGGTGATGAGTACGGCCGGCAACCTGGTGTTCTACGGCACGCCGGAAGGCTTCCTGAAAGCCGTTGACGCGAAGACGGGCAAGGAACTGTGGAAATTCCAGACGGGTTCCGGCGTCGTGGCGCCGCCCGTCACCTGGCAGGATGGCGACACGCAATACGTGGCCGTCGTTTCCGGCTGGGGCGGCGCCGTGCCGCTGTGGGGCGGCGAAGTGGCGAAGAAGGTCAACTTCCTGGAACAAGGCGGTTCCGTGTGGGTCTTCAAGCTGGCGTCGAAGTAACGGGGCGAAGCGCCCGGGCCACTCGGATGGGCGTCTCCCTGTCCGCCGGGCGTTTTCTTTTTGCTGACGGCCCAGGCCGTCAGTTTTTTGTTTACCTGTACGCCGATCAGCCTGCTTGCGGTCAAAAAATGAACACTGGCAGTGGCGATTGATCCGCTGCTGCACAAGTGAAATACGCTTTTTCTCATTCTCCCTCTGAGCCGTGCTGGGCACGCTTATTGCCAAAGCTTGAGGTACATCAATCACTGGTGTGCACACTAAAAACAGAGAAGAAAGAGGAGAAGCAATGAACACATGGATCAAGCTGGGGAGCCTGGGTGTCATGACAATCGCAGCGGTGGGGCAGGCGCACGCCGTCGATATCAAGGCCGGCGACTGGACCGTGTCGGTGGGCGGCATCGTCAACGCCTATTACACGCAAGTGTCGTGTTCGGGCGATGCGGTGGGCGGGCTGGCGCTGGGTGGCCAGGCGCTCGGTTGCGGCGGAGAAAAGGACCGCACGACGATCGGCAACGGCTTGCTGCCGAATGGCTTGATCACCTCGGCAAGCTCGCGCCTGGGCGAGTACGACGTGAAAGCCTTGATCGGCATCTACAACTCGACGGCCACGGACAGTGCCATCAGCCAGAACAGCGTGGTCGATGTGCGCCAGGCCTTTTTTACGTTTGGCAATGAGCAGATGGGCACTTTCAAGCTGGGCCGCGACTACGGCATCTTCGGCGCGAATGCGATTTTGTCCGACATGACCTTGCTGGGCTCGGGCGCGCCCGTACAGGCCACGCAGCGGGGCCGCGTGACCCTGGGCCATATCGGCGCCGGCTATACCTATCTGGGCAACTATGGCCAGATCATGTACAGCACACCGAAGTCGGGCGGCTTTGGTGCCGACGTGGCGCTGGTCAGCCCCGTGTCGGACACGCCCATCGTGGCAGGCTCGACCTATTCCTCGAAGTCCAGTCCGCAAGTGCAGGCGCAACTGACGTATGTACAGGAAGGATTGAAAGCCTGGCTGGGCGTGAAGTCGCAAAAATTCACCTCGAAAACACCGGGCGTCGATGACCTGACCATGCGCGGTGTGGAAGTAGGCGGCTCCTACCAGATGGGAGCGGCCGGCGTGCTGTTTAACTTCCAGGGCGGCAAGGGATTGGGCATTCTCTCCGATGCGGACCAGGGCGATACCAAGTCAAAGAACTGGCTGCTGCAAGGCACGTATAAAACGACGGACAAGCTGAAGCTGGGCTTGTCCTACGGCATCAGCAAGAACGACGACAACACGGCCGGCACGGGCGGTTTGAAGTCGAACGCCAACCTGACCCTCGGTGCGTACTACTCGCTCAACAGCGCGATCACCCTGGTAGGCGAGCTGGGCCAGACGCGCTCGAAAGGCTTTACGGGCGGCGAAGCGAAGATGAATGGCGTGTCCCTGGGCGGCATCATTTTCTTCTAACCAATGTATGCGGCGCCGGAAGCTGCGGCGCCGCACGGAGCACAGTGCATGCGGATACTGCGGTTGTTCATCGGATGCTTGCTATTCCTGTTTATCCTGGGACAGGCGTGGGCCGGCGTGCTCACCAAGGCCGAACTGGCGCGGCGCTTCCCCGCGCCACTCGTCGTCGGCGAGAAGGAAGCCGAGCTGCCCGTCTGGCCCCTGTTCAAGCAAAACGCCACGGCCACTGAGCTGGTCGGTTATGTGTTTGAGTCGGTGGACCTGGCGCCGATTCCCGGCTTTTCCGGCGTTCCCGTCAACCTGTTGATCGCCATCAATCCGCAGGGCAGTTTTCTGGACGTGGCCGTGCTGTCGCAGCACGAACCCGTGTTTCTCGATGGCCTAGGTGAAGCGCCATTGTTTCAGTTCGTCAAACAGTACCAGGGCTTGTCGCTCAAGCAAAATATCGCCATCGATGCCAGGAAGAAACGTGCAGCCGATGCCACGCACGCCGATATCGACGGCGTGTCGAAGGCGACGGCCTCCGTGCGCATCATCAACCAGAGCGTGCTGGCGTCCGCCTTGAAAGTGTCGCGCAAGAAGCTCGGATTCGCGCAAGGCCGCGACCCGGACCAGATCGCCCGCATCCGCATGGAGGTATTCGAGAAACTCAGCGTGGCGCAGATGCTGGCGCAAGGCTTGATCCAGCATGTGCGCCTGAGCAACAAGGACATCGAAACCCTGTTTGCAGGCAGCAATGGTGCTGGACTCGATGCCGAGGCGCAGCGCGAGCCGGACGGCGTGTTCATCGACCTGTACCTGGCCTATGTTTCCGTGCCCACGGTGGGACGCAACCTGTTGACGGAACGCAGCTGGAACAAGCTGCGCAACCGGCTGGACGAGGGCGACCACGCCATCCTCGTCATGTCGCGCGGGCGCTACAGCGTGCTGGGCGACGATTTCGTGCGCGGCACCGTGCCGGACAGGCTGTTGCTCAAGCAGGATGGCTTGCCCATCGACATGCGCGACCTGGACCTGGAATTGAGCTTGTCGGAGGCGGGACCGTTGCCGACGGACAATATCGCCGTATTGCGCGTCATCAGCCAGGCGGGGCTCGATGCCGCCAGCCCGCTGGCGTTCACCATGCCGATTACGCGCAGCAAGGGTATCGTGTATCCCGAACGTATCGCGCGCAACGTGGATTTCAGCTACCGCCTGCCGGCCGGGTTCTATACGGCGCCGCAAGGCGACGATGCCGGCTGGCGCGGTACGTGGAAGGGGCGCAAGGCTGAACTGTTGATCTTGCTGGCCGGGCTGGCGCTGCTGGCCGGCGCCTTGGCCTGGCAGAAACGCCTGGTGCGTAATGGCCGGCAATTCGTGCGGTTCCGCCGTCTGTTCCTGTTGTTTACCATCGCCTTCATCGGTTATTACGCCCAGGGGCAGTTATCGATCGTCAATATCACGGGCGTCATCCAGGCACTGCTGGCGGGGCGCAGCCTGGGTTTTTTCCTGTTCGACCCGATGACGGTGATCCTGTGGGCGTTCGTATTGCTTACTTTGTTCATCTGGGGGCGTGGCACGTTTTGCGGCTGGCTGTGTCCGTTTGGCGCCCTGCAGGAATTCACTGGCAAGCTGGGGCAGTGGCTGCGCTTGCCGCAGTGGAAGATCAAGCCGCGTCTGGACGGTCGCTTGAAGTGGATCAAGTATGGCTTGCTGGCGGCCATACTCGGCAGCAGCATGTTTTCCAGCCAGATCACGGACAAGCTGGTGGAGCTGGAACCGTTCAAGACGGCCATTACCCTGAACTTCGTGCGCGCCTGGCCCTTCGTCGCATATGCCGTGGGCTTGCTGTTGCTCAGTAGTATTTCCTATAAATTCTTTTGCCGCTACCTGTGCCCGTTTGGCGCGGCGCTGGCGCTGCTGGGGCGCTTTCGCCTGTTCAACTGGATTCCCCGCCGCAAGGAATGCGGCACGCCGTGCCAGACTTGCCGCCATCGTTGCGAGCACCACGCCATCGCGCTGAGCGGAAAAGTCGATTACGGCGAGTGTTTTCAATGCATGGATTGCGTGGTGATCTATGCCAGCGATGAAAAATGCGCACCTTTGATGCTGGAAATCAAGCGTGCCCGCACCATTCCCATTGTCCGGTCCACGGCAAAGGAGAGCAGCAATGCAGCGTAGAACCTTTATTTCCGCTGCCATTGGCAGCGTGACCGGCTTCGCGGGCATGATCATGCCTGGCAGCATGGCGCGCGGCACGGCCACGGCCTCCGGCGTGCGCCCTTATCAAGGTGCCGCCCTGGCGTTTGGCACGACAATCGCCGTCACCGTGTTGCATCACGATCAGCGCCAGGCCGAGCTGGCCATTGAAGACGCCTTGCATGCGGCCGGGAATGTCGACCGCCTGATGAGTATTTACAGTCCTGCCAGCCAAGTCTTTCAGTTGAACCGTGACGGCCGCCTGGCCCGGCCGAATGCCCATCTGCTGACAGTGCTGGCGCAGGCGCAAGCCTTGTCGCAATGGAGCGACGGGGCGTTTGATATCACCGTGCAACCGTTATGGCGGCTGTTTCGGTCGGCGGCAGACGAGGCAAGTTTACCGGCGGAAGCATTGCGCCACGCGGCGCAGACGCGGGTAGGCTGGCGGCAACTGGCGTGGGATCGCCGCGAAGTGCGTTTTCTTCAGCCCGGCATGGCGCTGACCTTGAATGGCCTGGCGCAAGGCTACGCGGCCGACATGGCGCTGGCGGCCGTGCAGGCGCGCGGCGTGCGGCACGCGCTGCTCGACACGGGAGAGTTCATCGCGCGCGGGCAGCGTGCCGTGCGTCGCCCGTGGACCCTGGGCATCCAGGACCCGCGTGACGCGGAAATCCTGGCGGCCACCTTGAAAGTGGAGGGGCGCAGCGTGGCCACGTCGGGCGATTACGAATGCACGTTCACGTCCGACTTCGTGCATCACCATATCTTCGATCCTGCGAAGGGCGATTCGCCGCGTGAACTGGCCAGCGTGACCGTGCTGGCACCCACGGGTTTGCTGGCCGATGGCTTGTCGACAACCTTCATGGTGACGGGGGCCGCACGCGCGCATGCGATGGCCGCGCACATGCAGGGCGTCGATCTGATGACCATTGACAAGCAGGGCCGGCGCCAGATGTCGCCCGGCTTTCCCCGTCTACTCTAGGCTATTTCAGGTGCGGCACCTTGCGATAGATCGTGTTGCGCGACACGCCCAGGGCCCGCGCCGTGGCCGAGACGTTGCCGCCGTGGGCGTCCAGCGACTTGAGGATCACGCTTTGTTCCATCTCTTCCAGATTGGCGCCGGCCGCGATCATGCGGTCCGTGCTGGCGCTGGCGGCAGTCGCTTGCGTCATCTCAATATCGTCGAGGAAATCATCGGGCATGTGGCGCAAACAGATTTCATGCTCGTCGCCGGCCATGACGATGGCCGTGCGCAACAGGTTCGTCAACTGGCGGAAGTTGCCTGGCCACTTATGCTGGTGGAACAGACGCAGGATGTCCGGCGCCACCGTGTAGCGCGTGTCGGGCGCTTCCGTCGCGAGGATCTTTTTCACGACCGTGTCGAGGTCCGTGCGCTCGCGCAGGGGCGGCAGTTTCACCACCAGGCCGTTGAGGCGGTAATACAAGTCTTCGCGGAACAGTCCCTTGGCCATGCGTTCGCGCAAGTTGTGATTCGTGGCGCAAATGAGTTCCACATTCACCGTGATCGATTTGCTGCTGCCCAGCGGCGTGACCATGCGTTCCTGCAGCACGCGCAACAGCCGCGCCTGCAAGCCGAAGGGCATGTCGCCGATTTCGTCGAGAAACAGGGTGCCGCCATTGGCTTGCAGGATCTTGCCGATGGCCCCTTTCTTGCGTGCGCCCGTGAATGCTCCGTCTTCATAGCCGAACAGTTCCGATTCGATCAGGGTTTCCGGGATCGACGCGCAATTGACGGCAATAAATGGTCCCATGGCCCGTGGCGAGTCGTTGTGGATGGCTTGCGCCAGCAATTCCTTGCCGGTGCCTGTCTCTCCCATGACGAGGATGGGAATATCGCGCCCCAATACCTTGTTGACCTTTTCGATCACCAGTTCCAGTTGCGGATCGCCCGTACGCAGGTAGCGCAGGCCGGACAGGCGGCGCGCCGCATTGGCCGCATGGCTGGCCGGAGCGGGAACCTGGGCCGGCACCGCGTTGATATCGCTGTGATCGGTGCTGGTGGTAAAGCCGTGCTGGAAGACGCTATTCGACAGGCGCAATTGCGCGCGCCCGTACACGCGAACGCCGCTGTGCATGCACAGATTCAGCAAACCGGGCGAGGCCGTGCGGTAATGTTCGTACAGGGCGGAAACGGGCAAGCCGAACAGGGAACTGAAGGTGTGAGATTGCAACGCGGCAAATGACAGGCCCAGCTGGAACAAGCCATTCTTGTTGGCCGATAAGAACCGCCCACCCGGCGTGAACGAGGCGATGCCTTCCATCAAGGTGCCGATGAATTCGGGGCGCGCGTGGAAGTGCACGGTGATGGCGTCTTCAAAGGTGGCGGAAAAGAGCTGATTTTCGATCATCAGTGCCGACATGCGCACGAGGGCCATCGTATGCTTGTGAAAACTGCGCTGGTCGCTGGACACGTCCAGTACGCCGATGACATTGCCCCGATGGTCGGTGATCGGTGCCGCGGAGCATGTCAGGAAATGATTGGCAGCCAGGTAGTGCTGGTCCGCATGGACCAACGTCGGTACTTTTTCCGTGATGGCCGTGCCGATGGCATTCGTGCCGCGGCTTTGTTCCGACCATGCCACGCCCGGCTGCAAGGCGACGCGGTTGGCTTTCTCCAGGAAATCATCGTCGCCCAGCGAATGCACGATCACGCCATTGGCATCCGTCAGTATCACCATATTGTGGGTGTTGACGATTTGCTGGTACAGCGTTTCCATGGCCGGCAGCGCATGCGTGTGCAGCATGCGGTTTTGCTCTATCAGCAAGGACAGGTCGGATTTGCCGGCTGGCGTAAAGTCGGGCGTGGCCGTGGGCGACAGGCCAAAAGCGACGGAACGCTGATGGGACGTTTCGATGATGACGGGGACGTTGTCCTGTCCTGCCGGCAAAGTGTTCGCGTCCGCGATGGACGAAAACGGTGCGCTACGGTAAGTAGCTGACGGTTGATACATGATCTCGTTGCCTCCGTTGGGCCCTGTACTGCGGCGCTCTTTTGAATATCGAGAGTGTTCCATAATGTAGCACCTGTCACAAATGGGAGCAAAGCAAAGCGAGCCGGGCTGTCCCCAGTGTTGCTGCCAGGCCCAGAGTTGCTCTCATCAGTGGACAGTGCATAGGGCTGTATAAGCAAGTGCGGTGCCAGGGCCGTTTCACGGCGCGGCAAAATAGCGCTTGCGGGCCGCGCGGGGCAGGGCTATAATTCGCCCCCTCGCTGAACGACGCATGCAAATGCCGAGTAAGACGAGAGAAAAGAAGGAGTTGACGGATGTAGTGAAATGCTTCATACTCTTCCTTCTTCGCAGCTGACAAACACAACGCTTTGTCGATAGCGCGAGAGTAGTAAATAAGCAGTACCGAGTACCGTTCTTTAACAATTAACAGTCGATAAGTGTGGGCATTTGATGTAAGTGCAGCGTCGATCTTCGGATTGGCGTCTAACTTAAAATATCAAATGTTCACAAGAAATAATGAAATAGGCGCTACGAAAGTAGTGGCCTGTCAGTTTTTTGAGTGAGCAAACACCTCGCAATGCGAGGGGTTTGAACTAGTTAAATAGTTCGACCATGCCGGTAAAACGGCAAAGTAACAGAGATTAAACTGAAGAGTTTGATCCTGGCTCAGATTGAACGCTGGCGGCATGCCTTACACATGCAAGTCGAACGGCAGCACGGAGCTTGCTCTGGTGGCGAGTGGCGAACGGGTGAGTAATATATCGGAACGTACCCTGGAGTGGGGGATAACGTAGCGAAAGTTACGCTAATACCGCATACGATCTACGGATGAAAGTGGGGGATCGCAAGACCTCATGCTCGTGGA
>NZ_JBWBYV010000095.1:0-782 GCF_056174685.1 Janthinobacterium sp. BHSEK
GGATAGGAGATGCTGAAACCGCCGGCCGCCTCCCACCATGCCAGGCATGCGTGGTCAGGGCGGTGCACCAGCAGAAAGCGCGCTGCAGGAAAAGTGTGTTTCAGCCACGGCAAATGCCGGGCAAACAGATGGCTTTTCAAGAGCTTGGTGCCGCCGGCAGCGGCATAGGGGCCGGCGAATTCGTCCAGGAGTTCCGTCTTGCTCATGCTGCCAAGGTTGTCGAACTGGCGCCCGTACTCCATCCCTGGACCGAAATAATTTCCGAAATGCAAAGTGCGACTTTCCCCCTCATGGCTGCGCTGCAAGCGCATGTCCGAACGATTGACGCCGTTGGCATACATCAGCGCATGGGCGATGGCGCTCCACTTCGAGCCTGGCGTGCCCACCACAAAAACAATATCTGCTCCGTCTTCCTTAAACATGCTGGTCCTTGTCCGGTGAGGTGGGCGTCAGGCACGTATGGTGTTGTAATGCACTAACATCTCTGCCAGTTTCTGCTGTATCGATGCTTCATTCGACGGTTGCGGAAAATGCGCGTCGTTGAAGCGTTCGAGCCGGCTGATCGGATCGATCGGCGCCATGCCGCCCAGGTATTGTTCGAAGTCGGCCACCGTGCGGCTGAATTTGTGCTGGCCGGCCCAGACAGTTTCCTTGAACAGCAGATGGGGCAGGTGTCCCTGCTTTTTGCCATGAGAAAGCATGCGCTGCTGAAACTTGACGAAACGGGCCGTGTCGGCGACGTATGCCTGCGCATAGCCGTGGCGGCTGGCATAGGGCATCCT
>NZ_JBWBYV010000096.1:0-75815 GCF_056174685.1 Janthinobacterium sp. BHSEK
GAGGCAAGAGTTAGGGCTTACTCATCATATACACTTTTTTACACCTGCCCAAAATCATAGACACCAGCGTATCCACTTTTCCTTTGTAATGCATTGCAATCTTTCGCAACATCCAGAAATGAAAATGCCCTCATAACAGAGGGCACATGTGGCATTTCCGGGCGAATCAGCAACGTCCTGAAATCGCCGGCAATCGCTGAAACAGCTTAGACGTTGAACAGGAAGTTCAGCACGTCGCCATCCTTGACCACGTATTCCTTGCCCTCGGCGCGCATCTTGCCCGCTTCCTTCGCGCCCGCCTCGCCCTTGTAGGCGATGAAGTCGTCATAGGCGATGGTTTGGGCACGGATGAAGCCGCGTTCGAAGTCGGTGTGGATCACGCCGGCCGCCTGTGGCGCCGTGGCGCCCACGGGGATGGTCCAGGCGCGCACTTCCTTCACGCCCGCGGTGAAGTAGGTTTGCAGGCCCAGCAGCTTGTAGCCGGCGCGGATCAGACGGTCCAGGCCCGGCTCTTCCATGCCCATGTCGGCCAGGAAGGCGCCCTTGTCGGCGTCGTCCAGGTCGGCGATTTCCGCTTCCAGCGCCGCGCAGATGGCGACGATGGGGGCGTTCTGCGATTGCGCATAGGCCGTCAGCTGGTCCAGCAGCGGGTTATTCGTGAAGCCCGAGTCGGAGACGTTGGCCACGAACATGGCCGGCTTGGCCGTGATCAGGCACAAAGGCTTGATCAGTTCCATTTCGTCGGCGTCCAGGCCCATGGCGCGCACCGGCTTGGCGTCGTTCAGGTACGGCATCATGCGTTCCATGATGGCCAGCAGCTTGGCCGCATCCTTGTCGCCCGAGCGGGCTTTCTTGTTTTCGCGGTGGATGGCTTTTTCCACGGTGCCCATGTCGGCCAGCGCCAGTTCGGTCTGGATGACTTCGATATCGTCGAGCGGGTTGATCTTGCCGGCCACGTGGATGACGTTGTCATCTTCGAAGCAGCGCACGACGTTGACGATGGCGTCCGTTTCGCGGATGTGCGACAGGAACTGGTTGCCCAGGCCCTCGCCCTTCGATGCGCCAGCCACCAGACCGGCGATGTCGACGAATTCCACGATGGCGTTGACCATGCGTTCCGGTTTGACGATGGCGGCCAGCGCATCCATGCGCGGATCCGGCACTTCGACGACGCCGACGTTCGGCTCGATGGTGCAGAACGGATAGTTTTCAGCCGGGATGCCGGCTTTCGTCAGTGCATTGAACAGGGTGGACTTGCCGACGTTCGGCAAGCCGACGATACCGCATTGGAGACTCATGGAAAACCTTTAAATAATCAATATTGCCGGCAAGCGGCTGGTGCAAAACGGCCGTTGCGGGCGTTTTCTGGATAATCTTGCTGTATTCATGCTCTAAGGGTCAATTGTACCTCTATGCACCCTACTCTTCAAAAAAACCGCCCCGGCGACGCTAACTGTCGCCATCCCCGTCGTCCGGCTGCGACGCATCGAATTCCAGGATGTCGCCGGGCTGGCATTCGAGCATCTCGCAAATTTTCGACAAGGTATCGAAACGCACGCCGCGCACCTTGCCCGATTTTAAGAGGGACAGGTTCTGCTCCGTGATGCCGATAAAGGCGGCCAGTTCCTTGGATTTCACTTTTTTCCTGGCCAGTACCAGATCGAGGCGCACGACGATACCCATCAGATGAACCCGCTGTTTTCATCGGCCAATCTCTGGCCTTCATGCAGGATTTGCGCCAGCGCAAAGAAAACCGAGCACAGCAGCAAAGTCCACAGGTCGCCGCCCGTGATGTCGATAACCAGGCGCAACTGGCGCGTTCCCTCGTCCAGCAAGCCAAACAGCATGCCGCGCACTGTCGGTTCCAGCAAAGTCAGCACCGTTCCCAGCAGCAAGCCGCCGGCGAAGCGGCGAAAGTGCCGCGCCACCTGCGGCGTGAAATATACGCCCTGTTCGAACTGGCGCAAGACCAGGGCCAGCTGGCGCACGGCATCGCCCAGCACGCACAAGGCTGGCAAGGCCAGCGCCAGACCCAGTCCCCGCTGCCACAGGGGCATGGCGGCCAGGCGCTCGAATGGCTGGCTCTGCAATTGCAGCAACAGTTCATACATGCCAGCGCCGCCCAGGCTGCCTTGCGCGGCCGGCGCGGGCGCCAGCCAGCCCAGCACCGTCAGCAGCAGGTACAGCAAAAAGAATCCCGAAACGCCGTAGCGCACGCGCCGGCTCAGTAGGGCCGGTCCCGTCTGATTTTTTTTCATATTTAAAAGTATACGAAAGCGTCAAGTGTCGTTAGAATAAATTATCGTAAAACAATAATTAAATCATGTTTTGCGACCATTTTAACATGTTCGCCCTACCCTATCGACTGGAGACACCATGAAAACCCTGCTTGCCGCACTCGTTTGCAGCACCGCCTTTTTGCTCAGCGGCGCCGCCCGCGCCCATGACTTGAACGCCATGCTGCAACAGGCGCTGGCCGACAAGAGCGTGCCGGCCATGGCGATCCTTGTCATTCGCGACGGCAAGATCGAGGCGCAGGCGCAGGCGGGCGTACGGGCCAATGACGGCCACGACGCCGTGCGTGCCGACGACGTGTGGAATATCGGCTCCGACGGCAAGGCCATGACGGTGACCCTGATCGCGCGGCTGGTGGAACGGGGCCTGCTGGCGTGGGACGCGCCGCTGTCAAGCATGCTGCCCGCGCTGAGTGCCGGCATGCGCGCCGAGTACCGCGACGTCAACCTGATGGATCTGCTGTCGCACCGCGCCGGCCTGCCGCCCAATCCGGACGAGACATGGATCAATGCCACCTACACGGACACGCGCCCCTTGCCGCTGCTGCGGCTGGAGTACGCGCAGCGCGCGCTGGCGGACGCGCCCGTGGCCGCGCCGCGCGGCGAATCGCATTACTCGAACAGCGGCGCCATGATCGCCGCCGCCATCGCGGAGCGTGTCACGGGCAAGACGTACGAGGAGTTGATGCAGGCGGAAGTGTTCGGCCCGCTGGGCATGCGGGCCGCCTTCGGCCCCACCGTGCGCGGACAGAACCTGGGCCACAAGGAAGGCAAGCCGATCGCCGGCTTGATGGCCAGCAATCCGCTGATGATGGCGCCCGATGGAGAAATTCACCTGAGCATGCAAGACTGGGCCAAGTTTGCGCTCGATCAACTGCATGGCGAGCAGGGCAAGGGCAGGCTGCTGAAACAGGAAACGTATGTCTTGCTGCACACGGCGCAGGGCGACACGCATGCGGCCTTGGGCTGGGGCGTGATGCACTTTCCACCGCAAGCGCCGCAGCGAGTGCTCACTCACCTTGGCTCGAACGGCTACTGGCACGCACTGATCGCGCTGGCGCCCGGCAGCGGCGACGGCCTGCTGATCGCCGCCAACGCGGGCGACGGCAGCAGCGCCCAGGCCAGCCAGCAGCAGATGGCGAAAACCATCATGGCCGGCTTCGGCAAGGCGGGGAAATAATTACGCGGTGTGCAGCTTCATCGTCGCCGCCTCGAACTTGCCGTCGACGATCAGCGGCATGACCTGCAAGGATTTGTCGATCGCCTGCTCGATCAGTTCCTGGTCTTCGCGGCGCGGGCGGTGCAGCACGAAATCGGCCACCTGCTGCTGCAGGCTCAGGGTGCGCGGGTGGCCGATGCCCAGGCGCAAGCGCCAGTAATCCTGCGTGCCCAGCGCGGCCGTGATGTCTTTCAAGCCATTGTGGCCGCCGGCCGAGCCGCCCTTTTTCAGGCGCGCGATACCGGGCATCAAGTCGAGTTCGTCGTGCACGACGAGCACTTCATCGGCGGCGATCTTGAAAAAGCGCGCCAGCGCGCCCACGGACTGGCCCGAGCGGTTCATGAAGGTCAGCGGTTCAAGCAGCCAGACTTCGTTGCCGCCGATGGAGGTCTTGGCCAGCATGGCGTTGTAGCGCGAATCGCGCTGCAGGCGCGTGCCGGGCAAGCTGTTGGCAAGGTTGTCCACCAGCCAGAAGCCGGCATTGTGGCGGGTTTGTTCGTATTCGGGTCCCGGGTTGCCGAGGCCGACGATCAGGCGTATGGGCATGGCTGTGTCTGCAATGTAAAAGAAAGCATTATCGGTGAAAACAGGCGGAAAAAAACCCGCGCGGCGAACCTGGCGGGTTTTTCCTTGCGACTACCGCATTGCTGCGGCGGCAGAATTACTTCTTGTCAGCAACAACTTCAGCAGCAGCGGCTTCAGCAGCAACGTGGCCAGCCGGTACCGAAGCGGTAGCGATGGTCAGGTTGGCGCCGTGGGTGACAGCGGTCACGCCAGCTGGCAGGACCAGGTCGCCAACGTGCAGCGAGTGGCCGACGTCGATGTTCGACAGGTCAACGTTGATGAATTCTGGCAGTTGGCCTGGCAGGCACGAAACTTCGATTTCGTTGGCTACGTGGCTGATGGTCGCGCCGTGCAGTTTGACTGCCGGGGAAACGTCAGCGTTGATGAAGTGCAGCGCCACTTTCACGTGGATAGCTTGCTTAGCGTCAACGCGCTGGAAGTCAGCGTGCAGAACCAGTTGTTTGTATGCGTGGACTTGGAAGTCGCGCAGCAGAACTTGCTGGGAAACGCCGTCGATTTCCAGATCCAGGATCGACGAGTGGAACACTTCTTTTTTCAACGCGTGGTACAGGGCGTTGTGATCCAGCGAGATCAGCACAGGGGCTTCAGCGCCGCCGTAGACGATACCAGGGGTTTGGCCGGAAATGCGCAGGCGGCGGCTCGCTCCGGAACCTTGCAATTCGCGTTTAAATGCGATAACTTTCATGTGAAACTCCAAGAAGAACAAGGCTTGCGCCTTGTGTTATGAGGACTCCCGCGACCAGGAACCCTCGAAAATGGGTGCAAAACACCCCGAAAACTAAAACACTGCGGCGCAACAGGCAAAAGCCGGTCGCGCCGCAGGCATTACGTCTATTGCTGCTCTTGCCGAATTAATCGATGAACAGCGAGATGACCGAGTCACCCTTGATGATGCGTTTGAACGTCTCGGCCAGCAGCGGCGCGCACGTCAATTGACGGATCTTGCCGCAGGCCAGGGCCGCTTCGGACAGGGGGATCGTGTCGGTCACGACCAACTCATCGAGCGGCGAGGCCGAAATACGGTCGATCGCCGGGCCCGACAGCACCGCGTGCGTGCAATACGCCACGACTTTTTTCGCGCCGCGTTCCTTGAGCACTTCGGCGGCCTTGGTCAGGGTGCCTGCCGTGTCTACCATGTCATCCATGATCACGCAGTTGCGGCCTTCGACTTCACCGATGATGTTCATCACTTCGGACACGTTCGCTTTTGGACGACGTTTGTCGATGATGGCCAGGTCGCAGCCCAGGCGTTTTGCCAGGGCGCGCGCACGTACCACACCGCCGACGTCCGGCGACACCACCAGCAGATCCTGGTAGTTTTTCTTTTGCAGGTCGCCCAGCAAAATTGGCGAAGCGTAGATATTGTCGACTGGGATATCGAAGAAACCTTGAATCTGGTCAGCGTGCAAGTCCATGATCAGGACGCGCTCGACACCGGCTTCTTCCAACATGTTCGCCACCACCTTGGCCGAAATCGCCACACGCGCGGAGCGCGGACGACGGTCTTGGCGGGCGTAGCCGAAGTAAGGAATCGCGGCGGTGATGCGGCCAGCGGAAGCACGTTTCAAGGCATCAACCATCAGCATGATTTCCATCAGGCTGTCGTTGGTTGGAGCACAGGTGGATTGCAAAACAAAAACATCCTTGCCGCGTACGTTTTCGTTAATCTCGACCATTACTTCGCCGTCGGAGAATTTCGAAACGTTTGCTTTACCGAGAGGGATGCCGAGGTTTTTTGCGACCCCCTCTGCCAACGCTGGATTCGCGTTGCCGGTAAAAACCATCAGGTTTTCGTAAGCCATGGGAGTCCCAAGAGGTGATATAGAAGTCTTGAAAAGCACTAACCGGGCATAGGCCCGGTCAGTCATTGTTTAGAATATGCCGCGTGGCGGCACATCTGCTTTTTCCCGTACTGGACGCCAACTTCGCATCGACAGACTACGGTGAAATGGTGGCAGGGGAAGAAGGATTCGAACCTTCGCATGCTGGAATCAAAATCCAGTGCCTTAACCAGCTTGGCGATTCCCCTACGTTACTGACTGCTTGCCGTCATGTTGGCCAGTATTATACCGACTATTTGACGCTAAGCAAAATATTTTTTTGCTCTCTACAACATGGTGAGCATCGGGTGGCGATTCAGCGCTTTTGCCTTCCAGGCGTTCCAGACTGGTGGCACATTGCTGAGCACCGCATCCGCTTCTTCCTGACTGCCAAACGCACTAAACACACAAGCACCGGAACCAGTCATCCTGGCTTCACCGTAAGCACCCAGCCATTCTACCGCATCTGCTACCGGCTTGAAAAGACTGCATGCCACTTGCTGTAAATCATTCTTTCCAAACCCGCCCGCATCGTTTCCTTCTGCGAGGTACCTGGAAAAGTCCGCTATTGTGACGGGTTCGGTATTTCTCGTCAAGCCTTCCGCGCAAAAAATTGCGGCGGTCGGCACTTGCACGCCCGGCTCGATCACCACATACCAGCATGCGGGCGTGGCGACGGGCTGCAAGGCTTCGCCCACGCCTTCGGCAAAGGCGTTTTCGCCAAAGATGAAAAACGGGATATCGGCGCCCAGCGGCAAGCCCAGCGCCATCAATTCCTCGCGCGTCAAGCCGGCCTGCCACAGGCGATTGAGCGCCATCAGCGCCGTGGCCGCGTCGGACGAGCCGCCGCCGAGGCCGCCGCCCATGGGCAGCACCTTGTCGATGGCGATATCGACGCCGCGCGGCAAGGCGCCCGTGCGGCGCAGCACTTCGGCCTGCAGCAGCCTGGCGGCGCGGATGATCAAGTCCTGCTCCTGCGGCACGCCGGCCAGCTCCGTCACGCGGACAATCGCCGTGTCGTCGCGCAGCGCGAAGTGCAGGGTGTCGCCATGGTCGAGCAACTGGAACACCGTCTGCAGCAGATGGTAGCCATCGGCGCGGCGGCCGTTGACGTGCAAAAAGAGGTTCAGCTTGGCGGGAGCCGGGCAGTTATTCAGGGTCGTCAACGTCATTGTGCTTGAGCCGATTGGGCGGGATCGAGGACGATGCGCAGCGAGACGGCATCGGCCTGCGCGCTGGCATTGCGTTCGGCATCGATACGCCGCGGTTGGGGCAAGGCGCCCGGTGTGTTGTCGGCCGCATTTTGCCCTATTTCTTGCCACGACACATAGCGCAAGCGCCAGCCATCTTTGGTCGTCACGCTGTCGTTGGCCGGCGAAGCGATGAAACGCTTGCCGTCGGCGCCCACGGCATAGCCTTGCAGCCAGTCGCGCAAGCCCGACACGGGCAGGGACCAGCCCAGCAGCTGCGCGCTCAGGGTGTCGACGTCGGGCGCGCTGCGCGGCGCCTTGCCGCTTTGCGTCAACACGGCCTCTTGCGGCGTGACGGCGATCGTCGCCAGCGTGCTGCCGACGGGAGAATACAGGGTCACGTCCGTGCGCTGCGCCGTCTGCTGCCAGTTGAAATTGACGGTGGCCGATTCGGGCTTGTCATCCTTCTGGTACACGACGTTCAGGCGGCCCGTCAGCTCCACCTGTTCGCGGTAGGGCGCGACGGTGTTGGCGGATGGCGCGGCGCCGGACGAGAATGGGGAACTCAGGGTCGAGCAGGCCGAGAGGGACAGGCAGACGAGAGCGAGGGGAAGCAGTTTTTTTAACATGGGCACAAGGAAAAACCAGCGCCATGGCGCTGGTTTTTTATAGTTGAGTTAATCGATTCAATCACAGACTGACATTCAGGCGCGCCAGCGTGCTTTTCAGCGCATCGTTTTTCGGGTCCTTGCCTTGCGCCTCGCGCCACAGCTTCTGCGCTTCGGCCTTGTCGCCCTTCTGCCACAGCACTTCGCCCAGGTGGACGGCGATTTCCGGATCGCTGCGCACGGCATAGGCGCGGCGCAGCGCGTTTTCCGCGGCGGCCAGGTTGCCCATGCGGAATTGCACCCAGCCCATGCTGTCCATGATGAACGGGTCGCCCGGCGCCATCTGCAGGGCTTTGTCGATCAGCGCATGGGCTTCCTCGAGGCGCAGACCCCGTTCGGCCAGAGAATAACCGAGCGCGTTGTACGCATGCTGGTTGTCGGGCGCCAGCGCCATCACGCGGCGCAGGCTCGCTTCCATCAGCTCGAATTTGTCCAGGCGCTCGGCCAGCAAGGCGTAGTCGTACAGCAGTTCCGGATTGTCGGGGAAGCGCAGCAAGGCGTTTTCCAGCACCGTGTACGCGCTTTGCACATAGCCGGCGTCGCGCAGGAATTGCGCGTCGACCAGCAGCACCTGCGCCTGGCTTGCCGGATCGTCCGTTTCGATTTCCGTCAGCGCCTTGCGCGCCGCATCGAGATTGCCGCCGCGGGCGATCAGCTGGGCGCGGCGCAAGCGCGCCTCGACATAGCCGGCCGACGCGCTGTTGTCGACCTTGTCCAGCCAGGCGATGGCGCCCGCCGTGTCGCCGCGCGTCTCGGCGATCTGCGACAGGATCATCAGGGCCTTGAACGGATCGCGCGTGTCGCCGGGGGATTTTTCGAGCACGGCCAGGAAGCGCTTGAAGTACTGCTCCGCACCCTTGGTGTCTTCCAGCTGCAGCGCCACGATGCCAAGCGCATACAGGGCGCCCACGTTATCGGGCGCGCTTTTCAGCAGCAGCAGGAACTGCTCGCGCGCCGGTTCCAGCTGCTTCTGCTCGACCAGCAGGCGCGCGTATGCGCCGCGCACTTCGACGGCGTCCGGGTTCTTTTGCAGGAACGCGGCCAGCACCTTGCCCGCCGCCTCCGGTTCGCCCGTCACCTGCGCCAGGGTCAGCACGGCCAGCTCGGAATTCGGCTTGATGGCCAGCGCCTTGTTCGCTTCGCCGATGGCGCGCTCACGCTCGCCGATCGACAGGGCGCCCTGCGCCAGCACCAGGTGCGCTTCGAACATGTCCAGGTAGGGCTGCACCAGGCGCGTCACCATCGAATAGGCGTACAGCTTGTCATTCGAGCGCGACAAAATCTGCTGCATCTGGAACAGGGCCACGCCCCGTGCGCCTTGCGGCGCATTGGCCAGGCGTTCGGCGAAGATCGGTTCCGCTTCCTCGATCTTGTCCGTCAATACGACAAAGCCGAGGAAGAACTGCGTCGCCTCGTCCGAGTCGGGCGCCAGCTCGCGCCACAGCCGGATGGCCGCCAGCGCCTCGCTGCCCTGCTTGGCGGCCAGCGCCATTTCGGAAGCGCGGCGCGCCAGGCGCGGATCGCGCGTCTGCTGCGCCGCCACCATCATCGTCACGTACGGCCCCTGCCACTGGCCGCTCTTGAATTCCATTTCGGCCTTGGTCAGCTTGTACAGCAAATCGCTGCTCAACTCGACCTTGGGCAAACCGTCCGCCTTGGCGTCCGCGCCCTCTTCCTGCGGCGCGGGCGCGGACGCAGGGGGGCTGGCCGCGGCATCGGCGGGGACGGCAGGCGTCTGTGCCATGGCATGCGTGGCCATCAGGGCGGACAAGGTTACAATGGCGAAAGCGTTTTTCAAAGGCTGATCCTGGCTAAACGGCAAAGTTTGATTCTACGCCCAACGCGGCTATCGCGTACTTCACGTATGTAACGAAATATATACGTCGCGGCGGCGTGGCCTGCCAAAGCCAGCCCTCGGCCCGCAAGCCGCCTGTTTTTTACCCGGTTTTCAACCATTCGAGCCCTATGCCAGAATTGCCAGAAGTCGAAGTCACACGGCGCGGTGTCGCGCCCCACCTCGAAGGGCGCGCCGTGCGCTCCGTCGTGCTGCGCCGCGACGGCCTGCGCTGGCCCTTCCCCCCTGCCCTGGGCGAACAATTGTCGGGGCAAACCATCGGCCTGACGGGGCGGCGCGGCAAATACCTGCTGATCCACTTCCGCCACGGCACCCTGATCATCCACCTGGGCATGTCCGGCCATTTGCGCGTGCTGCCGACGGGGACGGAAGCGCAAAAGCACGACCATTTCGACCTCGTCGTGGAGGATGAGGACGGCGGCAGCCAGGTGCTGCGCATGACGGACCCGCGCCGCTTCGGCGCCGTGCTGTGGCACGACGAGGCCGACGGCCCGCTGGACGGCCACGCGCTGCTGCGCGGCCTGGGCACGGAGCCGCTCGAAGGCGGCTTCACGGGCCAGTTGCTGTTCGAGAAAACGCGCAACAAGGGCACCAATATCAAGCAGGTGCTGATGGCGGGCGACATCGTCGTCGGCGTGGGCAATATCTATTGTTCCGAAAGCCTGTTCCGCGCGGGGATCAACCCGAAGACGCCGGCCCGGCGCATCGGTCTGGCCCGCTATGAAAAACTGGCGCAGGCGATCCGCGACGTGCTGGCCGAAGCCATCGTGCAGGGCGGCAGCACCCTGCGCGACTTCATCGGAGTGAACGGTCAGTCCGGCTACTTCCAGCAGACGTATTTCACGTACAACCGCGCGGGCAAGCCCTGCCGCGTCTGCGGCGCGCCTATCCGGCAAATCGTGCAGGGACAGCGTTCCACGTTCTACTGCGTGCATTGTCAAAAGTAAGCACACTCACAGAGGGAGCCAGATGGTCAGAGACCTGGAACAATACAGCGCATGGCGCCAGGACGTGCAGGCCGCCTTGCAGGCATACCGGCAAGCCGCCGGCGCGGCGGGCCTGGTCGACGGCGCCTCCGCGCTGCGCCTGGCGCGCTGTGGCTCCCGTCTGCTCGATGACCGTCTATCCGTCGCCTTCGTGGCGGAATTCTCGCGCGGCAAATCCGAGCTGATCAACGCCATCTTCTTTGCCGGCTACGGCCAGCGCATCCTGCCCTCGGGCGCGGGCCGCACCACCATGTGCCCCACCGAACTGCTGTACGACGCGGCCTGGCCGCCATCGATCCGCCTGCTGCCCATCGAGACGCGCGCGCAGAACCTGTCGACCAGCGACTACCGCGAACTCCCCGCCGCCTGGACCGTCCTGCCCCTGAATATCGAGGCGGGCGGCGACATGCAGGAAGCCATCCGCCAGGTCAGCCTGACGAAAAAAGTCGGCGTGGAAGAAGCGGCGCGCTACGGCCTGTACGACGCTGAGGATGCGGACGCGCCCGCCATGCTCGACGAGCACGGCCAGGTGGAAATCTCGATGTGGCGCCACGCCATCATCAACTTCCCCCATCCGCTGCTGAAACAGGGCCTGGTCATCCTCGATACACCAGGGCTGAACGCCATCGGCACGGAGCCGGAACTGACCCTGAACCTGATCCCGAATGCGCACGCGGTGCTGTTCATCCTGGCGGCCGACACGGGCGTCACGCGCAGCGACATCGAGGTCTGGCGCAACCATATCGGCGCCGGCGCGGGACGCCTGGTGGTGCTCAACAAGATCGACAGCATGTGGGATGAATTGCGCGGCGATGCCGAGGTGGCGCAGGCGATCGAACGCCAGCAGGCCAGCGTGGCGCATCTGCTGACGCTGGATGCTGGCCAGGTGTTTCCCGTCTCGGCGCAGAAGGCCCTGGTGGGCAAGATCAACCACGATGCGGCGCTGCTGGAAAAGAGCCGCCTGCAGGCGCTGGAGACGGCCCTGTTCGAGGAGCTGATCCCCGCGCGCAAGGACATCATCCGGCGCCAGCTGGCGTTCGACCTGGACGCCATCGAAGCGGCGCAGCAGGTGCAGGCGGCGGCCCGCGCGCGCGGCATCGCCGAGCAGCTGCACGAACTGCACAGCCTGCGCGGCAAGAACCAGAGCGTGATCGCCCACATGATGCGGCGCGTCGACATCGAGAAGAAGGAATTCGACAGCAGCCTGTTCAAGCTGCAGGCCACGCGCGCCGTGTTTACCCGCCTGTCGACGGAACTGTACACAAGCCTGGGCATGGACATCGTGCGCGACGATATCGACGGCGTGCGCGCGGCCATGCAGCGCAGCCGCTTTTTCACGGGCCTGCGCGAAGCCGTGCGCCAGTATTTCGAGCGCATCGGCCAGAACCTCGACCGCTCGGAAGGCAAGACGGCCGAGATCACCGAAATGATGAACGTGATGTACCGCAAATTCGCTTCCGAACATGGCCTGGCGCTGGCCTTGCCGATGCCGTTTTCGCTGGCCCGCTACCGCCAGGAGATCGCCGACATCGAGGCCGTCTACCATAAGCAGTTCGGCACGGCGACCCTGCTGACCACCAGCCGCGTCGTGCTGATGGAAAAATTCTTCGACACCATCTCCTCGCGCGTGCGCCGCAGTTTCACCAACGCCAATGACGATGCCAGCGCCTGGCTGAAAGTTATCATGGCGCCCCTCGAAGCGCAGATCGTCGAGTACAAGGAACAGCTGAAACTGCGCTTTGCCTCGATCCAGCGCATCCACGACGCCACGGGCAGCCTGGAACAGAAAATCGCCGGCTTCGAGGCTAGCCTGGCGGCGCTCGAACGCGACAAGGCGCAACTGGCGCAATTGCTGGCGGCCTTGCGCGCAGCCAGCGCCGCATGAACCCTACGCACTGAATACAACACTGGAATCCTGCATGAAACGTCTGCTGCATCCGCTCTCGCCCGCCACGGGCGCGCCCCCCCTGGAAGACTATATCGACCCGACTTTTTCCGCCACCGTCATCGCCTGGCAAAAGCAGCATGGCCGCCACGCGCTGCCGTGGCAAAACACGCGCGACGCCTACCTGATCTGGCTGTCCGAAATCATGTTGCAGCAAACGCAGGTCACCGCCGTACTCGCTTACTACGCGCGCTTCCTCGAACGCTTTCCCACCCTGCGCGACCTCGCTAGCGCGCCCGTCGAAGACGTGATGGCGCAGTGGAGCGGCCTCGGTTACTACACGCGGGCGCGCAACCTGCACAAGTGCGCGCAGCGCGTGGTGGCCGAATACGACGGCGTGTTCCCCAGCGACCCGCTGCTACTGGCCGAGCTGCCCGGCATCGGCCGCTCGACGGCGGCCGCCATCTCCGCGTTTTCCAGCGGCACGCGCGCGGCCATCATGGACGGCAACGTCAAGCGCGTGTTTGCGCGCACCTTCGGCATCGACGCCTATCCCGGCGAAAAACGGGTCGAGGAAGCCATGTGGCGCCGCGCCGAGGCGCTGCTGCCTGAAACAGGTATCGAAGCCTACACGCAGGGCTTGATGGACTTCGGCGCCACCCTGTGCACGCGCAGCAGCCCCGATTGCGGCCGCTGCCCGCTGCAGCCGCGCTGCGTGGCATACGCCACCCATCGCGTCAAAGACTTACCTGTGCGCAAGCCGAAGAAAACCAGCCCGGAAAAACACGCCGTCATGCTGGCCATCATCGACGACGGCCAGGTGCTGCTGGAGCAGCGCCCCGGCTCCGGCATCTGGGGCGGCTTGCTGTCGCTGCCCGAACTCGACGGCCACGTGCTGGCCGATGCAGACGCACCGCGCGAGATAAGCCAGGAGGCGCTGGCGCGCGCCGTGGCGCCGTTCGGCGCCATCGAAACGCAGGAACGGCTGCTGCCCATCGTGCACGTGTTTACCCACTACAAGCTGCACATCGTCCCCTGCCGCATCACCCTGGCGCGCCGTTTGGCGCTGGCCGGGGAAGCGACGCACGTCTGGTACGACGGCGCGAAGATCGCCGACGCGCCGCTGCCCGCGCCGATCAAGAAACTGCTGCTCGACCTGTTCGGCGATGCGCGTTTGGCGCAGCGCAGCATGTTCTAGTGCGGCGTTTATTACTGTTCACGCTGGCGGCGCTGTGTTTGCACGGCACTCAAGCGGCTGACGCGCTGCCGGAGGTACGCATCGGCGTGCTGGCCTACAAGGGCGGCGACGCCGTGCAGCAGGACTGGTCGTACGTGACGCGCCACCTGCAGGCGAGCATTCCCGGCATCCGTTTTACATTGGCCGACTATGACCAGGCGGGATTGACGCGCGCCGTACAGGCGCAGGCCATCGCCTTTGCCATCACCAGCAGCGGCCACTACGTGGCGCTCGAACACAGCGACGGCGCCAGCCGCATCGCCACGCTCGAATCGCCGTGGACGGACTCGCCGCGCCAGGCCATCGGCTCGGCCATCGTCGTGCGCAGCGCGTCGCCGCTGCACGACCTGGCCGACCTGGCGGGCAGGAACGTGATGGCCGTGGCGCCCGACGCGTTTGGCGGCTACCAGATCGCCGCGCGCGAACTGCAGGAAGCGGGCATCGATCCCACGCACGATTTTGCCAGCCTGCGCTACAGCGGCTTTCCCTCGCAGCAGATCGTCGAGGCCGTGCGCGCGGGCCGCATGGATGCCGGCATCGTGCGCACCTGTCTGCTGGAACAGATGGTGGCAAGCGGCGAAGTACGGGCCGAGGAACTGCGCGTCATCACCACGCGTCCGATTCCCGGTTTTCGCTGCGCCAGCTCGTCGCGGCTGTATCCGGACTGGCCCTTCGTGGCCCTGCGCCAGACGCCGCCGGCGCTGGCGAAAAAAGTGGCGCAGGCCCTGCTGGCCATGCCGCGCACCGGCGAAGGCTACAGCTGGACGGTGCCCAGCGACTACCAGATCGTCGACGAACTGTTCCGCGAACTGCGCATCGGCCCCTACGCCTACCTGAACAAGCTGACGTTCGAGACGGCCCTGCGCCGCTACTGGGGCTGGATGCTGCTGGTGCTGGCCTTGCTGGTGGCCTGGGCCGTGCATACGGTGCGCGTGGAATACCTGGTCAGCCGGCGCACGGAACAATTGCGCGCGGCCCAGCACCAGCAGCGCGCGCTGGAAGAACAGGCGCGCCAGCGCCAGGCCACGCTCGACCACACGGCGCGCCTGGCCATCCTGGGCGAGATGGCCAGCGCCATCGCGCACGAATTGAACCAGCCGCTGGCGGCCATCGGCAATTTCGCGCGCGGCATGGCGCGCCGCATCACGGCGGGGCGGCTCGATGCGGCGCCGCTGCTCGATGGCGCGCAGGAAATCGCCACGCAAAGCGAACGCGCGGGCGCCATCATCCGGCACATCCGCGCGATGGCGCAAAAGCGTCCCGCGCACAGTACGGCCTTCGCCCTGGCCGACGCCGTGGAGCAAGCGGTATCGCTGTTCCGCGCGGCCCATCCGCAAGCCAATATCAGCTGGCGCCACGAGGCGGTCAGCGCTGCACCGCGCGTGCTGGCCGACCCGCAGCAAGTGCAGCAGGTGCTGCTCAATTTATTGAAAAATGCGCTCGACGCGCAGGTGGAAAACGACCATCCGCAGCATCCGATCGGCGTGCTGCTGCACCGGGAAAACGGCGCCTGCACGGTGGCCGTGCGCGACGCCGGCTGCGGCCTCGATGCGGCGCAGATGGCGCGCCTGTTCGAACCCTTCTTTACCACCAAGGCCGAAGGCCTGGGACTGGGCATGTCGCTCAGCAAAAGCATCATCGAGTCGTTCGGCGGCAGCCTGTCGGCCCATGCCAACGCCGATGCGCCAGGCTTGACGGTCTGGTTCCGCCTGCCCGAAGATACGCATATGGAAGCAGATAAGGAAACACCATGAACGAAAGCGATGCGATCATCTTTGTCGTCGACGACGACGCCGCCATGCGCCGCTCGCTGGCCTATCTGTTCGATTCGGCCGGCTGGCAAGTGCAGACGTTCGAATCGGCGCGCGACTTCCTGCAGCGCTACGAAGGCCATGTGCCGGGCTGCCTGCTGCTCGACGTGCGCATGCCGCTGATGAGCGGGCTGGAACTGCAGCAGGAGTTGAATAACAGGACCGGACACGCCATATCGCTGCCCGTGATTTTCCTCAGCGGCCACGGCGACCTGGCCATGGCCGTGCAGACGATGAAGGCGGGCGCCTGCGATTTTCTGGAAAAGCCGTGCAAGGACCAGGTGCTGCTCGATGCCGTCAGCCGGGCCGTGGCCCGCAGCGTGGAAGAAAGCCGTAGCGCCGCCAGCGCGACTACGGCGCAAACGGCGCTGGCCAGGCTCACCGCGCGCGAGCACGAAGTGGCGCTGCTGATGGCCGAAGGCAAGGCTTCGAAAGTCATCGCCCGCGAACTCGGTATCAGCGACAAGACGGTGCAGGTGCACCGCCATAACGCGATGGAAAAACTGGGCCTGCATTCAGCAGCCGAGGTGGCCCGGCTGCTGATGGCCGGCGGCGCAATTTAAGCCCGCACGATGCGCGCCGGCAGCCCCTGCCGCACCGACGTGCCCGAGACGGGATCGACGAACACGTTCTTGTCGCCGCGGCTCGGGTCCGTCAATCCCAGGTCGTTCAGGTTGATGCCCGCGCCGATGGCCGGTTCGTCGGGCTGGCGCAGCTTGCCGATGCGGTGGGCGCGCGCGCCGTGCTCCTTGTGGCCGAAACCGTGTTCGACGGCGATCACGCCGCGCTGCACGCCATGGCGCAGCATCACCGTGGCCCTGGCCCTGCCGCCCGGCGTCTCCAGATAAATCTGGTCGCCATTTTCCAGCTTCAGGCGTGCCGCATCGTCGGGATGCACGGCGATGGGGTTGTCCGGATGGATGCCGCGCAAGCGCCGCGCGCCGATGCTGTACGAGTTCTGCAGCGCCGATTTAAAGCTGATCAATTCGAACGGCCATTCGCTGGCAGGGTAGGTTTTGCGCACGGGCGTGCCGTCGGCAAACGCCGCCACCCTCCACGCGGGCGTGCCGGGGAAACGCTTGCCGCTCAAGCTGTTCTTGCTCACGCCCAGCCCCTCGTTGTACAGCATCATCGGTTTCAGGTAGCGGTGCGTGGACCAGTCCTGCGGATACGGCGCCTCGTCGGCCACCGGGACAGGCGCCGCGGGCGCCTTGGCATTCGCTGGCGGCGGCAGGCGCAAGCCGAACATCTCGCCATAGCTCTGGTAGCGCCCTCCCCGCGCCAGCATGAAGGCCACCTTGCGCCACTCTTCCGGCTTCAGGGTGCGCTCCAGTTCGGGGCGGATGCGCGCCACGCCGGACAGCGCGATGTCGTCGTCGCTCGCCTCCGGCACGGCCGTCTTGCCCTGCCAGGCGATGTTGGCGCCGCCGCGCAGATACCAGTCTTCCGCGCGCTGCAAGGGGAAGCGCTGGCCATCCATGTCCTGCAGGGCTTCCGGGCCGAAGCCGGGCAAGGCCATCGTTTTTGCCAGCGCGATGAAGAACGATTCCATGCAGATGGTCTGGCCGTCCGGCGTCTTTTGCACGCGCGGTTCGACCACGGGCCAGCGCGCCGTGCTCATTTTGACGGGCATGCCGCCCCAGGCGCCGGCCCAGCCCCAGCTTTCATACAGCAAGGTATCGGGCAGCAGGTAGTCGGCAAACGCGGAGCTTTCATTGATGAAGGGGTCGATGGCGACGATCAGGGGAATCTTCTTCGGATCGGCCAGCTCCTTGCCGATCTGCGCGCGCAGCCCCGTGATGCCGTACACGGGATTGCAGCTCCACAGGATCAGCGCCTTCAAGGTGTACGGATAGCCGTTCATGGCGCTGGTGAGCCACTCGGTCGCCAGCGCGGGCGCGTTCGGATACCACGGCGCCTTGGCCGGATACGCCTTGCCCGCTTCCTTCTTCAGCTTGAATTCCGAGGTTTTTTCATACGGTACGTTGCGCCCGATGGGCATGCCGGCAGCCTTGATCTCGCCGTCGAAACTCTCGAGGTTGTAGCGCGGGCCAGGGCCCGCATCCTTGAAGCTGCCGCCGTTGACGAGGGTGCCGCCCTTGCGGTTCAAGTTGCCGATCAGGGTATTGAGCATGACCAGCGCATACGCGTTATAAAAGCCGGCGCCCGACATCATGCCGCCGTGCGCATTGACGGCGGCGCGCTTGCCGTGGCTGGTCAGTTCCCGCGCCAGGCCTTCGATGATGTCAAGCGGGATGCCGCAGGCGCTGGAATAGTCCTCCATGCTGTGGCGCTGCGCTTCTTCGTTGAGCATCGTCATGGCCGTCTTCAGGTGCAGCGGCGCGCCGGCCACGTCCAGCGGGCCGTCGAAGAACAGGCGCGCTTCGCCCTTGGCGGCGTTGTGCGGCACGATCGCTTGCGTGGCCGCGTCGATCACGCAGAACGCGTCGCCATCCTTGTAGCGCTCCTCTTCCGCCAGTTCCACCGCGCCGATGTCGGACGCGCGCAGGTAACGGCCATCGCGCGGATGGCCCTTTTCGCTGATGATCAGATGCGTGGCATTGCACCAGGCGGCCTCGCCCGCCGCTTCCGCCACCTTCAGGTTCGGCTGCACGAGGAAGTTGCGGTCATAGCGTTCGTGCTCGATGATCCAGCGGATCATGGCCATGGCCAGCGCGCCATCCGTACCGGGCTTGATCGGCACCCAGCGGCTGCGGTCGCCCGCGGCCAGGCTGTCCGCGTTCGTCAGCACGGGGTCAACGACGACGTAGCTGAATGCGCGCTTGCCCGAGCGGGCCTTCGCGATCAAGGTGCCCTGGCGCTTGAACGGGTTGCCCGCATTGCCCGGTGCCGTGCCGACGAAAATACAGAACTCCGTGTTTTCCAGGTCCACTTTTGCGTGCGGCATTTTCTTCATGTCGCCGAACATGGCGCCCGAGCCGCTGCGATAGGCGCCGCCGCAATACGAACCGTGATTGACCAGGTTCAAACTGCCGTACGACTGCTTGAAAAAGCGCGTGCCGAACGCCAGACGGCCATCGTCGGTACTGCACATCAGGCCCACCTGGTTCACTTGCGGACCCAGTTCCGGCTGCGCCGGATCGATCGGTTTTTCCAGCTCGCGCAAGGCGCGCAAGCCCTGCACGTGGCCTTCGCCAAACAGGTCGCCGCCTTCCGTCACTTCCTTCACCAATTGGTCGAAGGCGATCGGCTCCCACTGGCCGCCGCCGCGCGGTCCCACGCGCTTCATGGGCGCCAGCACGCGGAAAGGCGACTCCATCTGTTCCAGCACGCCGTTGCCGCGGCCGCAAGCGGTGGAGCGCCCCTTCAAGCCCTTTTCCTCGAAACGCGACAGGGAAATGAAGCTGTCGCGTATCGGTGTCTGGTACGGCAGCGCCGGATCGGCCGACAGGGGGCTGTACGGATTGCCCGCCACGCGCAGCACCTTGCCGCTTTTTTTATCCAGGCGCACGCGCACGCCGCAAAACGTGGTGCAGCCCATGCACATGGTGTAGCTGACCTGCTGGTCGGGATTGACCGTCAGTTTGCCCGTGGCCGTGTCGACGGAAAACTCGGGCGCCAGCGAATTGCCGTGCAAGCGCTGTACGGGTTTGTCCTTGCCCAGCGCGTGGTCGACCATGCGGCCGGCCGTGGTGGAAAAGCTGGCGGCAAACGCGGCCAGCCCGCCGCCGATGGCGCCGTAGCGCAGCAGCTTGCGGCGTTTTTCTTTTTCGTCTTCAGGGACGTCGTTGCGGTCGTCGTTGTGTATTTGATCGTTCATTGTTGACTCCTCAGTGCGTGGCCATGGCGGGACGGCTGCGTGCAGCGACGACGCGTCCGGCCCATGGCAAAAATTCCAGCATCAGCAACAGCAGCGCGATCCACAGGCCCGCCGTGCCGATAATCCCCATCAAGCCGTCGTTCCCCATCGGCAGGTGGTAGTCGTACAGGCCCGCGCCCGTCTTCGGGATGTTCTGGCCGCCGATGAAGATCGTCCAGCGCATCATCCAGGCGCTGTGCAGCGCGATCAGGCCATTGACCAGGCCACTCGTGGCGGGACGCCAGATGGCCAGGGCCATCGGCACGATGGACGACAGAACGGCCCAGACGGCCGTGAACTGCCATTGCGGCATGCCCGCCACCTGGGTAAAGGCCATGCTGTGGCTGGCGCTCACACCGGACAGGCTGACGAACAGCCAGCCGCCGCCCAGGGCCAGCACCAGCGCCAGCGACAGGGCCAGCGCGCGGTTCAAGGACACTTCCAGCGCCTGGTCGCGGCCCGGCAGGAAGCGGTTGAACAGCAGCGCCAGGCCCACCGCCCCGACAAAGGCCGTGGCGGCAAATTGCGCCGGCAGGAAGGGCGTAAACCACAGGGGACGGGCACGCACCACCATCACTTCCATGCCCGTGTACAGGCCCACCACGAAGGCGGCCAGCAGGGTGAAGGCGGCGGCGGTGACGATGGCCTTGCGCGATGCGGCGCCGCCACGTCCCAGCAGGCGATAGGCAAAGGCCAGGCGGTCCTGACCCTGCCCCCGCGTGGCGAAGTCCACGCGCAGCGCCAGCCACGCGTACAGCATCAAGCAGCCCAGATACAGGGGAATGAAGAACGAGCCCCACGACATCCACGACTGCGGCTGGAAGTAAATATAGAAATGGTAGAAGCGGCCCGGCCCGTGCAAGTCGGCCAGCAGCGCCACGGGCGCCGTCATGCCGCAGACGAGGGACGCCAGCAGCGCGATGCGTCCCAGGCGTTCATACGCCTTGCGGCCGAAGACGAAGTACGGCAGGGTCAGCATGAAGCTGCCGTAACTGAGACCGATGAGGAAAAAATACTGCACCGCCCACGGCAGCCATGCCGCTTCGCGCGTGACGTTGACAATTTCGGTGATGTGGCTGTCCATGGTTTATTTCCCGTGTTTGCTCGGTTGCCAAAGAGTCGCTTCGCCCTCGACGTGGCCGGCGAAGCGCGTGTCCAGTCCCAGGTAAAACACGTGGGGCTGGG
This sequence comes from Janthinobacterium sp. BHSEK, assembly GCF_056174685.1. NCBI lineage: Bacteria > Pseudomonadati > Pseudomonadota > Betaproteobacteria > Burkholderiales > Oxalobacteraceae > Janthinobacterium > Janthinobacterium sp. BHSEK. The sequence goes on from NZ_JBWBYV010000096.1 coordinate 20,556, forward strand.
TGCCCTGCTCGGGTTTGAGCACCTTCACCTTGTTCTCGGTCAGCAGCTGGTGCACCATGCTGTCCGGATCATTCAGGTCGCCGAAGATGCGCGCGCCGCCCACGCAGGTTTCCACGCAGGCCGGCAGCAAGCCTTCGTCGACCCTGTGCGCGCAGAACGTGCACTTGTCGGCCTTGCCCGTCTCGTGGTTGATGAAGCGCGCATCGTAGGGACAAGCCTGCACGCAGTAGGCGCAGCCCACGCAACGGTCGCCGTCGACGACGACGACGCCATCCTTGCGCTGGAAGGTGGCGCCCACGGGACAGACGGGAATGCAGGGAGGATTGGCGCAGTGGTTGCACAGGCGCGGCAGCATATAGGTGCCGCAGCGGTTCTCTTCCTTGACTTCATAGGTCGAGACGACGGTGCGGAAGCTGTTTTCCGGCACGGCGTTTTCCATGATGCAGGAGACCGTGCACGCCTGGCAGCCGATGCATTTCTGCACGTCGACCACCATCGCCCAACGCTGCCCGCCCTCGCCCCTGGTGGCGGCCTTGCCGGGCAGCGGCGCGATGGCTGCCCCGACGGTAATGGCGGGCAAGGCGCGCAAGAAACTGCGGCGCGATTCGATCATGACACTCTCCTTGACTATGGGCGGCAAGCCCTTGTTGACTTGCTGCCATGATAGAAAAGAAGGGGCTACAGGGGTATTGGGGTGATCGTGCGGGAACCTAGATGATCATGCCGATTGACAGGATCGACAATGCGGAGTAGGCCGGATTAGCGGGGCCGCCGAGGCGCGCCAGCGCGTAATCCGACAACCTTGCTGGCATGAAGTGTCGTGGTATCGCGCAGACATGTCGGATTACGCTGCGCTAATCCGACCTACGTCAGATTCCCCATGACCGCTTGCATTGGTAGGTCGGGTTAGCCGGCACGGCGTAACCCGACATGAAGGCGGGGATGCAGTCCACGCAGTGACCGTTACAGCTCGTCGAGAGAATACAGCCGGCGGTGCTCGCGGATCGCGTAGCGGTCCGTCATGCCGGCGATGTAGTCGGCGATCTTGCGCGCCTGCTTTGTCACATCATCGCCGCTGACCTGATAATCGGGCGGCAGCAGCGCCGGTTCGGCCATGAAGCTGTCGTACAGTTCGCGCACGATGCGGCTCGCTTTGACGCGCATGCGGTTGACCTGGTAGTGGCGGTACAGGTTCGCGCGCAGGAAGCGCTTCAGCTCCGTCGCGTCCGTGCGCATGGCGTCCGAAAAACGGATCAGCGGCGGGCTGGCGCGCACTTCGCTGACATCGCGGGGAGCGGCGTCCGCAATCAGGGCCGTCGACGTGACGATCAGATCGTCGGCCAGGGCCGTGATCAGGCGGCGCAGGGTTTCGTAGATGGCGCGCCGGCCCGACAGGCCGGGAAACGCCTGCTGCACGTCGCGCCACAGGCGGCCGAAGAATGCCACTTCTTCCAGCTGGGCGATGCTGATCAGGCCCGAACGCAGGCCATCGTCGATATCGTGGCTGTTGTAGGCGATTTCATCGGCCAGGTTGGTCAGCTGCGCTTCCAGGGTCGGTTGCGTGCGGTCGATGAAGCGCTGGGCCACGGGCCCGAGTTCGCGCGCATGCGCCAGCGAGCAGTGCTTCAAGATGCCTTCGCGCGTCTCGAACATCAGGTTCAAGCCGTCGAAGGCGCCGTAGTGCTCTTCCAGCGTGTCGACCACGCGCAGGCTTTGCAGGTTGTGCTCGAAACCGCCGTGCTCCCGCATGCACTCGTTGAGCACGTCCTGGCCCACGTGGCCGAACGGCGTGTGGCCCAGGTCATGCGCGAGCGCGATGGCTTCGACCAGGTCTTCGTTCAGGCGCAGGTTGCGCGCGATGGAGCGGCCCACCTGTGCCACTTCCAGGCTGTGCGTGAGGCGCGTGCGGAACAGGTCTCCCTCGTGGTTGAGGAAAACCTGGGTCTTGTATTCGAGGCGGCGGAAAGCCGAGGAATGGATGATGCGGTCGCGGTCGCGCTGGAACTGGCTGCGCGAGGCGTGCGCCGCCTCGGAAAAGCGACGTCCCTGCCCCTGTGCCGAATGGGCCGCATAGGGAGCAAGGAAGTCTTCGGGCAGCATGTTATTGCACTCCGGCGGCCAGGGTGGCCAGCACAAGTTCGTGCGGCGCGGACGTGATGCACGGGCTGCCCAAGGGTTTCAACAGGATGAACTTGATGGCGCCGCCCTCGTTCTTCTTGTCCACTTCCATCAATTCCAGCCAACGGTCGACACCGAGGTCGGGCGCCTTGACCGGCAGACCGGCGGCGGCGACGAGCTTGCGCACGCGCTCCACTGCCGCCTGGTCGATATAGCCCATGCGGCACGACAGGTCGGCCGCCATCACCATGCCGCAGCCGACGGCTTCGCCGTGCAGCCAGTGGCCGTAGCCCAGGCCCGCCTCGATGGCGTGGCCGAAGGTGTGGCCGAAGTTCAGGATGGCGCGCAAGCCGCCTTCGCGCTCGTCCTGGCGCACCACGTCGGCCTTGATTTCGCACGAGCGGGCGATCGCATACGCGAGCGCGCCCTTGTCGCGCGCCATCAGCTTGGCCATGTTCGCCTCGATCCAGTCGAAAAACGCGGCATCGATGATGGCGCCATGCTTGATCACTTCGGCCAGGCCGGCCGACAGCTCGCGCGCCGGCAAGGTTTCCAGGGTCGAGGTGTCGGCGATCACGGCGCGCGGCTGGTAGAAGGCGCCGATCATGTTCTTGCCCAGCGGGTGGTTGATGCCCGTCTTGCCGCCGACGGAGGAATCGACCTGCGCCAGCAGGGTGGTCGGTACCTGCACGAAGCCGATGCCGCGCATGTAGCTCGCGGCCGCGTAGCCGGTCAGGTCGCCGATCACGCCGCCGCCCAGCGCCACCAGGGTGGTCTTGCGGTCGCATTTATTGGCCAGCAGCGCATCGAAGATCTGCATCAGGCTGGCCCAGTTTTTATATTCTTCGCCGTCCGGCAGGACGATGCTGATCACTTCACGGCCATCGCTGGCCAGCGCCGCCTGCAGGCGGCCCAGGTACAGCGGCGCGACGGTGGTATTGGTGACGATGGCCACCTTGTGGCCGCTGATATGGCGCAGCAGCGCATCGGCATCGGCCAGCAGGCCGGGACCGATGGCGATCGGATAACTGCGTTCGTCGAGGTCTACGCTCAACAACATTTTGGATTGCTCGTTCATCGAAGGCTCTGCATGAATGACGCAGTTGGGCGAGGCCTCGCATTCGAGGCTGGCCAGCTGCATCAGGATGGTCTGAACCATCGATTGTACGTTAGGACGGCCCGTGTCGATGACAATGTCGGCCACTTCCATGTAATGGGGCTCGCGCTGCGCCGTCAATTCTTCCAGCTTGCCGCGCGGGTCGGCCGTCTGCAGCAGGGGGCGGTTCTTGTCGTGGCTGGTGCGCGCGAGGATGTTGCTGACGCTGGCGCGCAGGTAGACGACCGTGCCCCGCTCCTTCAGGTAGGCGCGGCTGTCGGCGTTGAGGATGGCGCCGCCGCCCGTGGCCATGACGATGCCTTCCTGGGCGCTCAGGTCGCGGATGACCTCGGCCTCGCGCCGGCGAAAGCTGGCCTCACCCTCGATTTCGAAGATCCACGGGATGGTCGCTCCCGTGCGTGCCTCGATTTCGTGGTCGGAATCGACAAAGCGCAAGCCCAGCTTGCGGGCCAGGATGCGCCCGATCGTGGTCTTGCCTGCGCCCATGAGGCCTACTAAAAACAGATTTTGCATGTGCTGCGACAGTTAATTTGGATTACGACAATCAGTGGCTTGTCCATACGGACTAATGACGCCTGGAGGTGAAACATCCACGCGGTTAAAGTCCGTAGCCAGCCCCGGAAGCAAAGTGTAACCGACATAAGTTGCCTCCGTCCCGGAACTATTGCCGCGAATCGTCAATTCGACGTCCAGCCAGTTGGCTCTGTCGCGCGGATAAGTCAGGGTAACCATCGCCGTTCCCGAGCTGTCCGTCTTGCCGCCGGTCGACAGATTGAGCGGAATGCCCGGGTCGAGACGGCCATTCAGGTTAAGGTCGTTATTCGGATCGAAGGCGCCAGTGCGGTTTCGGTCTTCATTGTCACATGCGTTCGCTGTCCTGACGACTATCCACGACTGGGCAAGCAGGGAATATTGCAAATAACCCTTGTAATAATAGCGGGGCCAGGCAGCGGCCGTGATGATCACGTCTGGCACGGGATTACCGGCGGCATCCGTCACAAACACGCTATACGTCTTGCGGTAGGTGCTGCTGTCGGAGGCGTCGAGCGCGTTGCCGCTGCCGGCGCTGATGAACAGCGATTTTTTCGTCACCGTCAGCTTGACCGTGGCGGCATTGCTCGACACGCCCTGCAGTTGTGCCTTGACAACGACGCCATCGACGCCGGTGGTGCCCTGCCCCGCGATATAGCTGACCGTGGCCACGCCATCGCTGTCAGTGGCAACCAGCGAAGGGGAACTCAGGGAGCCATTGCTGGCATCGGCCTGGATCGAGAAGCTCACCTGCGCATTCTTGACCAGGTTGTTTTCCGCCGTGCCATCGCGCACGATGGCACGCAAGGCGCTGCGCTGCGCCGTGCTGCCGGCCGTGTTGGCGCCGATGACCGCCGGGTCGGCTTGCAGGCTGATCGTGGCCTGGGCCGTCAGTGGCGCAACGAACTCCACTTCCGACTGCACCAAGACGCCGCTGTCTTCGTACTTCGCCGTCAGGGCGGTCAGGCCGGCGCCGCTGGCTTTCACGTAGGCTATGGCATTGCCGCCCACCAGCGCCAGCGGCGCCTGCAATGGTGTGCCGCAGGCGGCATCCTGGTAGATGGCGCCGCGCGACGTGCTGAAACGCACATTGCCCGTTTGTGGCACGCCAGCCACATCGCTATGCACCGTCACCGCATAACAGGTATTCGTGTTCAGGGTCGCTAACACAACATTGCTGCCCGATACGGCATTGATCGTGAAGTTCGATGCATTAATTGCAATTGGCAACACGACGCTGTCACCCTGCGCCTTGACGCTGATGCTGTCGCTGCTGCCCGTCTGGGCGTTATAGCTCAACACCAGCTGGCCGTTGTTGTCGGTCAGCGCTGGACTGCCGCCGCCGCCCTTGACCGTGATGGCATTGCTGCGGGCGCTGAATGTCACCGGCTTGCCAACGAGGGGATTGCCGCTCGAATCGACCAGCTTGACCACCATGTCGGTGCTCGTCTTCAGGTTGACCGTCGAAAAGGCACTGATGACCAGCCGGGTGCCGCTGACGCCGATGTCCGTGCTGGCCGTCTGTGCGCCGGCGCTGGCCGTGACCTTGATCGTGCGCAAGCTGGCGTCGCCACCCGTATTCAGGCTGACCAGCGCCTGTCCCTGGGCATTGGTATTGACCTTCGTCGCACCCAGCGCGCCCGAATCGGCGCTGAACGTCACGCTGGCATTAGGCACGACGGCATTGTTGGCGTCTTTGACAAAAGCGATCATGTTGACGGCGGTACCGCCCGAGGAAGCGAGGGTGCCGCCGGAAGACGTCAGCAGCAAGCTGGCAATGCCGGAGGTGACGGGCACGACTTTGACCACCACGGGGGCCGATTCGATGCCGCCGCTGCTGGCCTTGATGGTGATGTCGCGCAAGCTCGCATCGCCTTTCACGCTGAGTTTTTCCGTCACCGTGCCATTCGCGTCCGTCACGCGGTTGGTGTTGCTGATGGTGCCGGAACTGGCCGTGAAGGTCACCGTCTGGCCTGCCATGGCATTATTGCCGGGATTTTTCACCACTGCCGTCAGCACGACTTCCGTGCCGTCCGCGCCCGAAGCCACAATCGTCGTTGCGCCAGCCACCAGTACCACACTGCCGACACCGGCATTCGCGCCATCCTTGACGCCCAGGGTCGGATCACCGCCACCGCCGCCACACGCGGCCAGTACAGTGCCAATGACCAGCAAAGCCAGCCAGTTCGATACCCTACTCCAAGAAGTATTGCCAAAAGAAAAATTCCGCATAGTCGCCATCAGTCCGCTTTCGTTTGCATTGTTACTTAAACGTAAAGATGTGACATTAACGTGTTGCTGGCCGATCTGCCACTATTTTCGGCGTAATAAACACCATCAGTTCCGTTTTTTCTTGACTGCGGCCCCTGCTGCGGAAAAAAACACCGAGCACGGGGATGTCGCCCAGCAGCGGCACCTTGCTGTCCGTGCCCCGTTCCGACTGTTGGTAGATGCCGCCCAGCACCACCGTGCCGCCGTCTTCCACCATCACCTGCGTGCGCACGTGCTTGGTGTCGATGGCGAAGCCGGAACGGGTTTCCTGGCCCACGCTATCCTTGTTGACGTCCACTTCCAGCACCACGTTGCCGTCCGGCGTGATCTGCGGCGTCACTTCCAGGCGCAAATTCGCCTTGCGAAACGTGATCGACGTGGCGCCGCTGCTGGTGGCCACCTGGTACGGCAGCTCGATGCCCTGCTCGATCAGCGCCAGCACCTTGTCCGCCGTTACCACGCGGGGGCTGGAAATGATCTTGCCCCTGCCGTCCGCTTCCAGCGCGGACAGTTCCAGGTTCAAAAAACGGTTGGCAGCCGCCGAAAACAGGCTCAGGGCGAAGCTGGCCGGCTGCAAGCCATTGATGCTGGCGGCCGGCAAGTTGACGAACTGCGTGTTCGGCACGAAAGCGCCGGCGCCCGCCACCGTTTGCCCCGTCGTCTCGCCCACGCCCTGATACGTGCCGCCGATGGCCGCCCGTCGCCCGCTGCCGCCCAATGAAAAACCGGGTACCTGCCCCGCCGCCAGGCGCTGGTCCGTAAAACCCAGACGGGCGCCCAGGTTGCGGCTGAAACTGTCGTTCGCCTCGACGATGCGCGCCTCGATCATCACTTGTCGCGTGGCGATATCCGTCTTGTCGATCAGCTGGCGGATCTGTTCCAGGCGCGCCGGCACGTCGGTGACGAACAGCTGATTCGTGCGCGGCTCGATCAGCACGCTTCCACGGCGCGACAGCAGGCGGCTGCGCCCTTCCCCCGCGTCCAGGCCGAACACGGTGCGGAACGCTTCGGCCTTCTGGTAGTTGAGCTGAAAGATGGCCGACTGCAAGGGTTCCAGTTCGGCGATCTGCGCGCGCGTTTCGAGCTCCAGTTTTTCGCGCGCGAGGATTTCCTCGCGCGGCGCGATCCACAGCACGTTGCCATTGCGCCGCATGTCCAGGCCCTTGGCCTGCAGCAGCACGTCGAGCGCCTGGTCCCACGGCAAATCGCGCAGGCGCAGGGTCACATTGCCCGCCACGCTGTCGCTGGCGATGATGTTTTGCCCGGACGCGTCGGCCAGGATGTGCAGGGCCGCGCGCACGCCCACGTTCTGGAAATCGACGGATATCTTCTCGCCCGCGTAAGGGCGCGGGGCCGACACGTGCACCACCGCCTCCTGGGCAAGGCCGCAGGCATGCAGACACAGCATGGCGGCCAGGAGCATGCGGCGCGGCCTCATGGCGCCGCCTCCGGCAGGCCGGCCTTCGCCCCCGCCACCTGCAAGGTCAGGCTGCCGCGCCGCTCGCGCCAGGGGCCGTCCGCCTCGCGCAGCAATTCACGGTACTGCACGGCCTGTTCACTGATGTCCGTCACCACGCCGTGGTCTTGCCCCAGATGCTGGCCCACCGCCACCCGGTACACGCGCTGGCCCGCCAGCAGCAGCGCGTTCAGGCGCCCGTCCTGCTGCACGCTGCCGACCATGCGGATGGCCGGCAAGGCGACGCTTTCCAGCGGTTCGCGCACACGGCGGGGGTCGGGCCCCGCCACACCGCCCCGCTGTCCCGGCGCGGGCGCGGGCGTCAAGGCATCAAATGGATCGGCCTGGGCGGCAGCATCGTAGGGCTGCGGCGCGACAGCGGCAAGCGGACGCCATGCCGGCACAGCCACGGGCGCGTCCGCCTTGAGCGGCAATGCCGCTTGCGCCGCCCGCTCCCCCGCTTCCGGCAGGCGATACGCCTGCAGCACGGCATCGAGGGTCAGCAAGCGATCCTTGCCGAGGGTCAAGGCCAGTTCATGCACAGTGACGATGCGCGGCAGGCGCGCCAGGTCCGCCAGCAGTGCGCCCATGGCGTGATAGCCGCCGCGCAACTGGATGGCGATCGGCAAGGCGACATACGGCGCTTGCGGCCGCGCCACGCCCGGCTTGAACAGTGAAAATTGCAGACCGCGCGACTGGCCGGCGGCGTTAATGTCCGTCAACAGCACCGCCATCGCTTGCTGGTCGGGCAATTGCTGTTCCAGCAGCGCCAGCTCGGCGCCCGCCTGGCGCTGCTGCGCGCGCCACTGCGGCAACTGGCTGGCCCTGGTCTGCGCCGCCAGATAGGCGGCGCGCAGGCGGCCCTCCTCTCCGTGCGCCAGACGCACGGCAGCCATCAGTCCATCGAGCCACGCAAGGTGCAGCAGGGCGGCCACCAGCGTACAGGCCAGGGCAGCGCAAGCGAGGCGCGCCGGTAACGGCCACAGCGACGCGATCTTCAAGCTCAGCATGATCAACCTCCACGACTAAGATTGCTCAGCGGGTGACAAAGCCAGCCGTATCGTCCAGTCCACGGCGCCATCGGCCGCGCCGCGCACTTCCATCACTTCCGGCCTGGACCAGGGCGCGGCCTGCGCCAGCGCCAGCAGCAATGCCGCGACCTTTTCCTGTGAAGCGGCCTGCCCTTGCAGGCGCACCATCGCCGTTTCCTGGCGCACGCTATGCAAGGCCACGCCGGCCGGCATCGCCTGGGCCAAGGCTTGCAGCATGCGCACCCAGGCATTGCGCTGTTCTTGCAAACGGGCAATAGCCTGCTGGCGCAGCAGCAGGGCCGCCGTTTCACCCTGCACCCGCTTGCCGGTGGCGAGAACGGTATTGACTTGCTGCATGGCATTGCGCCAGCCCTCCTGGCGGTGCAGCTGCGCGTCGAGCTGATGCTGCAGCCAGGCGCCTGCCGCCAAGGCCAGCAGCAATCCCAGCAGCGCCCCGCCGGCCAGTTGCCACAGCAGCAGCTGAATACGCCTGCGGCGTGCCGCCTGGCGATACGGCAAAAGGTTGATGCATGGCACTTCCACCACGGCCTTCATCGGGCGTACCGGTGCATGGCCAGGCCCCAGGCCAGCTGATAGCTGAGGCCGCCATCGGGCAGCGCTTGCCATCCCCCTTGTGCAACGGCCGCCTGGCACGCCAGCGCCTCGCTATCCATGATGACTGGCGTCAACCCGGCCGCCTTGGCCGCATCCAGACGGCGCTGCACGCTGGCACGCCGCGCCGCCACCAGCAGCACGTCGATCTCGCTGCCTGTCTGGCCGGCAAGCGGCGGCGCGGGGCCGAGAATGAAAAAATCCAGGCTGGCGTCTTCCAGCGCAAACGGCATGTATTGTCCCGCTTCCAGTTCCACGAGGATTTCCAGCTGTTCCTCCGGCAGCCCGGCGGGCAGGCGGATCGCGTGCGTGATCAGTGCCGTGGCCGGCATGGCCAGCGCCACGCGCGTGCAGCCACTGCCGCTGTCGCGGCATGCCAGGCGCAGGCCGGCAGCCAGACCTGGCAAATCTTCGACATTGCCGTCAAGCATCATTCCGGCAGCCAGCGCGGCGCTGCCGTAATGCCGGCACGACAGTGTTCCCCGCCGGCGTCTCAGCTCGACCACGCGCACGGCATCGTCCGCGATGTCGACGCCCAGCAAGCCGACGCCAAGAAAACTGCTGATGGACATGTTTTTCATAGAGAAACGTCAGCGTGGAAGGAGGTCCTGCCATCCGAAAGCCTAGTCCCGGCGGCACTGGCTTGTAAATGGATTTCACGCCGGGGTCTGCGGCGCGCGGCGCCTATCTGGCGGGGCCGTGATCTGGCGCAGGATAATTGTTACCAAATCCTGGTTGCCAGCGGGCCGATACACGCTTATATAGAGTATCGGCAAGTTTCAACACTCCCCCGGCAAGCGCCACGGCGCGCTGCCACCCCGGCAAGCTCGCTTATAATTGGCCGGCATAATTAACCGAAAGACATACGACGCATGACATCTTCAAAATCTGCTGGCCCCGCTGGCTCGAAGCCGCCCACCAAGGGCAGCAAACCCAAACGTTTTCTGCTGATGGCCCTGGCATCGCTGCTGGGCCTGGGCATCGTCGGCGTCTTGCTGGTGGTCTTCGGCCTGGCCATGGCCTATCCGAACCTGCCGGCGCTCGATACCTTGACCGATTACAAGCCCAAGATGCCGCTGCGCGTGTTCACGTCCGACAGTGTGCTGATCGGCGAGTTCGGCGAGGAACGGCGCAACATGGTGCACATCAAGGATATTCCCGATGTCATGAAGAAAGCCGTGCTGGCCATCGAAGATGACCGCTTCTATGAACACGGCGGCGTCGATTACCTGGGCATCACGCGCGCGGCCCTGCACAACCTGACCGGCGGCGCCAAGCAAGGCGCATCGACCATCACGCAGCAGGTGGCGCGCAATTTCTTCCTGTCCAGCGAACAGACCTTGAAACGCAAGGCGTATGAAGTCTTGCTGGCCTGGAAGATCGAGAAAAACCTCAGCAAGGACCAGATCCTCGAGGTGTATATGAACCAGATCTATCTGGGACAGCGCGCCTACGGCTTCGCCTCGGCCGCGCAAATCTATTTCGGCAAGAATATCCAGGACCTGACCGTGGCCGAAGCGGCCATGCTGGCCGGCTTGCCGAAGGCGCCGTCCGCCTACAACCCCGTCGTCAATCCGAAACGCGCGCGCATGCGCCAGCAATACATCCTGCAACGCATGGCGCAGCTGGGCTATATCACGCCAGAGCAATACACGGAAGCCAAGAATGAAGAGCTGAAAGTGAAGACCGACAGCAGCGCCTTCGGCGTGCACGCGGAATACGTGTCGGAAATGGCGCGCCAGCTGGTCTACGAGCAATTCAAGGAAGACACCTACACGCGCGGCCTGAACGTCTACACCACCATTACCAAGGCCGACCAGGACGCCGCCTACATCGCCTTGCGCAAGGGCGTGATGGATTACGAAAAACGCCACGGCTACCGCGGCCCGGAAGCGTATATCGAGATTCCGAAAACCAAGTCCGAAGCCGATGACGCGATCGAGACGGAACTGGCCGACCACCCGGACAGCGACGACATCATCGCCGCCATGGTGCTGCAAGCCTCGCCCAAATCGCTGCAGGCTGTCACCTCGGCCGGCGAGGAAATCACCATTACCGGCCCCGGCCTGACCTTCGGCGCGGCCTGGCTGTCGGAAAAAGCGGCGCCGAACCGCCGCATCAAGCGCGGCGCCGTGATCCGCGTCATGCAGGAAAACAACGCCTGGGTCCTGACGCAGATGCCGGAAGTGCAATCGGCGTTCGTCTCGGCCAGCACCACGGACGGCGCCATCCGCGCCATGGTGGGCGGCTTCGATTACAACCGCAACAAGTTCAACCACGTCACGCAGGCGTGGCGCCAGCCCGGTTCGGCCTTCAAGCCCTTCATCTATTCCGCTTCGCTGGAACGGGGCCTGTCGCCGGCCACCATCATCAACGATGCGCCGATCTCGTTCGACGCGGGCCAGACGGGCGGCCAGGCGTGGGAACCGAAGAACTACGACAGCAAATACGACGGCCCGATGACCATGCGCAAGGGCTTGATGAAATCGAAGAACATGATTTCCATCCGCATCCTGCACAAGATCGGCGCCAAGTATGGCCAGGAATACGCGACGCGCTTCGGCTTTGACGCGGACAAGAACCCGCCGTACCTGACCCTGGCCCTGGGCGCCGGCAACGTCACGCCGCTGCAGATGGCGGGTGCGTACGCCGTGTTCGCCAACGGCGGCTACAAGATCAACCCGTACCTGATCGCCAAGGTGACCGATAGCGACGGCAATATCCTGTCGCAAGCCAAGCCGGACCTGGCCGGCGAGGAAGCCAACCGCGTCATCGACGAGCGCAATGCCTTCATGATGAACAGCATGCTCAACGACGTCGTACGCTTCGGCACGGCAAATAAGGCCATGGCCTTGAAGCGCCCTGACCTGGCAGGCAAGACGGGCACGACCAACGATTCCATCGACGCGTGGTTCGCCGGCTATCAGGCCAAGCTGGTGGGCATCGCCTGGATCGGCTACGACCAGCCGCGCAACCTGGGCAACCGGGAAACGGGCGGCGGCCTGGCCTTGCCGATCTGGATCAGCTACATGGCGAAAGCCCTGAAAAGTATTCCCGTCGAGGAACGCGCCGTGCCGGAAGGCCTGATCCACGTGGGCGACGAGTACTACTATGCGGAAAATCCGCCGGGCACGGGCGTGGGCAGCCTGGAAGGCGCGGCGCGCGGCACGCCGGAGGAAGAAAAAGCCAAGGAAGCCGTCAAGAACGAGTTATTCTGACGGCAGCGCATGGAGTAGGTCGGGTTAGGCCGCAGGCCGTAACCCGACACCACGCCGGCGCCACATGTTGTCGGATTACGCGTGGCATTGCCCCGCTCATCCGACCTACGCAAGCAAAAAGGGCAGCCCATGCAGGCTGCCCTTTTTTATTGCCGCGGCGAAAGTTACTTCAGCACCACGGGCGCGCCGGCCTGCTCGCTGGCCATGCTGGACAAGGCCGCAAACAGTTCCGAGCCGTCGCGCGTGTTGATCCACTCGTCGCCCACGCGCTTGTAGTGGAAACCGCCGGAACGGGCGGCCACCCACATTTCACGCATGGGAGCCTGGCTGTTGACGATGATTTTCGTGCCGTTATCGATGAACTCGATTTCCAGCACATTGCCGCTGCGGCTGCATTCGACGTCGAGCACGTCTTCATCGTTCAGCCGGTCCAGCGCCGCCTCGATCTGGGTCAGGGTGGCTTCGGCCAGGGCCAGGAATTCCGATTCGCTCATGCTACACTCCAAAGATCTTAATCAAACCGTGATTCTAATCGTGAAGTCATCCTCAGCGTTTTATATCGGCATCGCCATTGTGGTTTCTAGCGTTCTGGCCGGCTGCGGCCAGCCCGGCCCCCTGTACCTGCCCAAGCCGCCAGCGGCCAAGGGCGCACCGGCGAAAGGCCCCGTCGAACCGGCCCCCGTGCCGCCGCCACCGGTGATCGTGCCGGCGACCTAAACGGAACGCACCGGGGTGGCGGCATGCGCAGCCCTGGCAGTTTTGACGCGCTTATTCCAGGCAAAATATACGCGAATTAACAGCAGTAGCGCGACGATACACCCGAACAGGATCGGTTGCGCGAAATTGTGCTTGCCCGCCTTCATCCACCAGAAGTGCAAAATGCCGAGCGGCGCGATCACATAGATCAGCCGGTGCAGCCACTGCCAGCGCTTGCCGCCCAGGCGCTTGACCATGCCGTTCGTGCTCGTCACGGCGAGCGGAATCAGCAACACAAAGGCAATGAAGCCCACCGTGATGAACGGCCGCTTGAGCACATCCTTCCACATTTCCTGCAGATCGAAAAAGTGATCGAACCATAAAAACGTGGTGAAGTGCAGCGCCGCGTAGAAAAACGCGAACAGGCCCAGCATGCGCCGCAGCTTGATCAGCCAATTCCATTGGGTGAAGCGGCGCAAGGGCGTCACCGCCAGGCTGATGCACAGGAAATACAGGGTCCAGTCGCCCGTGCCGCGCGTGATGAATTCCAGCGGCTCCACCAGTTGGCCCGTGTACGTCAGCCAGACCATGCGCGCGAATGGCAGCAGCGCCAGCAAAAAGATCAGGCTTTTCAACAGCGACAACTGCCTGGTCGAGGGATTGATGGCCATGGTCTTTCCTTAAAAGAACTTCTTCAGATCCATGCCCGCGTACAAGGAAGCGACATCGTTGTAGCCGTTGAACATCAGGGTCTTGCGCTTGCGCGCGAGAAAACCGTCTTCGCCGATGCGCCGTTCGGACGCCTGCGACCAGCGCGGATGATCGACGTTCGGGTTCACGTTGGAATAAAAACCGTATTCGGACGGCGCCGACAGGTTCCAGGACGTGCGCGGCTGTTCCTTGACGAAACGGATCTTGACGATGGATTTGGCCGATTTAAAGCCATATTTCCACGGCAACACCATGCGCACGGGCGCGCCGCTCTGGTTCGGCAAGGTTTCGCCATACATGCCCAGGGTCAGCAGCGCCAGTGGATGGTTCGCTTCGTCGATGCGCAAGCCTTCCGTATAGGGCCACTGCAGCACGCGGCTGCCCACGCCCGGCATCTGCTTCTTGTCGGCCAGGGTGATGAATTCCACGTACTTGGCATTGCCCGTCGGTTCGACCTTCTTGATGATTTCCGAAAAGGAATAACCGACCCAGGGAATCACCATCGACCAGCCTTCCACGCAGCGCAGCCGGTAGACGCGCTCTTCCAGCGGCGCCAGCTTCAGCAGCGCGTCGAGGTCCAGGGTCATCGGTTTCTTGACTTCGCCTTCGATGCTGACCGTCCACGGCCGCGTGCGCAGGGTGCCCGCGTTTTGCGCCGGGTCGCTCTTGTCCGTGCCGAATTCGTAGAAATTGTTGTAGCTGGTAGCGTCTTTATAGGCCGTCTGCTTGTCCAGCGCCGAATAGGCGGAATTGAGCTTGGCTGCCAGTTTGGGATTCGTGCCTTGCGCGAACGCTTCGCGGCTGGCCATTTCCAGCAAGGCCGCGCTGGAGATCGAGCCCAGCGCCACTTGCTTGATGAAGCTGCGGCGCGATTCAAACACGGCGCGCGGCGTGATTTCGGAAGAATACGGCAACTCGATGCCGTTGGGACTGCGCTGGATCAACATGGCGGCTCCGGAAAAAGGTGATTGGATATACCTTACACCAGTTTTTCCGGGCCGTTCATGACGCTTCTGTCATGCAGAAAACCGTTACAGCTTGCCGTAAGAGTGCAAACCTGAAAGGAACATATTCACGCCCAGGAAGGCAAACGTCGTCACCAGCAAGCCCACCAGCGCCCACCACGAGGCGACGCGGCCGCGCAAGCCCGTCATCAAGCGCATGTGCAGCCAGGCTGCATAGTTGAGCCAGACGATCAGCGCCCACGTTTCCTTCGGGTCCCACGACCAGTAGCCGCCCCACGCTTCGGCCGCCCACAGGGCGCCCAGGATGGTCGCCACCGTGAAGAAAGCGAAGCCCACGGAAATAGCCTTGTACATGACGTCGTCGAGCACTTCCAGCGACGGCAGGCGGTCGACCAGATAGCCGCTCGATTTGAGCAGGTAGGCCGCCGCCACCATGGCCGACAGGGCGAACGTGCCGTAGCCGATGAAGTTGGCAGGCACGTGGATCTTCATCCACCAGCTTTGCAGTGCCGGCACCAGCGGCTGGATTTCCGCCGCGTCGCGCGTGACCGTGTACCACATCAGGAACACGACGGCCGCCGAAATGACCAGCATGACGAAGGCGCCCAGCTGGCGCGTCGCATAGTGCTGCTCGTAATACAGGTAGAACATGGCCGTGATCAGGGAAAACAGGATGAACACTTCATACAGGTTCGACACGGGGATGTGGCCCACGTCGGCACCGATCAGGTAAGACTCGTACCAGCGCACCAGCATGCCCGTCAGGCCCAGCACCACGCCGGCCCAGCACAGCAGGGAGCCGACGGAGGAGCCGAATTCCGAACGCGCCACCAGGCCGATCCAGTAGAACAAGGTCGACAGCACGAACAGGGTGCCCATCCACAGGATGGCGGACTGGCTCGACAAGATGTACTTCAGGAAGAATTTCTGGTTCGCCATGTCCAGGTGGCCCGCGTACAGCTCGATGGCGAACAGCGACAGCACGGCCGCCAGCGGGATCAGCCAGCGCACGGGCTTCCAGTACCAGCCCAGCCACGCGAACGTGGGCGCCGCGGCCAGCAGGATGACCTTTTCATAGATATCCATGAAGGCGCCAAAACGCATCAGGCCGAACAGCGAGGCGGCCAGCAAGCCGGCGCCATACAGCCAATCGATCAGGCTCAGGCGCTTGAAAAATCCTGGTTCCTGCGTATATATTTGCTTGTTTGCCAATTCCATCATTTTCTCCATTCCCGGCAACGCGCAAGCGTCCCGAAACTCAGCCAATCCAACTCAGCGCAGCTTACGCCGATTGCGGCAGCTTTGCCTTCAAAGTCTCAAATTCTTTTTCAAAATCCAGCGTCTTGCGTTGCGTGCTCATGGCCATCATGGCCTCGCTGCCGCCCTCGCCATCCTTGATCCACACCCACAGGCGGCGCTCGCGGATATAAAACATGGAAAATACGCCGATCACGAGGAACAGGCAACCGAGGTAGACCACGCTCTTGCCCGGCGAACGCGTCACCTGCAGCACGGACGCCTTGATTTCCGTAAAGTCGTCAAGCTGCAGGTACACGGGCGCGCCATAGAAGAAGCTGTCGGACAGCGCATTCGTGGCCAGTTGCAGGAAGCGGCCGTGCTTGTCATCGGCCTCGATGGCTTTCAAGCCATCCTGGGCGCGTGCCGCCTGCCACAAGTCCCACAGGCTGCCGTTGAGGATTTTCATGAAAATATCGGCCGCTTTTTCTTGCTCGGCGGCAGGAATTTTCTCCAAGAAACGCGAAATGGCGAGGAAACCGCCCTCTTGTCCATTGCCGGCAAAGATGCCCAGGCTTTTCGCCGCCGATTCCTGCAACTGGCCGCGCAAGGCTTCCGCGTTCGCCTGCGGCATGGCGCGCGCCGCATAGCGGGCGGCCGCCTGCTGGCGCAGCGCGGGATCTTGCAGCGCGGCACGCAAACGCATCCATTCGTTCACGCTGACATTGTCATCGGCGGGAATGCGCAGATAGCTGAACGGGTCGCTGGGGTTGACGCGCATGCCGGCCAGGAACACCGTCGTGCCATCGACCGTGACGGGCTGCATATAGTTCTGGTACTCGCGCGCCTGGCCCGTCTTGTCGCGCAATTTGTATTGCACCGACGGCCCCACGTTCTTGAGATCCTTGTTGTTGGCGTTTTTCGCCGCCGATCCCAGGCGTTTATCGAGGCCCACGGAGAATTTCTCGTTGAAACTTTCCGTCTTGTTGACGGCGCGCACGTCCTGGCCGGCGCTGAGGTTTTCCACGTTAAAGGGACGGAAACCCGACCATTCCACCGTGTAGGAATTGCCGTCGCTGCGCTCGAGCGGCGTGCTGCCGCCCACTTCGCCGCCGATATCGAAGCGTTTCGTCGTCTTGCCCGTCATGGGAAAACCAGTCAACTTGAGCTTGCTGCCGCCATCCTCAAAGCTCGACTGGTACAGGGCCAGGCCCTTGTACAGCAGCGGCTGATTGACTTTGATGGTTGCCGGGAACGTCTCGCCCGTTGCATGGTCGGTGATGACGACATCGCTGGCGAACAGCTTGGGCATGCCCGTGCTGTAGAAATCGATGTGGAATTTCTTCAACAAAATTGTGATGGGCAGATCCTGGATCAGCACGCCATCGGCCTGGGGAATGATGGCCGTGTTGCTCGACGAGCCTTCCGGGATCATGGTATTGCCGCGGAAAGTAGGATTCGACAGGCTCAAGCGGTGCTGGGCGGGAATATCGGCGATCACGCCGCTGCCGGAAAACGGCGTCTTGCCAAAGAACCATTGCTGTACGCGGATCGGCATTTCCGAATCGAGCAAGCCGCCCACGCAAATGATGACGATGGCGCCATGGGCAAAGATATAGCCCCATTTATTCGCCGCGCCCCGCTTGGCCGCCACCAGGGTGGCGTTGTCCTTCTCGATCACCTTGGCCCCGTAGCCGGCGTCTTTCAGGCGCATCACCATCAGCTGCGCCAGCACGGCGCGCGGCAGCGGTGCCTGCCATTCCAGCTTGTGGTGAAAATTGCGCAGCGATTGCTCGCGCACGGTTTCGCGCCAGCTGCGCATGTCCTTGAGCATCTTCGGCGCATTGCGCACGATGCACAGCGAGGTCGAGGCGACGAGGAAGCCCATGATGACGAGGAACCACCAGGCCGAATACACGGAATACAGGCTCAGCTTGTCGAACACGGCGAACCAGAACGGGCCGAACTGGTTGACATAATTGGGCATGGGCTCGTTTTGCTTGAGCACGGTGCCGATGATGGACGCGACGGCGATCAGGGTCAGCAGGCTGATGGCAAAGCGCATCGACGAGACCAGCTCGACGAATTCAGCCAGGCTGCGGCGTTGGGTCTTTAACTCGATTCCGGTCGTGCCAGTGCTCATACGTGGATACTCATACGGGATATGCAATCTTCAAGAAAATGTAGGCATGGAGCAGAGTGTTTCTCCGCGCAAGGCGGCAGCATACTCCTGTTTGGCCCCTGCCATGAAAAAGGGCAGCCTGTGGAAACGGCCGCCCTTGTTCACGCGCGCTGCTGCGCCTGGCAATCTCTTGCCACTATGAAAACTTACTTCAGGCCGGCGATATAGTCGGCCACGGCGGCGATCTCGTCATCCGACATGCGGGCGGCGATGGTGTGCATTTGCGCGCTGTTCTTGCGGGCGTCCGCCTTGGTGCTGCGGAACATCGTCAGCTGGGCCACCGTGTAATCCTGGTGCTGGCCGGCGATGCGCGGATACTGGACGGGAATGCCATTGCCCGTCGCGCCATGACAGCTGGCGCAGGCGGCAACTTGCTTGGAAGCAATGCCACCACGGTAGATTTTCTTGCCCAGGTCGATCGTATCCTTGTTTTTCGCGGCGCCCGGCTTGGACAGCTGCGCGCCCAGGTAGGCGGCGATATTCTTCTTGTCGGCGTCGCTGAGCATCTTCGCGTACGTCGTCATGACGGGCTGGTTGCGCTCCGGCGTAGTGAAGTCGACCAGTTGCTTGTAGATATAGCTTTCGTGCTGACCGGCCAGCTTCGGATTGACCGTGATGGTCGAATTGCCGGCCGCGCCATGGCAGGAGACGCAGGCAGGCAGGCCGCGCGCCGCATCGCCATCGGCGTACAGGGTAGCGCCCTTGGCAGCGTCAGCCTTGACGGCCGGTTTCGGTGCTTCGACCGCGGAGGCAGTTGCCGATACAGCCAGCAAAGCGAGCAGCATGGATTTGATAAACGGTGAAAACGCACGATTCATTCAGGCACCCTGAGACAGTGAGAAATTAGTGGTGGACATTGCCGCGCCCTGGGGATTTTTGCTTTATTTTCAGGGCCGCAAGCCGCATCGCTGCTACGCCGGCAACAATAAACAACCCCTTATTGTACAATAGCTTCTTGGCGTTATCGCTCCCTTATCGCTCCCTTTTGTTGCTTTACTACTCCCATGTCAAAACTCTGGCAAGCCCGCTTCTTTACGACCGTCAACCAATTGCGTGACCTGCCCGATACCACGGTGCCGGAAATCGCCTTTGCCGGCCGCTCCAATGCCGGTAAATCGACCGCCATCAATATCTTGTGTAATCAGAAAGGCTTGGCGTTCGCCTCCAAGACACCTGGCCGTACCCAGCACATCAACTACTTCTCCATCGGCGGCGCCCACGTGGCGCAGCACCGCAAGGATGCCACCATCGTCGAAGAGATCGAATGCCTGCTGGTCGACTTGCCGGGCTACGGCTACGCGGAAGTATCGGGCTCGGCGAAATTGCACTGGCAGCGCCTGCTGGGCGATTACGTGCAGCGCCGCGAGCAATTGGCCGGCTTGATCCTGATCATGGATTCGCGCCGTCCCTTCACCGACCTGGACATCCAGATGCTGGAATGGTTCGCCCCGACGGGCAAACCGATCCACTGCATCCTGACGAAAGTCGATAAGCTGAACCGCAATGAATCGGTCAACGCACTGCGCCAGGCGAAAGCCAAGCTCGACAGCTATGTGGATGAAGACGGCGTCGGCTTCCCGTTCACCGTGCAACTGTTCTCGGCCTTGAAAAGAGTCGGCATCGACGAAGCCAACGACAAGATCATGGAACTGGCCGGCATCAGCGAAGACGGCGCGGCCCAGATGGTTGACCTGATCGACATGGAAGACGACGTCGAGCCGGAGTCGGACAAGCCGGCTTGATCGAGATCAACGCTGCGTAAAAAAAGGCTGCCCGTTCACACGGTGCAGCCTTTTTTATTGCGCGGGTGCCGAACGCCTAGCGCCGTCCCGGGCCTGGCCGCTTCTCGGAAAAGAATTCCTGGCGCAGGAAGGCAGTCAACTCGGCCGTGTCTTCCACCCTGGCGCTGAGGTTGACGTTGCGTCCCAGGCGCCGCGATTCCCAGACGAAATCGCCGGGCTTTTCGGCACGGATCAGCTGGATCATCTTCTTGATGATGGCCGTCTCGATATCGGGTTCATTGCCCAGTTCCACTTTTTCCTGCTTCAGCCAGTTGCGCTTGAAATTGCCGTTCCAGCCCTTGAACTTGACTTCCGCGCTGAACGAGGTCTGGTTGACGATGGAAAACACGCCGCCCGAATCCTCGCGGTCGCTGCCGGAATTACGTCCCTGCGCGCCGGCGATATTCGCCTTGGCCACGCGCATGGCGCGGTCGTTTTCGCTTTCCTCGGCCGGCGGCGCGGGGTTCTGCGCCTCGCGCTGCTTGCGGCGCTGCTCGATCATCGAGCTCATGTCTTCAGCGGGCGGCGGCGGCAGCGGCACTTTCGATACCAGCGGCGGCGTGAATGTTTCCAGTTTCGGCTTGTCGCGCGGCACATCTTTTGTGACCACGCGCTTGCTCGGGGCCGGCGGCGGTTTCACCTTGGCCACTTTCGTGTCCTTCGGCTTGGGCGTGGGTTTCGGCTGCGGCTTCGGTTGCGGCTTGTCTTTCAGCGGCGCGATGTAGACCATCGCGCTTTCCTTCTTCGGCGGCGGAATCTTTTCAATGGTGTCGCTGCGCAGCAGCACATACGCCGCCAGCAGCACGTGCAGCAAAACGGACACGCCGAGCGCAACCTTGCGCGTGGTGCTGGTCCTGGACCCGTAGGCCGGTGGCGGCTGGATCACTTGCCCGCAGGTGGGGCAAACATCGGAATCGGCAGCCATCAAATGGGTCGTGTCATGCAAAATGAATCGTGCTTTCTGTGTAGCGAAGAAATAACATTACAGGGCAGCCATAGTGCCAGAGTCCCTTGCTTTTGGGAACACTTCCTCGGCCTTTCCAACCCGAAGCGTACAGGATAGCGACATTCCTTGCAGCGCTGACCAGAGTACCCGAGCCGTCCCTTGACGGTTGTTACCGTATGTATCACCGCCCATACAAAACCGGCGCCGCATTCACTGAGGAACGGGGCGCCGGTAGGGGCCGTGTGGCGGCTCAGGCCTGGTTGTCGAGCGCCACCAGTTGCTCGTCCGTCATCGGCCCCGTGCCGCTGTACTTGTCCAGGAACAAATAGATGACGGGGGTGATGAACAGGGTAATCACTTGCGAAAACAGCAACCCGCCGACCACGGCCAGGCCCAGCGGCTGGCGCAGCTCGGCGCCGGCGCCCAGGCCCAGGGCGATCGGCAAGGCGCCCATCAGGGCCGCCGCCGTCGTCATCATGATGGGACGAAAACGCAGGATGCAGGCCTGGCGGATGGCTTCAGACGGGCTCATGCCTTCATTGCGCTGCGCATGCAGGGCGAAGTCGATCATCATGATGGCGTTTTTCTTGACGATGCCGATCAGCATCAAAATGCCGATGATGGCGATCATGGTCAGGTCCATGCCGAACAGGCGCAGGGTCAGCAGCGCCCCCACGGCCGCCGACGGCAAGCCGGCCAGGATGGTCAGCGGGTGGATATAGCTTTCATACAGCACGCCGAGCAGCACATAGATCACGCCCAGCGCGGCAATGATGAGGATGATCTGGCTCGATTGCGAGCTCTGGAACACGGCCGCGTCGCCGCCATAGCGTGTGATGATGGAGGCCGGCAAGCTCATGTCCTTGGCCATCGCGTCGATCTTGCCTGTGGCGATGCCCAGCGGCACGTCCGGCGCCAGGTTGAAGGCGATGGTCACGGCTTGCAGCTGCCCCTGGTGATTGACGGAGGTGGGACCGATCGTGCGTTCCACATAAGCAATACTCGACAGTTTCACCAGCTCGCCCGACTTGCTGCGCACGGAGACGCGCGTGAGCGCATCGTCATACTGGCGGTCCGCCGTGGCCGCTTCCAGGATCACGTAATAGCTGGCCGCCGAGGAATAGATGGTCGATACTTGCCGCTCGCCAAAGGCGCTGTACAGGGCCGTGCGGATGTCGGACATCTGCACACCCAGCAGATTGGCCTTGTCGCGGTCGATCCGGAGCGACGCCTGCAAGCCCTTGATCTGCGAATCGCTGGTGACGTCGCGGAAGGCCGGGTCGGCGCGCATGCCTGCAATAAACTTTTCCGCCCAGTCATTCAAGGCGTCGGGACTGACGCTTTGCAAAGTGTACTGGTAGCGGCTCTTGCTCTGGCGTCCGCCCAGCTGCAAGTTTTGCACGGGACGGAAATACACGGCCATGCCGGGCACGGCGCTCGTCGCGCGGCGCAGGTTTTCCAGCACCACGGGCATTTTCGGCCGTTCGTTGCGCGGTTTCAGCACCATGAACATGCGGCCCGTGTTGCCGCCGCCGACGAACGACGTGACGTCCTGCACGCTCGGGTCCGCCTTGAGCACGGCCGCCACGCGCGCTTGCAAGTCCTGCAATGCCGCAGATGAGATGTCTTCCGACGCTTCCGTATTCACCTGGATCTGGCCCAGGTCCTCCTCGGGGAAGAAACCTTTGGGAATGGTCGCGTACAGCAGCACCGTCAGCGCAAAGGTGCATACGGCAACGAACAGCACCACGTTGCGGTGCGCCAGGGCCTTGTCGAGCAGATGCACATAGCCGTTGCGCAATTTCGTGAAACCGGCTTCGAAATGGCGGCCGATGAAGGTTTTCTCGCCATGGCTGGGGTCGCTGTCATTGTGCTCGCGCGAATCGGCCGGCAGGAAGCGGCTGGCCAGCATCGGCACCAGGGTCAGCGACACGACGGCGGACACCAGCACGGCCAGCGAGACGACGACGGCAAACTCGTGGAACAGCAAGCCGATCACGCCCGGCATGAAGAAGATGGGGATGAACACGGCCACCAGCGAAACGGAAATCGAGATGATGGTAAAGCCCATCTCTTTCGCCCCTTCCAGGGCTGCGCGTATCGGTTTCTTGCCCATCTCGATATGGCGCACGATGTTTTCCAGCACCACGATGGCATCGTCGACGACGAGACCGACGGCCAGGGTGATGCCCAGCAGGGACACGTTGTCGAGGCTGTAGCCGAGCCAGTACAGCAGAGCCAGCGCGCCGAGCAGCGAGATCGGCATGGTGACGGCCGGAATGAAGGTCGCTGCCGCGCGGTGCAGGAACAAAAAGATCACCAGCACCACCAGCACCACCGTCAGGGCCAGGGTCAGATTGACGTCGTGGATGGCTTCGCGGATCGACAGCGAACGGTCGTTGACCAGGCTGATCTGTATCGACTGCGGCAATTGCTCCTTGAAACCGGGCAACAGACGGCGCACGCCGTCGACCACTTGCACGGTGTTGGCGTCCGGCTGGCGCTGCACCATCAGACTGATCGAGCGCTCGCCATTGAAACTGCCGACGGACTTGATCGATTGAAAGCTGTCTTCCACCTCGGCCACGTCTTTCAGACGCACGGGCTGGCCATTGCGGCTGGCAACGATCAATTCGGCAAAATCGGCCGCTTTCATCATTTGCGGATTGCCCTGGATGGTCAGGGTCTGGCTGGGGCCGTCAAGGATGCCCAGCGGAGAATTCGTGTTCGAGGTGCGCAAGGCAACAGCCAGCTCGTCCATCGTCAGGTTGCGCGCATTCATCAGGTCGGCACGGGCCCGCACGCGCACGGCGAAGCGTTTCTGGCCATTGACGATGACCTGGGCTACGCCGGGCAAGGTCGACAGGCTGGGCGCGATCAGGTTTTCCGCATAATCGTTGAGGTCCGACAAGTTCAGCGAGGGCGACGTCATCTGGATGAACAGCACCGGCGCATCGGCCGGATTGACCTTGCGGTAAGACGGCAAGTCCGTCATTTCCGTCGGCAACTGGCGCTGCGCGCGCAGCAGGGCCGCCTGCACGTCGACGGCCGCCTCGTTGACATTGATGCTGGCGTCAAACTCCAGGGTCAGCGAGGTATTGCCCAGGGTACTCGTGGAGGTAATCAGGCTCAAGCCTGAAATGGTGGAAAACTGCTTTTCCAGCGGCAAGGCCACCGAGGACGCCATGGTTTCCGGGCTGGCACCAGCCAGGTCGGCGCTGACGTTGATGACGGGCGTGTTGTAGCTCGGCAAGGCCGCCACGGGAATTTGCAGGTAGGCCAGCACGCCGGCCAGGATGATGGAGAGGGATAGCAGCACCACCATGACGGGGCGGCGGATGCTCAGTTCGGACAGGTTCATGCTGGCTTGCCCTGCGGTGCGGCGGCGCCGTCGGCGGCCTTGTGTTTTTCCGCCAGGCGCACCTTGCTACCCGGGCGCAAGTTCTGCTTGCCGTCGACGATGACTTTTTCATCGCCCGCCAAGCCGGTGACGACGGCGCTCGGTCCGAATGCATACACGCGGGCAATCTTGCGCATCCTGGCTGTGTTGTCCGCCTCCATCGCGTACACAAAGGTGCCGGTGGTACTCGTGATGATGGCGTTTTGCGGAATGACGAGCGCATCCTTGAGGGTGCGCACGGTCAGCTGCGTATTCACGTACTGGCCTGGCCACAGGTCGGTGCCGCCATTGTTGAAGCGGGCCTTGACCTTGATCACGCCGGTGGCGGGATCGACGGCATTGTCGATAAAGTTCAGTCTACCTTCCAACTGCTTGCCGCCCGCGTCCGACAGCAGCGCCTTGACAGGCACCTCGCCCGCCTTCTGCGCCGCCAGCAAGCCCGACAGACTGCTTTCCGGCAAGGTAAAGACCACGTCGATCGGGTCAAGCTGGGTGATGCTGGTCAGCGACGTGGCCGGCTGCACCAGGCTGCCCGGATACACATTGATGGCGCCCACGCGGCCGCTCTGCGGCGCGCGCAAGACGGTGTAGCTGGAGTCGACCTGGGCGGCGCGCAAGGCGGCCTGGTCAGCGGCCAGCAAGGCGCGTGCCGCGTCGAGCTGGCTTTGCAGGGTGTCCACGGCGCCCTGGGCGATGAAATTCTTGCTCAGCAAATCCTGGTTGCGCTTAAGCTGGCGTTCGAGATCGGCTACCGAGGCGCGGTCACGCAGCACCTGCGCCTGCGCCTTATCGACATTCGCGTGCTCGCTGCGGGCGTCCAGCGTGAACATCAGCTCGCCCTGCTTGACGAACTGGCCTTCGCGGATGTGCACCTTGGTAATCGTGCTGGTCGTCTGCGGATGCAGGTCGACGCTGCTGATCGGCGTCACGCTGCCATTGGCTTGCAGCAGCATCGGCACGTCCTGGCGCACGGGCGCGACCACGCTCACCGTCGTCGGCGCCTGCCCGCCCTTGCCCCCTTTGCCATCCTGCCCAGCGGCTGCTTTGCCTGGCTGATGATTGAAATACCAGATGCCGCCACCGATACACAGGGCAGCACCCACGAGGATTGCCAGACTAGTCTTTTTCATTGTTCTGTCACGCTGTCGCAGCGCAGGGCTGCAGGTTGAATGTAGTTGCCAGGGAGGCCTAACGCGCAATATTGTCGCATGGAAATGCTCACTTTCCTGCGTAATACTCTGGCACGATGAGGGTGACTTCCAGTCCACCGTCGACATGATTGGCCAGCAAGACCGTGGCGCCATGCTGCTCGGCGATATTGCGCGCGATGGTCAGGCCCAGGCCCGTGCCGCCCGATTCGCGCGAGCGCGAGGTTTCTATCCGGTAAAACGGTTCGAACACCTTGGCCAGTTGATCGGGCGCAATACCCGGCCCGCCATCGCGGATGCGGATGCGTGCGGCACCGGCGATGCGCTCGACGGTCACCTGCGCGTACTGGCCGTATTTGACGGCATTGTCGATCAAGTTCACCAGGCAGCGCCGCATGGCGATCGGGCGCGCCATCAAGGCCATGCCTGCCTGTCCACTGAGGGTGACCTTCTGGCCGGCATCGGCCGCGTCGGAGCAGACGCTATCCAACAGGGAATCGAGATCGAGCGCCTGCATCGCTTCCGTGCTATCCATCGAGCGGGCCAGGTCCAGCCCTTCCTTGACCATGCTCTGCATGGCCGACAGGTCGCCCACCAGGCGGTCATGCAGTTCCGTATCCGCCACTTTTTCCAAGCGCAGGCGCAAGCGCGTCAGCGGCGTCTGCAAATCGTGCGTGATGGCGGCCAGCATTTGCGTGCGCTGGGAAATGTGCTGGCGGATGCGCGCCTGCATGGCATTGAAGGCGGCGCTGGCCTGGCGGATCTCGCTGGCCCCGGACAAGGTCAGCGGCGGGTGGTTGATGTCATTGCCCAGGTCTTTCGCCGCCTGCGCCAGCTGCTTGAGCGGGCGCATGGTCATGCGCGTGACGAGGTAGGCCAGGATGGCGATGCTGATCAGGAAAGGCAGCAGGGTCATCCAGTCGTTGTGTTCATTGAACGGCGGCTGCTGGCGCGGCGGCAAGACCATCAGGCGCAGCACGTGGCCATCCTGCATGCGCACGTCGAGGTTTTCGCAGGTACCGCCCCATGGCTTGGCGCCGAACTTGCCCGGCGACTGGCGCGGCTTGACGCAGGCGTCCGGGCGTTCGGCCAGCGCGCTGACCTTGAAACCCTCGCCCAGCTTGGCTTGCAGGGCGGTGGAAAATTCCGTCGGCGCGCCGGGCGTATGTTCCGTGTCGGGACGCAATTCCAGACGCACGCTGCCCTTGTTGGCCACCTTCAGGTAGGCGGCGCGCGAGGCCAGCGGCACCACGTCGGCCGCCATCACCAGCTGCTCGGCCCGCTCGACGGCGTGGTAATCGCGGTATTGTTCGATGGCGCGCTGGCGTTCGCCCACGGCCAGCCACTGCGTCAGCGCGGCCGAAGCGACGATGCCGATCAGCAAAAACATGAAGACACGGCCCGTCATCGATCCCAGGAAGGCCTTCACGCGTGCGGCTCCACATTGACCTGGCCGGCCAGCACGTAGCCGCCGTTGCGCACGGTCTTGATGATCTGCGGCAAACGGGCATCTTCACCGAGCTTTTGCCGCAGGCGGCTGATCTGGATATCGATCGAGCGGTCGAACGGGTCGGCGTCGCGGCCCTGCGTCAGGTTCAGCAGCTGATCGCGGTTCAGCACGCGGTTCGGGTGTTCCAGGAAGACGCGCAGCAAGCGGAACTCCGCGCCCGACAGCATGATCACCAGGCCGCTGGGATTGAGCAGGTGGCGCGCCGTGAGGTCCAGCGTCCAACCGGAAAAACGGATTTGCTGGGCCTTGTCCGACGGCACGTTCGACGGCATGGCGTGGCTGCGGCGCAGCACGCTGCGTATGCGCGCCAACAATTCACGGGGCTCGAACGGTTTCGGCAGATAATCGTCGGCGCCCATTTCCAGGCCCAGGATGCGGTCCAGCGGCTCATTGCGCGCCGTCAACATGATCACCGGCACCGTCGATTGGGCGCGCAGCTTGCGGCACAAGGTCAGGCCGTCGTCGCCTGGCAGGTTCAAATCGAGCACGATCAGATCGGGCCGCGTTTCATCGAGGATTTTCCACATGGCCGTGCCATCTGCCGCGCCCAGGGTGCGGTAGGCATTCGTTTCCAGGTAGTCCGCCAGCAAGCTGCGGATATCGCGGTCGTCGTCGACGATGAGAATTGTAGAAGTGGGTTCCATGGTACGAATTATCCCCACTTCCCCTGCCCTTGCACAACGCATTTGTATCGTCTTGTATATAGAAGACCCGAAGAAACATATAGATACAAACTGTCTGGCAGCGGACACTTCGGGGAAACATGGCGCGTCCAACATGGCTTCATGTGCAGCAGCATGCACATCCCTCACTTTTACAAAGGAATCCAGATGAACGCCTCAATGACAACCTTGCGCAAGAATTTGATCATCGCCATGAGCGTACTCGGCATGGGTGCGGCATCGCTGACCGTTCACGCCCAGGAAGCGGCCGCCAGCGCGCCTGCCGCCGGCACCAAGATGCAACATGAAGGCCAGCGCGGCCAGCACCGCGCAAGCAACCCGGCCGAACGCATGGCCAAGTACCAGGCCCGCCTGCACGACAAGCTGAAGCTGACGGCCGCGCAGGAACCGGCCTGGGCCACGTTCACGGCCGCCAGCGCGCCGAAAAAACCGATGGGCGACTGGAAAGCCAAGCGCGAAGCGATGGCCAAGCTGTCGGCGCCGGAGCGCATGGAGCAATGGATCGCCATGTCGAAGGAACGCATCGCCAGCCAGGAAAGCCGCCTGGCCTCGCTGAAAACCTTCTATGCCGTGCTGACGCCGGAGCAAAAGAAAGTGTTTGATGACAGCGTGCCGGGCGGCAAGCATGGTGGCATGCGCGGCGGCCATCGTGGTCATGGCGCGCACCATAAAGCAGGCTGAACGTAGGTCGGATGAGCGGCAACGCCGCGTCATCCGACAACATCGTCGACGTATGCGGTGGCGTCGGGTTACGCCCTGACGGGCTAACCCGACCTGCCCGTCCTACTCGTCGAGCTTGCGCAAGGAAGTCAGGAAGGTGGCAGCGTTCTGGAAGCCGATCACACGCGACTGGGCGATCTCCTGCCCCTGCGGGTTGAACATGATGATGCCCGGCGGGCCGAACAGCTGAAAACGTTTCAGCATGGCTTTGTCATCCGCATCATTGGCCGTCACGTCCACCTGCAGCAGCACGGCTTGTCCCATCTTCGCGCGCACGGCGGGATCGACGAAGGTCAGTTTTTCCATCTCGATGCACGACACGCACCAGTCCGCATAAAAGTCCAGCAAGGCCGGCTTGCCGTTCAACTGGGCCAGCGCCGCATCGAGCTGCGCCACGGTCTTCACGCGCGTAAACGGTTGCGCGTGGGCCTGGCCGCCACCGAGGTGCGCCAGCGGCGCCAGCGGGTCGCGGCCGCCGCTGGCCACGCCCACCAGCTGCATCGCGCCCAGCACGGCAAACACGAGGCCGAAGGCCTTGGCCACCCAGGCGTGTTGCGCGCCGCTCTTACCCACCAGCAAATACATGCCATAGCCGACGAACAAGACCGTCCAGCCCAGCATCTGCACGGCGCCCGGCAGCACGGGCGAGACCAGCCACCAGGCCACGCCCAGCTGCAGTACGCCAAAGAAGCGCTTGACGGCGTCCATCCACGCGCCGGCGCGGGGCAGCAAGGTACCGGCCGACACGCCGACCAGCAGCAGAGGCACGCTCATGCCCACCGCCATGGCAAACAAGGCGCTGCCGCCGATGACGACGTCGCGCGTCTGGCTGATGTACAGCAAGGCGCCGGCCAGCGGCGCGGCCACGCAGGGTCCCACGATCAGGGCGGAAATGGCGCCCATCACGAACACGCCCGCCAGGCGGCCCGACGATTGCTGGTTCGATACGCTCGTCAGCTTGCCTTGCAGGAAAGCCGGCACTTGCAGCTCATACAAACCGAACATCGACAGCGCCAGGCCCGCCATCAACAGGGCAAAGAAGCCCAGTACCCACGGGTTTTGCAGTTGCGCCGCCAAGCCTTCGCCCGCCAGGCCGGCCGCCACGCCCAGTGCCGTGTAGACGATGGCCATGCCCAGCGCGTACGTCAGCGACAGCAGCAAGCCGCGCGAGCGGCTGACCTTGGCGCCATCGCCGATGATGATCGACGACAAAATCGGCACCATCGGCAGCACGCACGGCGTAAACGCCAGGCCCAGGCCCAGCAGCATGAACAGGGGCACGATGACGAGCAACTTGCCACCCTTTAAGGCCGCTTCGATCTTGCCCATCTCGCTTTGCGCGGGCGCGGCGCTTGCCGCCACGGGGGCCGCCGCGACCGGCTCGGGCGTGCTGGTGATATCGGCCTGGGGAATG
This sequence comes from Janthinobacterium sp. BHSEK, assembly GCF_056174685.1. Taxonomy (NCBI): domain Bacteria; kingdom Pseudomonadati; phylum Pseudomonadota; class Betaproteobacteria; order Burkholderiales; family Oxalobacteraceae; genus Janthinobacterium; species Janthinobacterium sp. BHSEK. The sequence goes on from NZ_JBWBYV010000096.1 coordinate 50,302, forward strand.
CTCAGCACGGACACGCCGGGCGACGCCTGCGCCTGCGGGCCGTTGACGGCCGCCGTGTCGACTGCCGGCGCGGCCGGCAGGGCGAATTTCGACGGCAGGCCCGCGCCGGGCGCCACGCTCTGGCCGCCGCCCCCGCCCACCAGCTGGGCTGTCGCATCCTGCGGCGCATAGCACAGGCCCTTGTCGGAGCAGCCCTGTCCCGTCGCTTTCAGGGTGAACGCGCCGGCCGCCTCGACGGGAATGGTGATGGTCAGGGTCTTGCGGAAGGTTTCCACGTTCTTCTGGAAGGTGTCGTCGAACTTGACCTTGCCGGCGGGATACACGGGTGTGCCCAGTTTGGCGCCCACGGCCTCGAACTTGAAGCGCTCGTGGTACATATAGTAGCCATCGGCGATCACGTAGGTGACGGCAATGGTGGACGGATCCTGCATGCGGGCGGAAAACTTGAAAGCCAGTTCCGGATCGAGGAATTCATCGTCGGCGCGGGCATGACTGGCGCCGAAGACGGCCATGGCCAGCAGCAAACAGGCGGCAAGCCAGATCAGCAGTTGATGTAATGGAGCGGCGCGCGCGGAGGCGCTGGAGGGGAAACGGGACATGAACTACCTTTTCGACCATTCGACGGAGGACGCGCGGAGCAGGCAGCGCTTGTGCCGGGCCGGCGCGAAAGAAGAATAGTACACCGCAGCAAGGATAGCTGCAGCAGAAAACAAAAAAGCCAGGCTAGGCCTGGCTTTCTCAGATGCAATTACCGGGATTACTCGCCAGCAACTTCAACTGCTTCGGTCGTATCTGGACGATCCATCAGTTCAACGAACGCCATAGGAGCGTTATCGCCGACGCGGAAACCCATTTTCAGGATACGCACATAACCACCGTTACGGTTGGCAAAACGTGGGCCCAGTTCAGCGAACAGCTTGACGACCATTTCGCGGTCGCGCAGGCGGTTGAAGGCCAGACGCTTGTTTGCCAGGGAGTCGGTTTTGCCCAGGGTCAGAATTGGCTCGACAACGCGGCGCAGTTCTTTTGCTTTTGGCAGGGTGGTTTTGATCGCTTCGTGACGCAGCAGCGATACTGTCATGTTGCGCAGCATTGCCAGACGGTGGGACGAGGTACGATTCAGTTTACGGAGGCCGTGACCGTGACGCATGATAAATCCTTTCGGTGAGTGTTTAAATCCAGTTCTTCGATCGGCTGGGCGGGAAACCCCGACTAGCCGCGGACCGGTTTGGTACTACAAAATAAAAGCCTGGGACACCTGTCCCAGGCAGTTTGCTACGACTACGAATTACTTTTCCAGGCCGGCAGGCGGCCAGTTTTCCAGCTTCATGCCCAAGGTCAAGCCGCGCGATGCCAGCACTTCCTTGATTTCGTTCAGGGACTTGCGGCCCAGGTTTGGCGTTTTCAGCAGTTCGTTTTCCGAACGTTGGATCAGGTCGCCGATGTAGTAGATGTTTTCCGCTTTCAGGCAGTTCGCCGAACGCACGGTCAACTCCAGGTCGTCGACTGGACGCAACAGGATAGGATCGACCAGCGGAGCGCGCGATGGCGCTTCGGCGGCAGCTTCCGTGCCTTCCAGGGCAGCGAACACATTCAACTGGTCCACCAGGACGCGGGCCGACTGGCGGATCGCTTCTTCCGGCGAGATGACGCCGTTGGTTTCGATGTTGATGATCAGCTTGTCCAGGTCAGTACGCTGTTCAACGCGGGCCGATTCAACGAAGTACGATACGCGGCGCACTGGCGAGAACGATGCATCGAGGATGATGCGGCCGATGGTCTTGTTCGTGTCTTCCGACAGGCGACGCACGTTACCAGGAACGTAGCCGCGGCCTTTTTCAACCTTGATCTGCATGTCCAGCTTGCCACCAGCGGTCAGGTGGGCGATCACGTGGTCAGGGTTGATCAGTTCGACGTCATGCGGCAGGTCGATGTCGGAGGCCAGGATCGCGCCTTCGCCTTCTTTTTTCAGGGTCAGGGTTACCGAATCGCGGTTGTGGACCTTGAAAACCACACCCTTCAAGTTCAGCAACAGATCGACGACGTCTTCTTGCACGCCATCGAGGGAGGAATATTCGTGGACGACGCCGGCGATCGTCACTTCGGTCGGCGCGTAGCCCACCATCGACGACAGCAGAACGCGGCGCAACGCGTTACCCAATGTGTGGCCATAGCCGCGCTCGAACGGTTCCATCACGACCTTGGCGTGACCTGCACCGAGAGCTTCAACATCGATAATACGTGGCTTCAACAAACTGTTTTGCATGAAATGTCCTTTTCAATACCCTCGGCTCATTACACCGATAAGGCTGATGGCATTAGTGAAACGCCCACTTTACAAAAGCAAAGTGGGCGGAGATCTTGCTACTGACTACTATTAACGCGAGTACAGCTCGACGATCAGCGATTCGTTGACGTCGTTAGCGATTTCGTTACGCTCTGGCAGGGACTTGAAGGTACCTTCCATTTTCTTGGCATCAACCGAAACCCAGCTAGGCATGCCAACTTGTTCAGCCAGCGACAGTGCTTCAACGATACGCACTTGCTTTTTCGATTTTTCACGAACAGCGATGATGTCGCCAACTTTGACCGAGTACGAAGCGATGTTCACAACGATACCGTTCACGGTGAACGCTTTGTGGCTGACCAATTGACGCGCTTCAGCGCGGGTCGAGCCAAAGCCCATGCGGTAGCAAACGTTGTCCAGACGCGTTTCCAGCAACTTCAACAGCGTTTCGCCGGTGTTGCCTTTACGACGGTCTGCTTCAGCGAAGTAGCGGCGGAATTGACGTTCCAGCACGCCGTACATGCGCTTGACTTTTTGCTTTTCGCGCAGTTGGTTACCGTAGTCCGAGGTGCGGGCGCCGGATTTGACACCGTGCTGGCCTGGCTTGACGTCCAGTTTGCACTTGCTGTCCAGCGAGCGACGGGCGCTCTTCAGGAACAGGTCTGTACCTTCACGGCGGGAAAGTTTTGCTTTAGGTCCGATATAACGTGCCACGATACTTCCTTTTTTTAAATGATAACGCCCCAGCCACATGCATGATCAAACACACTGATGCGGTTAGGCGCTAGTCTGATTTGGTTTCAATCAGACGGTGGCTGAAAACGAAAAACCCGTCAAACAGGATTTGACAGGCAAGAACAGCCGGGCAGTATAACCGTTTCCGGCTCCCTGCTCCAGCGTTTTCACACAACTGTACTGAGTTACAACAGACAGCAAAGCAGCTGGCGCCGAAGCGCCCTCTGCAACACTATCTTAGATACGACGACGTTTCGGTGGACGGCAACCGTTGTGCGGTACCGGCGTCACGTCCTGGATCTCGGTGATCTTGATACCCAGGTTGTTCAGCGCGCGAACGGCGGATTCACGACCAGGACCTGGGCCCTTGATACGCACTTCCAGGTTCTTCACGCCACACTCAACAGCCACTTTACCAGCGGCTTCCGCGGCGACCTGCGCTGCGAACGGGGTCGATTTACGCGAACCCTTGAAGCCTGCACCGCCGGAGGTAGCCCACGACAAGGCATTGCCTTGACGATCGGTGATGGTAATGATGGTGTTATTGAACGAAGCGTGGACATGCGCGATGCCTTCAGCGACGTTCTTTTTAACTTTTTTACGCACGCGTGCTGATGCGGCGTTATTTTGCGACTTAGCCATAATTATTCCCTAGCGGATTATTTTTTCAGCGATTGAGCGGCTTTACGCGGTCCCTTGCGGGTACGTGCGTTCGTACGCGTACGCTGGCCACGGCAAGGCAGACCCTTACGATGACGCATGCCGCGGTAGCAACCCAGATCCATCAAACGCTTGATGTTCATGGACAGTTCACGACGCAGATCGCCTTCGACGATGAATTTACCTACTTCATCGCGCAGTTTTTCCAGTTCGCTGTCATCCAGATCTTTGATCTTTTTGTTGGTTGCTACACCGGTCGATGCACAGATTTTCTCTGCGCGTGGACGGCCCACACCGTAGATGGCCGTCAGGCCGATAACGGTATGCTGATGATTTGGGATATTAACCCCTGCAATACGTGCCATTTGTTATTCCTCGATTAACCTTGACGCTGCTTGTGACGTGGTTCCACGCAGATAACGCGGACTACGCCTTTGCGCTTGATGATCTTGCAGTTGCGGCAGATCCGCTTGACTGATGCGAGAACTTTCATTTTTGGGCTCTTTCTTTCGCTTCTTTGGTTTGATTCAGTGTGTTACTTGGTACGGAACACAATGCGGGCTCGGCTCAGGTCGTACGGCGTTAACTCCACCGTCACCTTGTCTCCAGGGAGAATGCGAATATAATTCATCCGCATTTTACCTGAAATATGCCCGAGCACCACGTGTCCGTTCTCCAGCTTCACTCGAAATGTTGCATTTGGGAGATTCTCAAGAATCTCGCCCTGCATCTGTATGACGTCGTCTTTTGCCATTCGGTATGTTTACCGCGCTTAACGCGTCGGAATTCCGCCCTTGAAATTTGCTTTGCGCAGCAGCGAATCATATTGCTGCGACATCACGTAGTTCTGTACTTGCGCCATGAAATCCATGGTGACAACTACAATAATCAATAAAGAAGTACCGCCGAAATAGAATGGTACTTTCCACTGGGCTTGCATAAATTCCGGCAATAAACACACCAGGGTGATGTAGACTGCGCCGGCAAGTGTCAAGCGTGTCAGGATCTTGTCGATGTAACGGGCTGTCTGCTCGCCTGGACGGATCCCGGGAATGAACGCACCGCTTTTCTTCAAGTTATCCGCTGTTTCCTTGCTGTTAAATACCAGCGCTGTATAGAAGAAACAGAAAAACACGATCGCCACTGCGTACAACAGCGCATGGATAGGCTCACCAGGCCCCATCGATGCTGCCAAATCTTTCAAGAACCGCACCGCAGGGTTAGCGTTGTCGGCGCCCTTTGAAAACCAGTCCACGATAGTGGCCGGGAACAAGATGATCGAAGAAGCAAAGATCGGCGGGATCACGCCGGCCATGTTCAGCTTCAACGGCAAATGGCTGGTTTGACCGCCATAAATCTTGTTGCCTACCTGGCGCTTCGCGTAATTGACCAATATTTTGCGCTGACCACGTTCGACGAATACGACGAAGTACGTTACCAGTGCTACCAGGATCACGATGAAAATCGCGCTGAAGCTGCCGATCGAACCATTCGACACCTGGGTGAACAAGCCACCCAACGCCGACGGCAGACCTGCTGCAATCCCGGCAAAAATGATGATCGAGATGCCATTCCCCAAGCCACGCTCGGTAATTTGCTCACCCAACCACATCAAAAACATTGTTCCGGTCAACAAAGTGACGACCGTCACGAAGCGGAATGCAAGACCAGGTTCCAACACCAGACCAGCTTGCGACTCCAGTGCGACTGCAATGCCTAACGCTTGGAACAGTGCCAGGGCAACCGTGAAATACCGGGTGTACTGGGTGATCTTGCGACGACCTGCTTCGCCTTCTTTTTTCAACGCTTCCATCTGCGGTGACACGATCGACAGCAATTGCATGATGATCGAGGCCGAGATATAAGGCATGATACCCAGCGCAAACACTGTAAAACGAGACAAGGCACCGCCCGAGAACATGTTGAACATGCCCAGGACGCCGCCTTCGTGCTCCTTGAACAGCGAGGCTAATTGTGTCGGGTCAATCCCGGGAACCGGGACGTGAGCACCGATACGATAAACCACCAATGCGCCAAGCAAAAACCAGAGCCGTCCCCAAGGGAAACCGGCCGCTGCACTTTTAGCAAGTTGTGGATTAGTCGCCAATTTTCGCTCCGATCAAGCTGTTAGCGGTCAACTCAGGCTACCGAGCCGCCGGCTGCTTCGATGGCGGCTTTCGCGCCAGCGGACACTTTCAAGCCCTTCAAATTCACCGCTTTGGTGATTTCGCCGGACAAGATCACGCGCACGTCACGGGCCAACACGCCCAGAACGCCAGCTTGCTTCAAGACCAGAATGTCGACATCGCCAACAGCCAGGTTGTTCAGATCGGACAGACGCACTTCAGCTTTGAAGGTGGCGTGCATCGATTTGAAACCGCGCTTAGGCAGACGGCGTTGCAGAGGCATCTGACCGCCTTCGAAACCGACTTTATGAAAGCCGCCCGAACGCGATTTCTGACCTTTGTGACCACGACCCGAGGTTTTACCCAGGCCGGAGCCGATACCGCGACCGACGCGACGCTTGTAGTGCTTAGCGCCTTCGGCTGGTGCAATAGTATTCAATTCCATGATTTGCTCCGTTCGTGTAAGCCCGAAGGCTTACCCGACAACTTTAACGAGATACGATACTTTATTGATCATGCCGCGTACGGATGGGGTGTCTTGCAATTCGGAAACCGAATTTACACGACGCAGACCCAGACCGCGCACGGTAGCGCGATGCGATTCGCGCGTACCGATCAAGCCCTTGACCAATTGCACTTTGACTGTGTTTGTCATTTTGTCCACCTTAAGCCAGAATGTCTTCGACCGACTTGCCGCGCTTGGCAGCGATATCGGAAGCAGTGCTCATTTTCGACAGGCCGTCCAGCGTAGCGCGTACCAGGTTGTATGGGTTGTTCGAACCGGTGGATTTCGCCACCACGTCCGTCACGCCCATCACTTCGAAGATAGCGCGCATTGCGCCACCAGCGATAACGCCAGTACCCGGCTTGGCTGGGTTCATCAGGACCTTGGAGGCGCCGTGACGACCAACAACCGTGTGATGCAAGGTACCGTTTTTGAGCGGCACTTTGATCAGGTTGCGACGGGCTTCTTCCATTGCCTTCTGCACGCCCACTGGCACTTCTTTCGATTTGCCCTTGCCCATGCCGACGCGGCCATCGCCATCACCAACTACGGTCAGCGCGGCGAAACCCATGATACGACCACCCTTGACCACTTTGGTCACGCGGTTGATCGCGATCATTTTTTCGCGCATGCCATCATCCGGCTTGTCGCTTTGCATTTTTGCTTGCATTTTTGCCATGATTGATCCTTAGAACTTCAGACCGGCTTCGCGTGCGGCTTCTGCCAACGCTTTCACACGGCCGTGGTAACGGAAACCGGAGCGGTCGAACGCAACTTCGGTAATTCCTGCTTTCAACGCTTTTTCAGCGACGCGCTTGCCGATCAAGGCTGCAGCAGCGGCATTGCCGCCTTTGCCGGATTGGCCTGCCAGTTCAGCGCGAACTTCCGCTTCAGCCGTCGAGGCCGAAACCAGGACTTTAGCGTCCGGGCTGATCAGGTTGGCGTAAATGTGCAGGTTGGTGCGATGCACCGACAAGCGATTTACTTTCAATTCCGCAATCTTGATGCGGGTTTGGCGTCCGCGGCGAAGCCGTGATTCTTTCTTATCCATCGTCAGCCCCTAATTACTTCTTCTTGGTTTCTTTAAGCTTAACCACTTCGTCCGCATAGCGAACGCCCTTGCCTTTATAAGGCTCAGGAGCGCGGTAAGCACGAACTTCAGCGGCTACCTGGCCAACCTGTTGACGGTCGATACCTTTAATCAGGATCTCGGTCGGGGTTGGTGTTGCGCAGGTAACGCCGGTTGGCATGTCATGCACTACAGGGTGCGAAAAACCCAGGGACAGATTCAGCTTGTCGCCTTGAGCTTGCGCCTTGTAACCCACGCCTACCAGGTTCAGCTTTTTCTCGAAACCCTTGGTGACGCCAACAACCATGTTGTTGACCAGTGCGCGCAGCGTGCCGGACATGGCATTGGCTTCGCGGCTGTCGTTCGCCACGTCGAAACTCAGGGTTCCTGCATTGTTTTCCACTTTGACCAGACCGTTGAGGGCTTGGGAAAGTACGCCCAGCGGGCCTTTTACGGTGATCGCTTGTGCGGAGATGGCGACTTCGGCGCCAGCTGGCACTACGATAGGCATTTTAGCTACTCGAGACATGTGTAACTCCTTAAGCCACGTAGCAAATAACTTCGCCGCCGACACCGGTAGCGCGTGCTTTGCGGTCAGTCATGACGCCTTGCGGAGTCGACACGATCGCCACACCCAAGCCATTCATCACAACAGGGATCTCGTCTTTACCCTTGTAGACGCGCAGACCCGGACGGGACACGCGCTCCAAGCGCTCAATAACGGGACGGCCAACATAATACTTCAAACCGATCTTCAGTTCCGCCTTGCCACCAGCTTCGGCAACAGCGAAATCTTCAATGTAACCCTCGTCCTTCAGGACGTTGGCAATCGCAATTTTGACTTTCGACGATGGCATGGCCACGGTCGTTTTTTGCACGCCTTGTGCGTTGCGAATGCGGGTCAGCATATCGGCGATAGGATCGCTCATACTCATTGCATATTCTCCTATTACCAGCTTGCTTTTGTCATACCCGGAATTTCACCACGCATGGCGAATTCACGGAGCTTGATACGACCCAGACCGAATTTACGGAATGTGCCGCGCGGACGACCGGTGATGGCGCAACGGTTACGTTGACGCGTCGGGTTCGAGTTACGTGGCAGCGCCTGCAGTTTCAGGCGAGCTTCGTAGCGCTCTTCTTCCGATTTCGATTGGTCATCGACGATGGCCTTGAGAGCTTCGCGCTTAGGGGCGAATTTCGCCACCAGGTCAGCACGCTTGATCTCACGATTAATCAGTGACAGTTTGGCCATGATCAGTTCCTGAAAGGGAATTTAAAGGCGGCGAGCAAAGCTTTGGCTTCGTCATCGGTCTTAGCGGTTGTCGTGATGCTGATATTCATACCGCGCAACGCGTCAATCTTGTCGTATTCGATTTCAGGGAAAATAATCTGTTCCTTGACACCGATGTTGTAGTTGCCACGACCATCAAATGCACGGCCGTTCACACCACGGAAATCGCGTACGCGCGGCAGAGCCACGGTAATGAAGCGATCCAGGAACTCGTACATGCGAGCGCCGCGCAGGGTGACCATCGTACCGATCGGGTAACCTTCACGGATTTTGAAGCCTGCGATCGCTTTGCGGGACTTGGTGGTCACTGGCTTCTGGCCGGCGATCTTGGTCAAGTCAGCAACTGCGTGCTCGAGAACTTTTTTATCCGCGATAGCCTCACCAACACCCATGTTCAGGGTGATCTTGGTCAGGCGTGGAACTTCCATTACCGACTTGTAACCAAACTTGCTGGTCAGGTCGGCAACGACTTTTTCTTTATAGAATTCTTGGAGACGTGCCATGATTTCTTAAGCCTTCACTACTTCGCCGGAGGATTTAAAGACGCGGACTTTTTTGCCATCCACTTCTTTGAAACCCACGCGATCTGCCTTGCCAGTCGCTGCATTGAACAATGCAACGTTGGACACGTGAATTGGCATGGTCTTATCGACGATACCACCAGTTACGCCAGTCATCGGGTTTGGCTTAGTCGCTTTTTTAGCGATGTTAATGCCGTCAACCACGATATGTTCAGCATCGATACGCTGCTGTACCACACCACGTTTGCCCTTGTCTTTCCCGGTCAGAACGATGACTTCGTCGTTTTTACGAATCTTATCCATTACGACTCCTTACAGGACTTCCGGTGCCAGGGACACGATTTTCATGAACTTCTCAGTGCGCAGTTCGCGCGTGACAGGTCCAAAAATACGGGTACCGATCGGTTCCAGCTTGGCGTTCAACAGAACGGCGGCATTGCCGTCGAACTTCACCAGGGAACCGTCTTGGCGGCGAACACCTTTAGCGGTGCGCACAACCACGGCGTTATAAATTTCACCTTTTTTGACACGGCCACGTGGCGCAGCAACCTTGACGGTTACCTTGATCACATCGCCAATGCCAGCATAACGGCGCTTGGAGCCGCCCAATACCTTGATGCACATTACTTCTTTGGCACCGGTATTGTCAGCCACTTCGAGCCGGCTTTCAGTTTGAATCATAGTATTCTCTTTCCCAACTTAAGCCGAAGAATCCACACAATGTAGACCCACGGTCAGTCTTGGTCCCGCCAGAGCCGCCCTGCTGGGCTTCACTGTTTGGGTGCATGACCTTCATACATCAACTGACCGCGAATGCTACTGTCTGTGGCCAGACACTTTGCGGCGTTACATGAACGAAGCCCGCAAGTATTACATACAATTTGCGGGCCTGCAAGTACTAATTAAAACCCACCGCCGAAACGGTGGTTTTTATTTAAACGGTTGGTGCGGCTTGAACCACACGTGTCACCGTCCATGCCTTCGTTTTGGAGATCGGGCGACCTTCCTGGATCTCGACCGTATCACCGGCCTTGACTTGGTTGGTCTCGTCATGCGCGTGATACTTGTTCGAGCGCATGATGATCTTGCCATACAAAGGATGTTTTACGTGGCGCTCGATCAGAACGGTAACGGTCTTGTCCATCTTGTCCGAAACCACTTTACCGATCAGCGTGCGCTTGAGCGACTGTTTCACTGGTTCGTTCATTTGGCTTCCTTCAGATTCATTACCGTCTTCACACGCGCGATATCGCGGCGTACCTTCTTGAGCTGCGAAGTGTTGCTCAGCTGCTGCGTAGCGATTTGCATGCGCAGGCCGAACTGTGCCTTCAACAGGTCATTCAGCTCTTTTTGCAGAGCTGGCTGGTCCTTGCCGCGGAGTTCAGATGCTTTCATATACAACTCCAATTATTGGCCGACTTGGCGGATGACAAACGTCGTCGCCAGTGGCAGTTTAGCGGCGGCAAGACGGAATGCTTCCCGTGCCAGCGCTTCATCAACGCCATCCATTTCGTACAGTACTTTGCCTGGCTGAATTTCAGCGACGTAGTACTCAGGATTACCCTTACCGTTACCCATACGGACTTCAGCCGGTTTGTTCGAAATCGGTTTGTCCGGGAAAATACGGATCCAGATACGGCCACCGCGCTTGATGTGACGCGTCATTGCACGACGCGCCGCTTCAATTTGACGCGCAGTGATACGACCGCGCGCAACTGCCTTCAGACCGAATTCGCCAAACGACACGGCGGTGCCGCGGCTGTGCGAAATACCGGTATTACGGCCTTTCTGCTCTTTACGATACTTTCTGCGTGCTGGTTGCAGCATGATTATTCTCCTGCTTTCTCAGCTGGTGCTGCTGCGGCGGCCGGTTTAGCGGCGGTACGCACACGTGCACCTGGTGCTGTGGATGGTTTCGCACCGGCACCGGCTGGACGTGGACGGCCAGCTGGCTTGCCATCGTCACGGCGTGGGCCGCGGCTTTTCTTCTCGTCAGCTGGGGTATCGATGACTGGTGCATCGCCGTTCGGCGCGCGGTCACCCTTGTATACCCACACCTTGACACCGATGATGCCGTAGGTGGTCGACGCTTCGCTGGTACCGTAGTCGATATCGGCGCGCAGGGTATGCAGAGGCACGCGGCCTTCGCGGTACCACTCTTTACGCGCGATTTCGATACCGTTCAGACGGCCGGACGACATGATCTTGATACCGAGAGCACCCAGGCGCATTGCATTTTGCATTGCACGCTTCATGGCGCGGCGGAACATGATCCGTTTTTCCAGCTGCTGCGAGATCGAATCGGCGATCAGTTGCGAGTCGATTTCAGGCTTGCGAATTTCTTCGATGTTCACGTGAACAGGTACGCCCATGATCTTGGTCAGCGCCGACTTCAGTACTTCGATGTCTTCGCCTTTTTTACCAATGACCACGCCTGGACGCGAGCTGTAGATCGTGAAGCGCGCGTTCTTGGCTGGGCGCTCGATAACGATGCGGCCAACGGAAGCGTTCTTCAGTTTCTTTTTCAGGTAAGCACGTGCTTTCAAGTCTTCGTTCAGCATGGCAGCGAAATTACCGTTGCCTGCATACCAGCGCGAAGCCCAGTTACGGGTGACCGCCAGACGGAAACCGGTTGGATGAATTTTCTGACCCATCGTGGCTCCTTAGTTACCGACAGTCACGTAAACGTGACAGGATTGTTTCGAAATACGGTCGCCACGGCCTTTTGCACGCGCGGTGAAGCGCTTCAGGACCGGGCCCTTTTCGACGTAGATCGTTTTCACGAACAATTCGTCGATGTCCGCGCCATCATTGTGCTCGGCATTCGCAATAGCGGATTCCAGAACGCGCTTGATGATCGCAGCACCTTTTTTCGGGCTGAATTGCAAGATGTTGAGTGCAGCGTCAACTTTCTTGCCACGGATCAGGTCAGCAACCAGGCGGCCCTTTTGGTCCGACAGGCGCACACCTTTGAGGATAGCTTTAGTTTCCATTATTTCTTAGCCTTTTTGTCAGCTGCATGGCCCTTGAACGTACGGGTCAGTGCGAATTCGCCGAGCTTGTGACCAACCATGTTTTCGGAAACATAAACCGGCACGTGCAGCTTGCCGTTATGCACCGCGATCGTCAGGCCGATAAAGTCAGGCATGATTGTCGAACGACGCGACCAGGTTTTGATTGGCTTTTTGTCTTTGGCTGCTTGCGCGGCTTCAACTTTTTTCACCAGGTGGGCGTCACAGAACGGCCCTTTTTTCAATGAACGTGTCATGTGCTACCCCTTATTTCTTGCCGCGGCGCGAGACGATCATGGAAGTAGTACGCTTGTTGCTGCGTGTCTTCTTACCCTTAGTCTGTTGGCCCCAAGGCGAAACTGGATGACGACCAGCTGCTGTTTTACCTTCACCACCACCGTGCGGGTGATCGACCGGGTTCATGACCACACCGCGAACGGTAGGACGAACACCGCGCCAGCGCATCGCGCCAGCTTTACCGATCTTGCGCAGGCTGTGCTCGGCATTGCCGACTTCACCAACCGTTGCACGGCACTCGATGTGCACGCGACGTACTTCACCCGAGCGCAGACGCACTTGAGCGTAGGTACCTTCACGCGCCATCAGCACGACGCCAGCGCCGGCGGTACGGGCCATTTGGGCACCTTTACCTGGCAGCATTTCAACGCAATGCATCACGGTACCGACTGGGATGTTACGGATTGGCAAGCAGTTACCCGATTTGATCGGTGCTTCCGAACCGTTCATCACGCTGTCGCCAACGGCCATGCCTTTGGTTGCGATGATGTAGTGACGTTCGCCGTCGGCGTAGCACAACAGAGCGATATTCGCGGTGCGGTTTGGATCGTATTCGATACGTTCCACTTTCGCTGGAATACCATCTTTGGTGCGCTTGAAGTCGATCAAGCGGTAGTGTTGCTTATGACCACCACCGATATGACGGGTGGTGATGTGACCGTTGTTGTTACGACCAGCGGTCTTGGATTTCTTTTCAACCAGGGCAGCGAACGGACGACCTTTGTACAGGTCGGCATTCACCACCTTCACCATGCCGCGACGGCCTGGCGAGGTTGGTTTCATCTTAACGAGTGCCATTATGCAGCCTCCTCGGAGAAGTTGATTTCCTGGCCAGGCTTCAGGCACACGAAAGCACGCTTGGTATGGTTACGACGACCGTTGAACTTGCCGGTGCGTTTTTGCTTACCTTCGCGGTTTGCAGTTTGCACGGACAGAACTTCAACCTTGAACAGCAGTTCGACCGCTGCCTTGATTTCAGGCTTGGTTGCATCCGGCAGTACGCGGAATACAATTTGCTCGTTCTTTTCCGCGACCATGGTGGCCTTTTCGGAAATCACGGGCGCCAACAGCACCTTCATCAAGCGTTCTTCGCTATGTTTCAAAATCGCGCTCATGCCAGCATCTCCTCAATCTTGGCCAATGCAGCTTTGGTGACCAGGATCTTCTTGTAGAACACCAGGGACATCGGGTCTGCGTGACGTGGCTCAACGACGAGTACGTTAGGCAGGTTGCGCGATGCCAGTTCCAGGTTTTCGTTCAGAACGTCGGTGATGATCAGAACCGAATCAAAGCCCAGGCCGTTCAATTTTTGCGACAGCAGCTTGGTTTTTGGCGCGTCGATCGTCAGATCGTCGATGACGATCAGGCGCTCTTCGCGAGCCAGCTGCGACAGGATCGAGCAGATACCTGCGCGATACATTTTTTTGTTCACTTTGTGGGTGAAGTTTTCGTCAGGCGAGTTCGGGAAAATCCGACCACCGCCGCGCCACAGTGGCGACGACGACATACCAGCACGCGCGCGGCCGGTACCTTTTTGGCGCCATGGCTTTTTCGTCGTGTGGTGAACTTCTTCACGGTCTTTTTGCTTGCGGTTACCACTACGTGCATTCGCTTGATAAGCGATGACGACTTGGTGGATCAGCGCTTCATTGTAGTCACGGCCGAAAATCGTATCGGCTGCAGCAACGTTCGAGGCGGCTTGACCTTGCGCATTCAGAAGCTTGAGTTCCATCGTTTAAGCTCCCTTCTTGGCTTTGGTTTTGATGGCTGGCGAGACAACTACCTGGCCATTTTTCGCACCTGGAATCGCGCCTTTGACCAGCAACAGCTGACGGTCGGCATCGATACGGGCGATCACGAGGTTCTGGATCGTACGGTTAACGTCACCCAGATGACCGGTCATGCGCTTACCAGGGAAAACGCGACCTGGATCTTGTGCCATACCGATGGAACCTGGAACGTTATGCGAACGCGAGTTACCGTGCGTTTGACGGCCGGAAGCGAAGTGGTAACGTTTGATAACGCCTGCATAGCCTTTACCGATGGTAACGCCTTGCACGTCGATCTTTTGACCGACTTCGAACAGGGAAGCAGCGACAACATCGCCAGCTTTCAGTTCAGCGGCTTTGGCAGCGTCGACACGGAACTCTTTCAACAGAGTACCGGCTTCAACACCAGCTTTAGCGTGATGACCAGCAACAGCTTTGGTCACGCGGGAAGCGCGACGTTGACCGAATGCGACCTGAACAGCGGAGTAGCCATCTGTTTCAGGGGTTTTGATTTGCGCAACACGGTTGTTCGATACGTCCAACACGGTGACAGGAATCGAATCCCCTTCATCCGTGAAAATGCGCATCATACCAACCTTGCGACCGAGAAGGCCTAGGCTCATTTTTTCTCCATTCCCACCTGCGATTGGGCGGGGCTTGTTTAACTACAAAGTAACGTAGGACTCAAAAAAGACGAATCCATACCGAAGCCGGCTAGTATATAGCACAAAAACCCTTGACGCAACAAGTTAACACGAGGTATGTCAAAGTGTTGCGCGACGCCCCTGCGGGAGTTGCCGGCGCGCCTGAAAAACGCTGCCGCAAGGCAAGCTCACGGGCGCAAAGCACGACGGCATGCGGCCTCGCGGGCGATGCCAGAAACACGCAGGGCGCGCCATGGCATGCGCGCCCTGCTCCACACATCCTGGGCGTGGCGCCCGGAAAACTTATTGCTGGCAGTTGATCAGGCAATGCTGGTACAGATCCTCGCAGATGGGGCTGCCGCCGAGGTGCGCCCGGCAATTCGCCACTTTTTGCCCGCACTCGCTATAGCACTGCGTCACATCGCCGGCAGCAAACGCATACGAGGCGCTCAGGCCCAGCGCAAACAGAAAAACCATCGTCTTTTTGATCATATTGCATCTCCGTTTATCAGATGGACAAACAACCAGGACGCCACGCCATCCTCGCACCGCCCCGGGCGGATGCCGCGGCGCCCGCCATTACTTAAAAAGCAATGCCAATAGCATACCGTAAACAATACCAACCAACTACCAATTTATGATGCCGCGCCCTGCCCGCCCAAAATACAAAAGCCAGCCCGGGCATTTCGCTGTCCGGGCCGGCTGGAAGGTGGCGCATGGCGCCCGGTTAAGCCTTACTCTTGCGGTGCTCCTTTGCCAATCTGATACCAGTCCACCTTGCGCGTCGCCACCATGATGACTGCCAGCACGGCGAACAACAGGATGCTGCCCATCACCAGCGCATTGTTTTCCGAGCTCAGCAAGCCATACAGGGCGCCATACAGCATGGTCAGCCCCACGCCGAAGCCGATGCCGCGCCAGGCGTTGTGCAGCACGTGCGCCAGATAAAAGCTGGTCAGCACGATACAGGCGGCGCTGGCGATCAGGTAGGCGGCCAGGAAGGCGATGTGTTCCGCCAGGCCCACCAGCAGCAGGAAGAAGATCACCAGCGACAGCCCGACCAGCAGATACTGCACCGGGTGGATCGGCAGGCTTTTCAGGATTTCAAAGATGAAGAAGGCGGCAAAGGTCAGCGCCACGAACAACAAGCCATATTTGGTGGCCCGGTCCGATTGCGAATACACGTTCACCGGCTCGATGAAGCCCACGCTGAAGCGGTCGATCTGGCCCAGCGGCGCGCTGTCGGGCACCTTGAATTCACCCTCGATCGTGCTCAGCTGCGTTTGCGCATTGGTGGCCAGCGAGGAGATGCTCCACTCGACCTGAAAACCGTCGGCGTTGATTTGGCGGAATTTCGGCGACGGCAGGAAGCGTCCGCCAAACTGCGGATGGGGCCAGTTCGACTTGATGCTGATCTGACTGTTTTTCGCCACCGGCACGAAGTGCTGGCGTTCGATGCCATCGAGGCCCAGGTCAAAGCTGAAATGCACCTGCTGCGGCGCCGCCAGCGGCATGGCGCCCAGCGGCGCATGCAGGCCGCTGCGGAAGGCAAACAGGTCGCTGCCCTGCTCGAACTCGATCTTCTGGCCGCCCCAGTCGATTTTCGGGATGTTGCGGATACCGCGCACGTCCTCGATGGACAGGGCCACGAACGGCGCCCCCAGGGTCACGCGCGAATCCGGCGACTTGCGCGGCAGCTGGCTGCCGGCCGGCACCGTGAAGTCGCCCTTGAACGCGTGCTGGCCGCTGTAGACCAGCACCTGGTGGATGCCGCGGTAGCGGCGGTCCGTGTCGATGTTACCGTTGAGCAGTAAATTGTTCGGGTAGACAAGCAGGCGGCGCTGCACCGTGCGGTGCAACAACTCCGTGCGTACGGGCGCTTTCACTTCCTTGTCATCGCCCTTGGCCACCTCCACGCGCTCTTCATACTGCTCCGTGTAGGGGATCACCAGGATGGGGCCGATGATGGTTTGTTCGCGCACCGAATCGGCGGCGATGCTGTTGACTGCTTCCTGGCGGAATTCCATCCGCTCCTTGATCGTTTCCTGAATCATCAGCAAAGGCAGGCCGATCAGCAGCATCAGGCCGAACACGATCAACGCTTTGACTAACAGAGTTTTTTGCATGGCGTATCCTTGAAGTAAGGGGACCAGTGTAAAAAAGCTGTATGCGCTGACGATGCAGTCTGTGTGAAGCCGGCAAATAAAATGTGCTACACCAACGGCAGGCACAGGCGCGCGCAGGCGCCGCCGTCCGGATGATTGAGCACCTCGACCGTGCCGCCATGCAGGGAAGCGACCTCGCGCACGAAGGGCAGGCCCAGGCCCGTGCTCTTGCCGGCGGCCGGGCGCGGCAGGGAATAGAAGCGTTCGAAGACGCGTTCCAGCGCATACGCGGGAATGCCTGCACCGCGGTCGCGCACGGCAATTTCCACCTGGCTGCCCTGGCGATGCGCCGTCAGGTCGATGCCGCTGCCAGGCGGCGCAAAGCCGGCCGCGTTGTCGAGCAGGTTGCCCAGCGCCTGGCGCAGCAGCAAGGCATCGCCGGCCACGCTCAACTCGTCGCACTGCAGCTGCAGGCGCACGCCGCGCGCCGCCAGCGTGGCGGCCGCATCCTGCGCCACTTGCGCCAGCAGGGGCGCCAGCGCGATGCGCTCGGGGTGTTCCAGGCGCTGCTGCTTTTCCACGCGCACCAGGGCCAGCAGCTTGTCGATCAGCTGCCGCTGGCGCGCATTCTGTTCCAGGATACTAACCAGAAACTGACGGCGTTCGGCCGGCGGCATGTCTTCCTGCAGCAGCTCGGCCGAGGCCTGGATGGCGGCGATCGGGCTTTTCAATTCATGCGCCAGCGTGTGCATCAGCTGCTCCACGTATTCCTTGCCTTCCAGGCGCGTGCGCATCGCTTCCAGCGCCCGCCCCAGGGTGCCGATCTCGTTCTTGCCCAGCGCCGGCAGCGCCACCTTGCGCCCCGCTTCCACGTCGCCGATGTAGCGCATCAGCTTGCCCAGCGCATGGTGCAGCCACCAGGCGAACGCCAGGCCGATCAGCAGCGACAGCAGCAACAGCACGGCGCCGCGCTGCAGGATCTTGCGCTGGCTGCGCTCGACAAACGCTTGCACGCTGGCGTTCGGCTTGGCCACCGTCAGCACGCCGATCACCTCATTGCCGTCGCGAATCGGCGCGGCCACGTGCATCACCGTCGACATCTCGTCGTCAGGCCGGCTGCGCGTGCTGCGCGCGCCGTACTTGCCCTGCAAGGTCAGATACACGTCATTCCAGCGCGAATAGTCGCGCCCCACATCGCGCCCGCTGGAATCGAACAGCACGATGCCGTGCCGGTCCGTGATGGTGATGCGGTAATCGAGCGTGCGCTTGCGCACGCCATTGATATTGACGTCCACGCCATGGCGCGCGTAATCCTGCATGCGCCCGGCCACGGGCGACTGCGCCAGCGTGCCCGCCTTCACGTCGGGCGCCACCAGACTGGCCAGCAGCTGCGAGGTATCGACCAGGGTGTCTTCCAGGGTCGAGCGCACGCCCGGCTTGACCTGCTCCATGAAGACATTCAGCAGGAACCATGCGGCCAGGCCCACGACCAGGAAGTAGCCGAGCAGGATGCGCAGGCCGATCTTCATGCGCCGGCCAGGCTGTAGCCGAGGCCACGGTGGGTGTGGATGGGGTCGACCTGCGCATCGACGGCACGCAGCTTGGCGCGCAGCGATTTGACGTGCGCATCGACGGTGCGCTCGAGCGTGTCGGGCGCCCCGCTCCACACCCGCTGCATCAGCTGCGCGCGCGACAGCACGTGGCCCGGATGCTCGAGCAGGGTCTTCAGCAACAGGTATTCATAGCGGGTCAGGTCCAGCGGCTGGCCGTGAAACAGCACGCGCGCCTCCAGCGCACGCAGCTCGAAGCGCGCCGGCGCGGCCGCGGCGACAGGCGCGGCTATCGTCATGCCAGTCTCGCGCGGGACTGGCGCGACGCCTGCGCGGCGCAGGATGACGCGGATGCGGGCCACCAGTTCGCGCGGCGAAAACGGTTTAGTGACGTAATCATCGGCGCCGATTTCCAGGCCGACGATACGGTCGATCTCATCGCTGCGGGCCGTCAGGAAGATCACCGGCACCTCGGAAAACTGGCGCAGCCGGCGGCACACTTCCAGCCCGCTCATGTCGGGCAAGCCCACGTCGAGCACCACCAGAACGGGCAAGGGCGCGGCTTCGCCGGGCGTCGGGCGCAACGCGGCCAGGGCGTGCTCGCCCAGCATCACATGGCGCGGCGTAAAGCCGTCCGTGCGCAAGGCATAGGCGATGCTGTCGGCAATCGCCTGTTCATCTTCCACGATCAGGACAGTCTTGGACATGGCGGCGGCACGCATTAATGGACAAGCCCGGAGTATCCCTGAAGCACGCAAGCGGCGTCAATCCGGCGTCAATCGCGTGCGCCGGCGAAAAGCCGCCCATGCCCAAAAAACTTAGAGTATATTTATCACGGCATGACTCCACCGATACACCGTGTTTGACACCCGTCCGAGGAGACTATGAAGAACCATACCATCAGCCTGCTATGCGCTGTCAGCCTGCTGGCCGCCTGCGCGGCGCCAGCGACACTCACCACCTCCAATGAACAGCGCGACGCCTGCAACGCGGCCGAACTCAAAGGCCAGTTTGGCGAAGCGGAACTGGCTTGCGTACAGGCGCTGCGCAGCGCCGAGCAGGCCGGGGCCAGCGCGGACATCCTCTCGCAGCGCCAGTACAACCTGGGCCGCATCAAGCGCTTGCAGGGCAAGAATGCGGAAGCGGAACAACTGTACCGGCAAGCGCTGGCCACGGAAGAAGCGGCACAGCCGCGCAGCGATGCGCGCATCGGCCGCCGCATGGTGGAACTGGCGTCGGCGCTGGCCGCGCAAGGCAAGTGGCAGGAAGGCACGGGCTATCTGGAACGCGTGCTGCCGCTGCTGCCGAAGTTGTCGCCCGCCTCGCGCACGTATTCGGCGGAAGTGCTGCGCCAGTATGCCAAACAGCTGCAAGGCGGCCCGCAAGCGGCACTGGGCGCGCGCTTCGACGTGGTGGCGGCCAGCTTGCAATAAGCGACTCCCGGGGCCCGGCCTAAGGCTGGGCGACGTGGATGCTGGCCTTGATGTGCTTGAGGTGGGCCACGATGGTGAACGTCATCACCACCAGCAGCGACCATGAGCTCCATTTGCTGACATGCACCACCGACCATGCGCCAAGCTGGTTCGGATAGCGCCACACGCCCCAGAAGGTGCTGATGTTTTCGGCCAGCCAGATGAAGAAGCCGACCAGCACGAAACCGAGCAGCAAGGGCATGCTGCGGTCGCGGTCGAGCGGCCGGAACACCACGGTGGTGCGCGCATACAAGCCCAGCGCGCAGGCAGCCAGATACCAGCGGTAGTCGCCGATGTAATGATGGGTGAAGAAGTTGGCGTAGATCAGCAGCGCGATCAGCACCGCCATCCAGTACGGCGGATGGTGGCGGATCCGCATGTCGAGCAGGCGCCAGGTCTGGATGATGTAGCTGCCGACGGCGGCGTACATGAAGCCGGAAAACAGGGGCACGCCAAACACCTTGGTGTAGGCAAAGTCGGGATAGCTCCACGACTGTATCGTGCCCGACACCTTGAACACCTCCAGCGCGAAGCCGACCGCATGAAACAGGCAGATGGCTTTCAATTCATCCCACGTTTCCAGCCCGCTCCAGACCATCGCGCCCTGGATCACCAGCGCCGCCAGCAGCAGCACGTCATAGCGCGGCAGGCCGAACAGGCCGGCGCGCGGCACCAGGAAGACTGCGGCAAAAAACAGCCCCACGAACAGACAGGACCACGCCTCTTTGATGCCGAAATACAGGAACTCGGTCAGCAAGCGCGGCCAGCCGCGCAAGCGGTGACGGGGGGCGGCATTTAACAGGTGGGTATCGAGGGCGTTAAGCATGCGGCAACTTTATCGTCCAGCCGCAGCACTGTAAAGCGATATCCCCCTGTGCCTCGATGGCAAGGCAAAAAAAACCAGGCACGAGGCCTGGTCTTTGACACGCCCGGCATCGCTGCCGGACGGTGGAGGTATCAGCTGACGCCGATCAGAGGAAGGTGTAGCTGGCCGTTACGCCGATACGACGCATCTGGAACGATTCAGCGTAGCCTTTGCGCCATTGAATCGGTGCAGCCTTGTCGAACAGATTGTCGATGTACAGGCTCAGACGCGTGTTCTTGATGCCGCCGTACGACAGGTTGTAGTCGACCGTGGTGTTGCTGCCTACGCGCGAGCAAACACCCATGTTCTCAGCCGAAACCTTGTTGGTAACGCAGTAGGTCGACGAAGTCTGGTTGTCGTTGCTAAAACCGCTGGCGTAGTTCAGGGTCATGCCGTGGTCGAACTCGCCGGTCTTCAGGCTGGCGCGCAGCTTGGTTTTCAGACGCGAACCCAGGTCATAGTTACCGGCCAGGTTGGTGTCATAGGCATTGTCGGTCACGCTGAATTCCTGGTATTTCCACAGGTAGCTACCTTCCAGTTTCAAACGAACCTGGCCGATACCGGTGTTGAAACGGCCACCCGCGTCGAAGTCGAAGCCCGAAGCACGGGTCTTGCCACTGTTGACGTATGGGTTGTACAGCAAGCCGATCGCGCCAACGCCGCCGAAGTTGGTGGTATTGCCCGGTGCGTATTTTTTCACCAGTGCCAGGAATTGTGCATCGGAAGCCGAGTTATCGACACGCACCAGCTGTCCGGCTGGCAGGCCAGCTTCGCCGCGCAGGATGTCGGCCACGGCACGGGTACCGATTTCGTCCTTGCGTTCGATATGGTAGTAGTCCAGTGCCACGGTCCAATTCTTGACCGGTTCGAAAACGAAACCAGCGGTGATCGAACGCGAGGTTTCCGGTTTCAGGTCCTTGTTCGCCGACACGAAGCTAGGCACACCGCCCGAGCAATCGCTGTTGCGGAAGGTATTCGCCTGCGCCTTGTCGACGGTGGTGGCTGCTGGATTGTTCTGCACCAGGTTGTTCAGGGTGCTGGCAGTCGAGCAACGACGTGGATCGCTGACGCTGGTCGCGAACGAGCTGCGGCCCAGGCCGTTACCGGTTTCAACGATGTTAGGCGCGCGGAAGCCGCCAGCGGCCGTAGCGCGCAGCAACAGGGTGTCGGTGGCGTTGACGCGCAAGCCCAGCTTCGGCGAGAAGTGCACGTCGCTGTTGGTGGACTTGTCGGCACGTACCGCTGCGCTCACTTCCACACGCTTGACCACCGGAATGGTCGCTTCGGCGAACAGCGCGTAGTGATCCATGGTGTCTTTGACTTGCAGGCCGGCGATGCCGACCAGGTCGCCACGCAGCACGTTGTCCGAGCTGGCCATTTCATACTTTTCGCGACGGATGTCGGTACCGAATGCCACATTCAAAGGACCGGCAGGCAGTTGCGCCACTTCACCGGACACGGTCGCGTCGATGAAGGTGATCTTCGACTCGCCCTTGGTGGTACGCACCGGGAACATCGATTCCAGCAGCGCGGCATCGTTTTGCTGGCCGAACTTGTAGGTGCCGTTGACGATGGCATTGGTGTAGCCGGTCGCGCTCACGGCACGGGTGGCCTTGTTGGCTTTCGAGTTCATGTAGCCGACCGCGGATTTCCAGTCGAAATTGCCGATGTCGCCGTTCAGGCTCAGCATGACGCGCGTCTGATCGGACTCGGTGCGGTTGAAGTTGAAGCCTTCACCGGTATCCATCATGCGGGCACGGTATTCCACCGGTACGCCGTAAGGGTTGTTGGCGTGGCCAACCGGCAATTTTGGATAGAAGTATGGACCGACCATCTTGCCGTTGATCGCGTCGTACCAGGTGCTCGGCGACGTGGTGGCGCTACCGTTGCTGACGTTGAACGGGGCGACGATGTAGTCGTTGCTGGCGCCGGCGTTGGTGATCTCGAAGTTGGCGTCGATGTTCTTGCCGATGCGGAAATGCGTGTTGCTGGCCAGCGCATAGCGCTTGGCATTGGTGGTCAGGCCTGTGTATGGCAGGACATCCATCTTACACAGCTTGTCTTTCGGGTCGATCTTGTCGGCCGGGCAACCTGGCGCGGCGACGATGTTCGTGCTGTTCAGGAAGTAGTTACCGGTTGGCGAGAACGCGCTCAGGGCGTCCCAGGTCGAGCGGCCCGGGGTCTGGCGGTGCCATTCCGGATAGTGGCCGCGCAGGTCGTCAGCGGTGTAACCGTCGTTCTTGTAAGCTTCGTACGTCAGGTAGGTGTTGAAACCGTCCTTGTCGATATCGCCGTAACCGACGATGCCGGACACGTTGCGGCTGCGCTGGTCTTTGAAGCCTTCGGTTTCCTTGTAGTTGCCGGTGATCTTGGCGCCTTCGAAGTTCTTCAGCAGGATGATGTTGATCACGCCAGCGATGGCGTCGGAACCGTAGATTGCCGACGCGCCGTCTTTCAGGATCTCGATGCGCTCGATGGCGGCAGCCGGGATCGCGTCCAGGTTGGTGAAGTTCTGTTGTGCGCCATCGGCCAGGCCGTATTGCGCAATGCGGCGGCCGTTAACCAGCACCAGGGTCGCGACCTTGCCCAGGCCACGCATGCCCACGCCCGAGGAGCCCGTGGCAAAGCTGCCCGAACTGTTGTTCGACGAGTCGATCGAGGTGCTGATGGCAGCGGAGGAATTCAGGATGCCCAGCGCCGTGGTCTGGCCGGTGCGCTCGATGTCGTCGCGGGTCAGAACCTGCAGCGAGCCGGCTGTTTCAGCTTCGGTACGCTTGATGCTGCTGCCGGTGACTTCGACGCGTTGCAGTTTTTCTGCGGGTGCGGCAGCTTCTTGCGCCACAGCGTATGGGGAGAAGGCCAGTGTCAATGCTATTGCCAGTGTGCTTTTCTTCAAACGGGGTGTACTGCTCATCACTAAACTTTTCAAGACTACTCCTCAAATATTGTTTTCGTTTTATAAATCGATGCGTTGCATTGACCATTTTTGTAAAAGGATCACACATTCTCACGCATGTTGCAAATTTCTCACATTTGACGCAGCCGGGAAAGAGAACAATTAACAATTGTTGTTTTAACCCCACTTTATAGGCCGGGTGAGGAAAAGCGAAAAGAAGAAAGAGGGATGAAATGGGATGAGGGAAAGACGGACGCACCGCAAAAGGCGCGACACCAAAGCAATGGGGCCGGGCGCGCTCACGATCGTGAACAGGCCCGGCCCCATCATCAGGCAGCGGGACACCCCGCCGGCCTGGAACAGCTGTCAACACCTGGTGCTACGGCGTTGTCAGCTGCCCTTGAAACTCTTATTGCAGTTTGATTTCAACATCAACACCAGCTGGCAGATCCAGCTTCATCAGCGCGTCAACGGTTTTGTCCGTTGGGTCAACGATGTCCATCAGGCGTTGGTGCGTACGGATCTCGAACTGATCGCGCGAAGTTTTGTTGACGTGCGGGGAACGCAGCACGTCGAAACGTTGAATACGGGTAGGCAGTGGTACTGGGCCTTTGACGACAGCGCCGGTGCGCTTCGCGGTTTCAACGATTTCCAGAGCGGACTGGTCGATCAGTTTGTAATCGAAAGCCTTCAGGCGGATACGGATTTTTTGGTTTGGTGCCGACATGATATTTCCTTAAAAGAACGAACCGCGCGGTCTGCACGGCAATGAGGTCATACGGGAATTTCTGACGCAACAACCGTCAGGGTCGACATGATAGCACCAAAATGCTTGCCAACCCCGGCAGTTGAATAAAAAGAAGGGCGCCGGGCGACGACGCGTCTTCTTTTATGCAGGCTTAAGAATTAAGCCAGGATTTTTGCAACAACACCAGCGCCGACGGTACGGCCGCCTTCGCGGATAGCGAAGCGCAGACCTTCTTCCATCGCGATCGGGTTGATCAGCTTGACGGTGATCGACACGTTATCGCCTGGCATGACCATTTCTTTGTCTGCTGGCAACTCGATCGAACCGGTCACGTCCGTCGTGCGGAAGTAGAACTGTGGACGATAGTTGTTGAAGAATGGCGTATGACGGCCGCCTTCGTCTTTCGACAGAACATAGATCTCGCCGGTGAAGTGGGCATGCGGCTTGATCGAGCCTGGCTTGGCCAGCACTTGACCACGTTGCACGTCTTCACGCTTGGTGCCGCGCAGCAGCAGACCAACGTTGTCGCCTGCTTGACCTTGGTCCAGCAGCTTGCGGAACATTTCCACGCCGGTGCAAGTCGTCTTGACGGTATCGGTGATGCCGACGATTTCGATCTCTTCGCCGACCTTGATGATGCCGCGCTCGATACGACCGGTCACCACGGTACCGCGGCCCGAGATCGAGAACACGTCTTCCACTGGCATCAGGAAGGCGCCATCAACAGCGCGCTCTGGCGTTGGGATGTAGGCATCCAGCGCATCGGCCAGACGCAGCACTGCGTCCACGCCCATCTCGCCTTCTTTGCCTTCCAGCGCCATACGTGCCGAACCTTTGATGATAGGCAGGTCGTCGCCTGGGAATTCGTACTTCGACAACAGCTCGCGCACTTCCATTTCAACCAGTTCCAGCAGCTCTGCGTCGTCGACCAGGTCGCACTTGTTCAGGAACACGATGATG
>NZ_JBWBYV010000097.1:0-31594 GCF_056174685.1 Janthinobacterium sp. BHSEK
CATTACCGGGCCGCAGAAAATACGGCCAGGCGATCCAACAGCGAATATTATAGGAAATACATGCTAAAGCTGCACTAATATCTACATCACACTGGTTCCTCACAGCAATCCATGGCACCATGGCTGCGCCGTTTTGCCTGCAACACGGCCTCCATCGGACCAACCAGGAACCCACCATGTCGTCATATCGCACTCTCGCCGGCAGCATGCTGCTCGGCCTGGCCGCAGCGGGCATTGCCCATGCGCAAGCTCCCGCCCCTGCCGCCGCCAACACCGATCCCCATTTATGGCTGGAAGAAGTCCTCGGCGACAAGCCGCTGGCCTGGGTCAAACAGCACAATGCCGTCACCACGAAGGAACTGGAAAGCCAGCCCGGCTTCCCGGCCCTGCAGGCGCGCCTGAAAACCATCCTCAACTCGAAGGAACGCATTCCCTACGTCAGCAAGGAAGGCGAGTACTACTACAATTTCTGGCGCGACGCCCAGCACGTGCGCGGCATCTGGCGCCGCACCACCCTGGCGCAGTACCAGCTGGCGGAACCGGCATGGGAAACCGTGATCGACCTCGACCAGCTGGCCGCCGGCGAGCATGAAAACTGGGTCTGGGGCGGCGCCTCCTGCCTGTATCCGAAGGGCGAACGCTGCCTCATTTCCCTGTCACGCGGCGGCGGCGACGCCAAGGTGGTGCGCGAATACGACGTGACCAAACGCGCCTTCGTCGACGGCGGCTTCAGCCTGCCGGAAGCGAAGGGCAGCGCCAGCTGGATCGACCAGGACACGCTGTTCGTGTCCACCGATTTCGGCCCCGGCTCGATGACCAGCTCCGGCTACCCGCGCATCATCAAAGAGTGGCAGCGCGGCACGCCGCTGGCGCAAGCGCACACCTTGTATGAAGCCAAGCCCGACGACCTGAGCGCGGGCGCCTACAAGGATTTCACGCCCGGGCACGAGCACCAGTTCATCGAACGGCAAATCGATTTCTACAGCGGCGAAACCTTCTTGCGCGACGGCGCGGACCTGAAGAAAGTGCCGAAGCCGGACGACGCGACGGCCTTCACCGTGCGCGATCAATTGATCATCACCCTGCGCTCGGACTGGAAAGTCAACGGCAAGACCTACCTGCAAGGCTCGCTGCTGGCCACCGATTTGAAGGACTTCATGCAAGGCAAGCAGGAGCTGGAAGTGCTGTACGCGCCCACGGCCACGTCGTCGCTGGACAATGTCACGGCGACCAAATCGGCCATCCTCGTCACCACCCTGGACAAGGTCAAGAACCGCCTGACGGAACTGCGCCACGTGAACGGCAAGTGGCAGCGCCGCGCCGTCGATGCGCCGAAGCTGGGCACCCTGGCCGTCAGCGCGCTCGACCCGGTCGACTCGGAGCAGTACTTCCTGACGGTGACCGACTTCCTCAATCCGACCACCCTGTACCTGGCCACGGCGGGCAGTGACAAGCGCACGAAAATCAAGTCGCTGCCCGCCTACTACGATGCGGCGCCGTACAAGGTGGAGCAGTTCGAATCGACGTCGAAGGACGGCACCAAAGTGCCGTATTTCGCCATCATGAACAAGAAGACGAAGTTCGACGGCCGCAACCCCACGGTGCTGTATGGCTATGGCGGCTTCGAAGTGTCGCTCAAACCGAGCTACAGCGGCACCACGGGCGTGGCCTGGCTGGAAAAAGGCGGCGTGTACGTGCTGGCGAATATCCGCGGCGGCGGCGAGTTCGGCCCCCGCTGGCACCAGGCGGCGCTGAAGGAAAACCGCCAGCGCGCGTATGACGATTTCATCTCGGTGGCGCAGGATCTGATCAAGCGCAAGGTCACCAGCCCGCGCCACTTGGGCATCATGGGCGGCAGCAATGGCGGCCTGCTGACGGGCGCCGTGCTGGTGCAGCGTCCCGATTTGTTCAACGCCGTCGTCAGCCAGGTGCCGCTGCTCGACATGCGCCGCTATAACAAGATGCTGGCCGGCGCCTCGTGGATGGGAGAATACGGCGACCCGGACGTACCGGAACAATGGGCGTACATCAGCAAGTACTCGCCGTACCAGAACGTCTTCAAGGATAAAAAGTATCCGCGCGTGCTGTTGACCACCTCGACGCGCGACGACCGGGTCCACCCCGGCCATGCGCGCAAGATGGTGGCGAAGATGGAAGAGCAAGGCCACGACGTGCTGTACTGGGAAAACACGGAAGGCGGCCACGCGGGCGCCGCCAACAACGACCAGCAGGCGCTGATGTGGGCGCTGACCTACACCTTCCTGCACGAGCAGCTGAAGTAAGTGGTGATGTCGGATTACGCGTTCCGCTAATCCGACCTACCGGGCTGTCGGCCGGCGTAGGCCGGCGTAGGTCGGCGTAGGCCGGCGTAGGTCGGCGTAGGCCGGCGTAGGTCGGCTTAGCCCAACGGGCGTAAGCCGACAACATTGTCGACGCGGCCCGCAGGCACTGCTTACCTTGCCTGCGCGCTGGGCCGCTCGGCGATACGGTCGCGGTAGGCTTGCAAGTTCTGCAACCCTTCCGCGCCCGGACGGTATTTCATCAGGCCGCGCACGAATTCCAGCGCGCAGAAGGCCGTGATGTCGGCAATCGTAAACCGCTCGCCGGCGATGTAGGGCTGGTGGGCCAGCACCTGGTCCAGCCATTGCGCCGTCTCGCGCAGCTTGCCCGCCTGCGCCGTGGCGAAATCGGGAAACTGCGGGTTTTCCAGCGCCACCAGGGCCGGGTGGCCGTGGCGCGCCCAGTTGGCGGCGGCGCTGAACAGGTGCAGTTCCACGCGGCGGTCGGCCATTTCGATAAATGCGCGCTCCTCGAATCCCTCGCCCATCAGGTTGGGCTGCGGCTGCAAGCCTTCCAGGTAGGTGCAGATGGCGCGCGTCTCGGTCAGCACGCGCCCGTCGTCCAGTTCCAGTACGGGCACGCGGCCCAGCGGGTTTTTCGCCAGGAAGGCGGGATCGCGGTGCTGGCCCGCCATCAGGTCGAGCGCCACTTCCTCGATGCCGGTGATGCCCTTTTCGGCGATGAACATGGTGACGCGGCGCGGATTGGGCGTGCGGGGGCTGATAGTCAGTTTCATGTGCTTGGGTCTCGTCTCGTTATGGTGGCGGCCAATCCGCTGCGGGACTCGCCTGCGGCAGTACAGTCAGGCGTCCATCATACCAGCGCACCGGCATGGTGCGGCGCCTGTGGCGCGTTGACTTTGCCCCCGTTTCACCTTAGATTGCTGTACGGGAACGCTGGCCGCCAGTTCCAGCGATGTCCCCCACACGTCATCGACGCCCGCAGCCTATCCGGCTGGCGGGCGTTTTATCCATGCACCAAGGGCATACCATGCATCGCACACCGACTCCGCGCTTCCGGCGCAGCCAACTGGCCGCCGCCGTCCTGGCACTGGCTTCCATCGCCGCCGCTGGCGTTCCTCAAGCGGGCAACGCCGCTCCCGCCGCCAGGTACGCCTCGGCCAGCCACGCCGCCACGACCACCACGCAGCTGCCGCGCGGCGTCACGCCCCTGCACTATATCGTCTCGATCACGCCGGACGCCGCCGCCTCTACCTTCAAGGGCGAGGTGGCCATCAAGGTGGCCGTCGACGCGCCGACTGCCAGCATCACCTTCAATGCCTTGAACCTGGCGTTTGCGGCCGCCGCCATCGAAGGCGCGGGCGGCAGCAAGCAGGTGACGCGCAAGATCGAGTTCGATGCGGACAAGCAGACGGCCACCGTGCATTTCGCCGAACCCGTGACGAAGGGCGAGTACCTGCTGCGCATCGATTACAGCGGCAAGATCGGCACGCAGGCCACGGGCCTGTTCTCGCTCGACTACGACACGCCGCAAGGCCGCCAGCGCGCGCTGTACACGCAGTTCGAAAATTCCGACGCGCGCAGCATGCTGCCATCGTGGGATGAACCGGACTACAAGGGCACCTTCGCGCTCGACGTGGTCGTGCCGAGCAGCCAGATGGCCGTCGGTAACATGCCGATCGCCAGCAGCGAAGAGCTGGGCAATGGCATGAAGCACGTGTACTTCGCCACCACGCCGCGCATGTCGACGTATCTGCTGTTCTTCGGCCTGGGCGACTTCGAGCGGGCGACAACGATGGCCGACGGCACGGAGATCGGCGTCATCACGAAGAAAGGAGCGCTGGCGCAAAGCCGCTTCGCGCTCGACGAGTCGGCTGCCCTGCTGCGCGAATACAACGATTATTTCGGCGTGCGCTACCCGCTGCCCAAGCTTGACAACATCGCCGCGCCGGGCCGCAGCCAGTTCTTCGGCGCCATGGAAAACTGGGGCGCCGTCTTCACCTTCGAATATGGCCTGCTGCTCGACCCGGCCATCTCGACCCAGGCCGACAAGGAAAACATCTACACCACCCTGTCGCATGAAATGGCGCACCAGTGGTTCGGCGACCTGGTCACCATGCGCTGGTGGGACGACCTGTGGCTCAACGAAGGTTTCGCGTCGTGGATGGAAAGCCGCACCACGGAGCGTCTGCACCCGGAGTGGAACACGGCCCTGTCCAGCGTGGGCGGGCGCGAGTCGGCCATGAGCCAGGACGCGCTGCGCACCACGCACCCGGTGGTGCAGCGCATCGCCACCGTGGAGCAGGCCAGCCAGGCCTTCGACGGCATCACCTATCAAAAGGGCGAGGCGGTGATCCGCATGCTCGAAGCGTATGTCGGCGCCGACACGTGGCGCACGGCCGTGCGCAGCTACATGCGCAAGCATGCGTATGGCAATACGGTGTCCGACGACCTGTGGCGTGAAGTCGATGCGGCCGCCGGCAAGCCCGTCAGCGCCATCGCCCATGATTTCACCTTGCAGCCGGGCGTGCCGATGATCACGGTGGGCGAGGCCGTGTGCAGGAACGGCAATACGCGCGTGCACCTGACGCAGACGGAATTTTCCAAGGACCAGCCGAACAAGAAACCGCTGTCGTGGAAAGTGCCCGTCATCGCCTCGACGGTCGGCAACGGCAAGCTGGCCACGGTGCTGGTCAGGAATGGCAAGGCGACCCTGAACGTGCCCGGCTGCGGCGCCCTGCTGGTGAACGCGGACCAGAGCGGCTACTACCGCACCGTGTACGCGCCTTCCAACACGCGCGCGCTGGCGCGCAGCTTCGCGCGCCTGGCGCCGATCGACCAATTGGGCTTGCTGGCGGACAGCCAGTCGCTGGGCCTGGCGGGCGCGCAAAACCTGGCCGATTTCCTGGAACTGGTGAAAGCGACGCCCCTGTCGGCCGATCCGCAGGTGCTGGGCAAGGTGGCCGCCTCGCTGAACGGCCTGTATGAGCAGTACGCCGGCGACCCCGCGCGCCAGCAGGCCTTCGGCCGCTTTGCCGTGGCGCGCCTGGCGCCGATGATGGCGCAGACGGGCTGGGAAGCGCGCGCGGGCGAAGCCTCGAGCATGGCGACGTTGCGCGGCCAGCTGATCGCCATCCTCGGCGACATGGGCGAGCCTGGCGTGATCGCCGAGGCGCGCCGCCGCCATGCGGCCAGCGAGCAAGACCCCGCCGCCATGCCCGCGCCGCTGCGCCGCACCATCCTGGGCGTGGTGGCGCAGCATGCGGACGCCGCCACCTGGGAGCAGCTGCACGCCAGGGCGCGGCAGGAAAAGACGCCGCTGGTGAAGAACCAGCTGTACGACCTGCTGGCCTCGAGCGACGATCCCGTCCTGGCGCGGCGCGCGCTGGCGCTGGCGCTGACGGATGAACCGGGCGTGACGAACAGCCCGGCCATGATCTCGCGCGTGTCGCGCACGCATCCGGAACTGGCCTTCGACTTCGCGCTGGCGCACCTGGAGCAAGTCAATGCGCGCATCGACGCCAGCTCGCGCAGCCGCTACTTCCCGCGCCTGGCCGCCGCGTCGGCGCAGCCGGACATGATCGCCAAGCTGGAAGCGTACGCGCAGGCGCACCTGCCGGCCGGCGCGCGCGGCGACGCCGACAGCTCCGTGGCCGGCATCAAGTACCGCATCAAGCTGCGCGCCGAACGGCTGCCGGCCGTCGATGCGTGGCTGGCAAAACAGGCGGGTTAAGTGCTTTCCCGGCGCCGCGGCGCCGGGAAGTGATGAAAACACAGGCAAAAAAAACCGGCTTCGCAAGGTGCGGTAGCCGGTTGAAACGCTGTTTCAGAGCGCAGGGATAAAACGGAAAACACATGAAAAAGTGGAAATCGTGCCGGTCATTGAGGTGTCCGGCAACCTTGCGCTCGGGGTTTCCGTGCGCCATGTATCCACTATGCCAGCCCTTCGTCGAGACAGGCTTAGGACTTCATTAAATCCCCGGCCGATTCCTGCATTTCCCCTGCCCTGCCCTGCGATCATTGCTGTAAAACAAATCTTACATGTCTGGTGCCGATGGTTGAGCTCACCGGCTAAGCTGTTGAGTCATGCCTGCATCCTATCGCTCCCGGAACGTAGTGATTTGCGCACCGCATGCTGTGTGCCAACGAAAGCATCATAACAGCGGCATATGACCGCCTTATGACGTAGCTCTAACATTGCACGCGCGCCACCGCGCGGATCACGTACTATTCTCCCATCGCCCTTGTCCCGTCTACCCATGCCCACCCAGAACCACCGCCCGCCTTCAGCCATCCGCACCACGTTTCTGCTCGCCTGCGCCGTGCTGGCATCCTGCACGCCCTTGCCGCCCGCTCCTGCCCCCGCTTCCGCGCCGGCCGCCCCTGCCGCCGTGCCGGCGCCCGCGTGGCAGCGGCAAGGCATGTACCTGCTGCACATCGCGCCCGCAGAATCGCTGCTGACCATCACCGTGCGCCGTGGCGGCGCGCTGGCGCGGCTGGGGCACGACCACGTGGTGGCCAGCCGCAGCCTGCAGGGCGTGGTGGCGCCCGCGCCGGGGCGCGCGCAGTTGCGCTTCCGGCTCGACGAGATGAGCGTGGATGAGGAAAGCCTGCGGCGGGCGGCCGGCTTGACGACGACGCCGTCGGCCGACGCCATCGCCGGCACGCGCCACAACATGCTGGTGCGCGTGCTCGAGGCGGAACGCTATCCGTGGGTCAGCATCGAGGCGCGCCGCTCGGGCGATAAGCAGGTGTTTGATGCGGACATCACCCTGCATGGCGTGACGCGCGCGGTGCGGCTGCCCGTGCGGATCGAGCAAGCGGCCGATGGGCGCAGCCTGCAGGCCAGCGGCAGCCTGCTGCTGAAACAAAGCGACTTCGGCATCGTGCCGTTCGCCGTCCTGGGCGGCGCCATGGCCGTGCAGGACCAGATGGAACTGGCGTTCCGCATCACCGCCCGGCAAGAGGTCAGCGTGCCAGGATCAGGCGCAAGCCGAGACCGATGAAGATGGTGCCGGCCACGCGGTCCAGCCACAGGCCGGCGCGCGGGCGGCGGTTGAGCCACAATCCGACGGCGCCGGAAAAATAGCCGAGCAGGCCGAACAGCACGCACGCCTGCGCCGTGAAGACCAGGCCCAGCTGCGCCGTCTGCCAGCTGGCATCGCCCTGGCCCGCGACGATGAACTGCGGCAGGAACGAGAGGAAAAACAGCACGACTTTCGGATTGATACTGTTGGCAAACAGTCCCTTGCCGAACAAACGCAGCAAGGATTCGTCGGGCAAGGCGGCCGCGCCATCGACTCTGGCGCCGCCGCGGCTGCGCAAGGCGCCGATGCCCAGCCACACCAGATACAGCCCGCCGGCCACTTTCAGCGCCGTAAAAGCCGCGGGCGAGGCGGCCAGCAGGGCCGACACGCCGATGGTCGCCAGCACGGTGTGCGTGAGGCAGCCAAGGGCGCAGCCCAGGCCGAACGCCATGCCCTGGCGGCGCCCGCGCGACATGCCCACGCCCAGCACCATCAGGTTGTCGGGGCCGGGGCTGGCGGTAATGAGGACGGCGGCGGCCAGGAAGGCCAGGAACTGGTCGGGACTGAGCATGATGATCTCGCGGGCAAAGGCGCCATGATACCGGAGCGGGCGCCATGCGGGCAGGACATGAAATTGCCCGTGTGTCACCGAGAGTCGATTAAAATGGGCACTCCACAGCAAACGGCGCTGCCGCCCTTTCCCGCGCGACCATCACCCAACCCATCGATGCCAGCCCACCCGCCCCCCTCCCGCCACCGCGCTTCCAGCGCCCGCGTCAGCGCCTGGCTATGCGGCTGGGCGCTCGTGCTCGGCCTGCTGTTCGGCCTGCTGGGCCTGGCGGGCGCGGCGCAGGCGGCGCCCTTACCCCTGGGCATGCAAGGCATCGCTCACCTGGGCAAAGGCGGGCAACTGTTTCTCGCTGGAAATGACGCCGCGCCTGCCGATGCCGCCGCCCTGCCCGCCTGGCTGGCGCGCCAGCGCCGGGCCGACCAGGTCGACCTGTTCGGCGGCGCCTACTGGCTGCATGCGCAGGTGCGCAACGACAGCAGCGAAGCGGCCTGGGTCATCGACCCGAACGACACCCTGATCGACCTGGTCGACCTGCACGTATATGGCCCCGGGGCGCACACGGCGCCGCGGATCTTGCTGACGGGCTACCAGCGGCCGCACGAATATTTGCTGCACTACGGCATGAACGTGCAACTGGCGCCGGGCGCCACGTACGACATCCTGATCCGCTTTTCCAGCCCCTACTACGCGCGCGCCCCCATGTTCGGCGTAAAGACGCAGCACGACTACCGCAAGCTGGTGGGCAAGGAAAACTTCCTGATGGTGGCGTCCATCGGCGCCCTGCTGGCGCTGGGCCTGTTCAATTTCTTCATCTTTTCCATCACCCTGGAAAAGGCCTCGGCGTATTACGCGCTGTACGTGCTGACCTATGGCCTGGCCTGGGCCATGACCTTCCACGTCTTTGCCGACCTGTTCGACTGGCACCAGCTGCAGCTGCATTACGTGCCATTTTTCCTGTTGCCCGTCTTCAGCACCCTGTTCTACATGCATTTCCTGCGCCTGCGCGACTACTCGCTTCTGCTGTACCGTCTCAGCAAGGTCAACCTGGCGCTGCCCTTGCTGCTGCTGCCCAGCTGTTTCTTCGCCCTGTCGTATGCGCACACGCTGGCCACCATCGCCATCAGCATCTGGATGCTGCTGGCGCTGGTCTGCGGCATCGTCGTCTGGCGCCGCGGCTACCAGCCGGCGCGCTTCTTCGTGCTGGCCTTCGTCGCGCTGATGCTGCCCGGCTTTCTGATCCTGCCGGCCAACCTGGGCCTGATGCCGGCCATGGTGGCCAACGCCCAGCTGGTGACCCTGCTGGGCGGCACCTTCGACGGCTTGCTGCTGGCCTTTGCCCTGGCCGACCAGATCCGCCTGCTGCGCAACAACCTGGAACAGCGGGTGCAGGAACGCACCCTGGCGCTCACCCTCAGCAACGACGCCCTGCTGAAGGCCAAGGAGCACGCGGAAGTGGTCAGCCGCCACCGCATCGATTTTCTGTCCGCCATGAGCCACGACATCCGCACGCCGCTGGCCGGCGTGATCGGCATGCTGAAATTCGCCCTGCGCGACCAGTCCGTCAAGGGCCGCACGCAGGAATACCTGCGCATCGGCCTGCACAATGGCGTGTCGCTCCTGACCATCCTCAATGACATCCTCGACTTTTCCAAGATCGACGCGGGCAAGCTGACCCTGGAGACGGTGGACTTCGACCTGCTGGCGCTGATCGGTGACGCGGCCGGCATCGTGCAGGGCCAGGCCGATGCCAAGAGCCTGCTGCTGCGCCGCGAACTGGCGCTGGACCTGCCCCGCTACGTGCGCGCCGACCCCACGCGCCTGCGGCAGATCCTCATCAACCTGCTGGGCAACGCGCTGAAATTCACGGCCAATGGCGAAGTGCTGCTGGAAGTGCGGCGCGCCCGCACGCCGCCGCGCGGCGACGGCCGCAGCGAGATCGAATTCATCATCAGCGACACGGGTCCCGGCATCGACGCGGACACCTTGCCGCGCCTGTTCCAGAAATTCGAGCAGGCCGACCATTCCACCACGCGCCGCTACGGCGGCACGGGCCTGGGACTGGCCATCTGCAAGGAACTGGTCGAACTGATGCAGGGCGCGATCGGCGTGGAAAGCCGGGTCGGCATCGGCTCGCGCTTCCATTTCACCTTGCCGCTGACGCCCGGCAGCGCGCCGGCAGCCGACGCGCGCCGGCCGGCACGCCAGGCGCGCCATACCTGCCGCCTGCGCATCCTGTGCGCCGAAGACGTGCGCACCAACCAGATCATCATCGGCACTCTGCTCGAAAGCATGGGCCATGACGTGACCATCGTGGAAAACGGCGAACAGGCGCTGCGCGCGCTGGGATCCGGCCCCTACGATTGCGTGCTGATGGATGGCCGCATGCCCGAAATGGATGGCGAACAGGCCGCGCGCCTGATCCGCGACGGCGGCAATGCCCAGTTCCCCATTCCCGACGCGCACATCCCCATCCTCGCGCTGACGGCCAACGCCAGCGAACATGACCGGCAACGCTACCTGGCCGCCGGCATGGACGACTTCCTCAGCAAGCCCGTCGACGAGGCGCTGCTGTTCGAGAAAATCGACGCCATCATCGACCTGCTGCTGGCGCGCGGCCACGCGCTGCCGCCGGCCGCGCCCACCGAGGACCACACCCTGGCGCGCCAGTTCGGCCTGGCCGACGCCGGCGAGCCGGTCGCTCCGGCCGATCCCATGACGGCGCCCGTGCACATCCTGCCGCTGGCAGGCCTGTCGGCGCAGCACTTGCAGCGCATCGCGCAAGCGTTCTTGACGGAAGCGCCGCGGCGCCTGGACCTGGCTTGCCACGCCGTGCGCGATGGCAATGCCAGCGCGGCGGCAGCTGCCTTCCACGCCTTGAAAGGCAGCGCCGGCTACCTGAGTCGTCCCACCCTGCACGGCCTGTGCCACCAGATGGAAACCCTGGCCTCGAACGGCCAGCTCGACAACGTGGAGCAATTCCTGCCGCAGCTGCGGGCGGCGCTGGACGTGGCGCGGCGCGATCTGGAAGATCAGCCCGCAGGTTGAGGCATCCAGCCATGCGATTGCAGCCACGCCAGCAGCAGCTGCGGCCACGCGGCCGGTTCGCTGTCCGGCTTGCCCAGGCCCCAGCCATGGCCGCCGTGCCGGAACTGGTGCAGTTCAAACGGCACGCCCGCGCGGTCCAGGGCAGCGCCCATCAAGCGGCTGTTGTCGGGCGGTGAAATCGGGTCGTCCAGCGCCTGAGCGATGAACATCGGCGGCGTGCGCGCATCGACGTGGCGCTCCACCGACAGCGCATCGCGCGCCGCCTGCGTGGGGTGACTTCCCAGCAGCTGCTTCTTCGCATGCGTCGTGTCGAACGGCGCTTCCATGGTCAGCACGGGGTACAGCAGCACGACGAAATCGGGCCGCGCCGAGACGCCATCGATCGCATCGGCGGGCGCATACAGGGCGGCGTCCGGCTGGACGGCCGTCATGCCGGCCAGGTGCGCGCCGGCGGAAAAACCCAGCATGCCGATGCGCGCCGGGTCGATGCGCCACTCGGCCGCGCGCGCGCGGATCACGCGCATGGCCCGCTGGCCGTCCTGGAACGGCGCGCTGGCGCCACCGCCTTCCTGCGGCAGACGGTACACGAGTTCAAACGCCGTGACGCCCTGTGCTTGCAGCCAAGCGGCGGCGGGGCCGCTTTCCTTGCCCGCCTCGATATGCGCATAACCGCCGCCGCTGACCAGCAGGATCGCCGTGCCGTTCGGCTGCGCCGGGCGGTGCGCGATCAGGTAAGGCTGCTCCACCTGCGTGATGGAGCCTTTGGCGCTGGCGCGCTGCGGGCCCGACGCCGCGCCGCCGGGCGGCGCGCCTGGCCACAGCACCATGGCGCCGGGCGGCGCGGCGCCCGCGTGCAGGTGGACAAGGACAAGACACAACGGCATCAGGCGCTGCATGCCTAGAAATCCGTCTCGCCCTGGATCACGGCCGGATAGCCCGTCATGGCGCGCGCGGTCTGCATGCCGGCCATCACGGCCGCCTCGACGCAGCCCGCGTTGAGGCCCGTCCTGATCCAGTCGCCGGTCAGGAACAGGTTGCTGAAGCCCGACTGGTCGGTGGCCAGCCGGTACTGGGTGCTGCCCACCACCGACATCACGTAGCGCTCGGACGGATCGACATTGGCGCGCCAGTACTGGCTGTCGAAGCGCGCCGGCCCCGTGCCAGCCTTCGCGTCGACCAGCCATTGCCACGGGAACGCGCCCGGCGCGCCCGCCTCTGGCCACAGCGCGCCGATCTCGCGTTCCAGCTGGTGCAGCGCGCCCTGCTTCGCGCTGGCCGCGCAGCGGGCGGGGAAATCCGTGTCGGTGACGGGCGGGTAGCTGTCGACGGGGAAGGCGCTGCAAAAATACGAGACGTTTTTCGGCTCCAGGCCCGCCGGCCAGTCCTCGTGCGCCAATAGTTGATCCATCGGCGCCCACGTGTCGTACGGCTCCGTGAAGGCCGACAGCACGGGCTGCTGGCCCTTCGGCTGCGTGGTCCAGCCCATCTGCGCCAGGTTTTTGTTCAGCCACACCTGGTAAGCCTGCGTGGCCACCGTTTTCACCTTCTCGGCCGTCAGTTGCAGGGCCGGGCTTTGCGCCAGCAGCTGCGGGCACAGGGCCGGCAGCGAGCCGATGGAAATGCCGAACACCACCTTGTCGAAATCGACGCCTTTCTTCAAGACCGTGGCGGGCAGCTGCCGGCCGAACGCCTGCTGGTACTGCTGCGGCCAGCCGCTCCAGTACGATTCCAGGTTGACTTCCTGCTCCTGCAGCAGCGTCGCCTGGGCCGGTTCGATCTGCGCATAGTCGGGCGCGCTGGGCCAGCACGCCAGCCCTTTCACGTCCACCAGCGGCGCGTAGCCGGCGGCGGAGTCCTTCAATTGCACCTGCTGCGTGATGCGGATGCTGTCGATGTCGCCCGCGCCTGGCACCAGTTCTTCCACGCGCTGGAAGAACTTAAATTCCACGCCGCGCTTGCGCAGCACTTCGTACAGCGGCGTGAAAATCGTGTCGCCCATGCCGGCCTGCATCTTGAACATGATGCCGCCCTTGTAGGCCAGGCCGATGCGCGCCATCGCCCGCAGCAAGGTGCCCGCCTCGATGTTCGGCTTGGCGAAATCGCCGCCCTCGTAGGCGAACACCAGGTCGTAAAAACCGCGCACGGGGGCCGAATTGACGCTGAATTGCTCGTCGCCGCCATGCTTGCGCAGCCAGGCGCGGAAATCGATGTCGTTGATGACGTCGAAGCCGTTCTTGAACACGCCATCCTCGAACATGCCCTTCATGACCGTGATGCCCAGGTCCAGGCAGGTGAACAGCCGGCGCAATTCGTCGTCGCCATCGATCAGGGCGCGGTAGCGCAGGCGCAGCCAGCCGCGGATGCCGTTCAGGGTGCTGGCCAGCAGCTGGTGGCGGGCCTGGTCGTGGCGCGTGGAGTCCGGCGCCAGGTCGGCCACCAGGGCGGCCAGCGCGCCCACGGACAGGCCCACGTCCAGCCCCAGTTCATCGGCCTGCCCCACCACTTCGTCAGCCAGGCGGCGCAGCCAGCCCGGCCACACGCCTTCGCCGTCACCTGGCTGCGCGCTGGCGCGCACAATGCGCGCGTCGGCGTCCGCCACCTGGCGGATCTGGCGGATCCACTGCTCGATCCAGCCCACCATGGCGATGGCCATCTGCCACAGGGTGATGTCTTCGCCGCCCTCGCCCGGCTCGCCCGGCAAGGTGGGAAAGACGATGGACCAGTTGCGCCATTGTCCCTTGACGTCTTCCGACAGGGCCACGTAATCGTGCTGCTTGAAGGCGTCGCGCCAGGTGGCCAGCGGCGCGCCGGGCGGGCGTTCCAGGCTGGCGTAGGCTTCCTTGATCATCCTGAAGGCGTTGGCGTAGAAGCCGAACCAGATGTGCAGGCCATGCTCCTCGATGCGCTGGCCCGCCTGCGCATTGCGTCCGCTGGCGCCCTTGCCGCCCAGACGCCAGCCCAGCTGATAGACGGTGATGGCATGCCGGTTTTGCCAGCCCGGCTGGTTCGTCAAATAATACGCGGTGGTCATGGCCGCCACGCCGCCGCCGAGGATGGCGATCTTTTCCGGCGCGATGCGTGAATTGTCGACCAGCTCCTCGCCCGGCATGGCCGTGAAGTCGAAGTTCACATTGAACGGCAATATCGCCGCCTGCGGTCCCAGCTGCAAGCCCAGGGTCTGGTCCAGCGGGAAGCTGTCGAAGGCGTGCACCGTGCATTCGTATTCATAGCCGAGCAGGCGTGCGCTGTGCAGGCGGTTGATTTCGGCCGGCGCGGCCACCAGGGCCTGGTACACGGCTTTCACGCCCGCGCTGTCGGGGAATTGCTTGAGGAATATCTGGTCGATGCGCGGGTTGCGCAGCAGCGACAGGATATCGGCCCAGCCGGCCTGGTCCATGTCGAAGAAATCGGGGATGGAGAGAAAAATCTGGAATGCCTGCTCGATAAGTTCGAGGAAACTGTTGACGCTCTTGTGCTGCCCCGTCTGCACGGTGGCATTGACTTCGAGCAGCGGGTGCAGGGCGAGTTTCGTTTCCGGCGAAAAATGCTGGAAACCCTTGGCCGCGACGGAACAGCGCAGCGGCTCGCTGCCGGCGGCGGGAATCTCGTAGTCGCACAGGTATTTCGGATAGCCGAACAATTCGCGCCCGTTGATCAGGGCCATGGCGTCATCCACAAAAATGTGGCACGGATACCAGTAGATATGCGCGAGCTTGCCGTGTTCATCCATCTGGCCGACCATGATCCAGGTGACGATATCGACCTCCGTGATCCAGCCCTTGGCCTGGTCGACGGGGTTGGCCGAATCGGCATGGTTGACGCGTGTAAACGTCAGCATCACGTACGGCGACAGGGCTTTCAGGGTCATCTTGCTGCCCGCTACCTGGTTCAGGGTGGTATTCACGGTGGCCTGCAGCTTGGCCAGGTCGCCCCTGACGAAATAGCCGTACATTTCCGACTGTTTCAATTGCAGCGGCGAGTGCATCATCACCGAACCGCCCTGATAGATATACGAAGGTCTTGCCGAAGGTATCGCCGTCATTGCCCTGCCCCTAAATGAAGTTTCAGACAAACAAGATTGCTATAGTGTATTTGAGAAAGAACAATGAATGATATGAAATAAATTAAAGGATTTGCCAAGATGCATAGGCTCAGCAGCCCGCCGCCTGCGCACGGCAGCTGGGGCAAGCCCATGCCATCGGGTGTACGATGAAGCATCTTGAGCGTTCCGAGCACCATGCCATGGCAATGATTACCACCGACTACGTTTCCACCTATTCAGGCAACCGTTTTTATCCCTTGCGCCCGCATATCGACAAGGTAGCCATTGAAGACATTGCCCACGGCCTCGCTTACCAGTGCCGCTTCAATGGACAGACGCAAGTGTTTTACTCGGTCGCCCAGCACAGCCTGATCGTCGCCGAACTGGTGCCGCCCCATTTGCGCCTGGCCGCCCTGCTGCACGATGCGGCCGAAGCCTACCTGGGCGACATGGTGAAGCCCTTGAAAGTGTTGCTGCCGGAATTTGCCGTGCTGGAAGACAAGGTCAGCGCCATCATCGCCGCCACGTATGGCCTGGATTTTTCCGATTACGCACCCATCAAGCGGGCCGACCTGATCGCGCTGGCCACGGAAAAGCGCGACCTGATGCCGCACTCGGCCGAACGCTGGGCTTACCTTGACGGCATCGCCCCCTTGCCCGGTATAATCGAGGCCATGGGCCCGGCCGAAGCCAAGCAGCGCTTCCTGCATGCCTTCGCCCAGCTGAGCGGGCTTGGGCTGGCCGCATGAACGGACGCTAAGCCCCGGTTTTTGCACGGCTTTTTCAGATATCCACAGCAACTGTGGATAAAGTTGTTGATAAGCCCCTCTTGACAAGCCGCAACACCAGCATTGATGCGGGTTTCAACAATTTGCTGATTTCACAGGCAATTTTTTACTCCAATAAAATCAATGACTTGCAATCACGAATTTGCGCTCGATCAAAGTCACTTCACCGCCATGAAAATATATTTTGCTGTGCATAAGCAATCCAGGCGCCGGACCGTCTTGCTTGAACAGCATTGTTTTGACAAACCCCGCAGACTGGCATAGTGTGGAGTAGCAAGCACGATCAACGGTGGATAAATGCATGAACATGGATAGCGACAGCGCCGCCAAGGGGGCGGACGAACCGGACTGGCTGGTCGATGAGCCGTTGGCCCGGGCAGACGCGACGGCAGAGACTGCCAACGCGGCGCCATGGCGCGTGCTGATCGTCGATGACGATGTCGACGTGCACGTGGTGACCAAGTTCGCCCTCAGCCAGGCCAGCTTCCAGGGCCGCAGACTGAGCTTTTTGCACGCGTATTCGGGCGCCGAGGCACTCAGCCTGCTGCGCGGCACACAAGATATCGCCGTGGTGCTGCTCGATGTGATCATGGAAACCCAGGATGCGGGGCTGCACGTGGCGCGCCAGATCCGCGAAGACCTGCACAACAGCGCCGTGCGCATCATCCTGCGCACGGGCCAGCCGGGCCAGGCGCTGGAACACCGCATCATCATCGACTACGACATCAACGATTTCTGGTGCAAGACCGACCTCACCACGCGCAAGTTGTTTACCACCGTGATCGCCTCGCTGCGCACCTACGCCACCCTGCGCGAGGCGGAGCAACACGTCGCCGAACTGGCCGCGGCCCTGGCCCAGTGCGGCGACACGCCCTGAACACGGCCGCTACTTTCAGTCATAAAAACAAGAGCACTGGATAGGCATACAGGCTTGTGGCATGCCCTATTTTGGCCCATCTTGCGCGCCGATGGCAGGCGCGGGCCGGTCCCATTTTCCTAAGTGGCGGATTGTTAAGCGCTTTTTCAGATATCCACACGGACTGTGGATATCTTTGTGGATAAGGGCCTATTGACAGCCCTCAAAGCCACAGCCCGTGCGGCTTTCAATAAACTGCTCAATCAAACAGCAAAAATAAAATCCATTAAAATCAAACACTTAGAAAATCACACATAATCACAAGAAAATTATTTCGCCAATTTCGTTAGCCCATCATTTGTGCATAACTGAGCCGTAATGGACAATCCGACAACGCCGGGCTGACGCTGCCGGCAACACAGTTGCCGTGCGGATACTCAGTGCACGGTCTGGCGGCGCTGCTCCGGATGCAGCAGCACGCGTTCGATCAGTTCAGGGGCGACATTGTATGACTTCAGGTATTCCAGCGCGCACAAGGTACTGAAGGCAGCCTGCACGGCGATGCCCAGGTTGACGATATCGCACATCTTCTGATCGACCCGCGTATGCAGCACCACGGTTTTGACGGGCATATGCAGCGTTTCTGTGGAATGAGGCATGATAAGCAACTCCTGCGAAGGGGACGGAGGGATGAGAGGGCGTAGCGGGGCGAGCCACGCCAGCGCGGACAGGGATAGCGGTCATGTTGCCGCTAAAAGTATTGCCGATAAACTCTCGATGTCAATGGCAGGGAAACATGAGCCACGGTTTTTTTCTTGCAGGTACAAGCAGAGCCGAAAGCGATGGACAAGCGCGATCGGCCACGGCGATAATCAGTCATGCCCTCGCCTTCCACGCCCCAGCCTGACCAGCCCCGCCCGCAACCCGCCTCGCTTGCCGACCTGTTCTTCTCGTTCACCTGGCTGGCCCTGCAAGGCTTT
The DNA here is from genome assembly GCF_056174685.1 of Janthinobacterium sp. BHSEK. NCBI lineage: Bacteria > Pseudomonadati > Pseudomonadota > Betaproteobacteria > Burkholderiales > Oxalobacteraceae > Janthinobacterium > Janthinobacterium sp. BHSEK. Next base: position 17,610 of record NZ_JBWBYV010000097.1, read on the forward strand.
GGCGGCGTGCTGGCCGTGATCCAGCGCGAAATGGTCGAGCGCAAGCGCTGGCTGACGCAGGAGGAATTCCTCGAAGACTGGGCCGTGGCGCAGATCATGCCCGGGCCGAACGTGGTGAACCTGTCGCTGATGGTGGGCGGGCGCTATTTCGGTTTAAAAGGCGCGCTGACGGCGCTGGCCGGCATGCTGGCCGTCCCCCTCGTCATCGTCCTGCTGCTGGGCGTGCTGTACACGCGCTTTGGCGACAACCCGCAGATGGCGGGCGCCCTGCGCGGCATGGCGGCCGTGTCGGCCGGCATGATCGCCGCCACGGGCGTGAAGCTGGCGACCGCGCTGAGCAAGCATCCGCTGCCCCTGTGGCTGACCTTATCCATCACCGTGCTGGGCGTGCTGATGGTGGCGGTCTTCCGCTGGCCCCTGCTGTACATCCTGCTGGGCCTGGGCGGCATCGGCTGCCTGCTGACCTATCGGAAGCTGTCTTCATGAATCCGCCCCTGCAACTGGCCTTGAGCGCGGGCGACTGGCTGAACCTGTTCGCCCACTACCTGATGCTGTCGCTGATGTCGATCGGCGGCGCCATTTCCACCACGTCTGAAATGCACCGTTTCCTCGTCGAACAGCATGGCTGGCTGACCCAGACGCAATTCAATGAGTCGATCGCCATTGCGCAAGCAGCGCCCGGCCCCAACGTGCTGTTCGTCGCCCTGATGGGCTGGAACGTGGGCATGAATGCGGGCAGCTACACGGCCGCGTATCTTGGCGTGTTCATCACCATGTTAGGCATCATGCTGCCCAGCACCACCCTCACCTACGTGGCAGCCCAATGGGGCTACCGCAACCGCGACCTGCGCCCCGTGCGCGCCTTCAAGCAGGGCATGGCGCCCATCGTCGTCGCCCTCCTGATTTCCACCGGCATGATCCTGGGTGGCGCCAACCACGACATCCGCACCGACTGGCCCCTGTGGAGCCTGTCCATCGTGGCGGGCCTGATCATCTGGCGCACGAAGATCCATTTATTGTGGCTGCTGGCGGGCGGCGCCGTGCTGGGCTGGCTCCAGCTCGTCTGACCTTACACGGCCAGGTGCCGCTTAACGTCCTCGCCATCCATCTGCGCCGCCAGTCCGCTGGCCACCACGCTGCCGCGCGACAGCACGATGAACTCGTCGGCCAGTTCGCGGGCAAAGTCGAAATACTGTTCGCACAGCACGATGGCCATGTCGCCCCGTTGTTTCAACAAGGAAATGACCCTGCCGATATCCTTGATGACGGAAGGCTGGATACCCTCCGTCGGCTCGTCGAAGATGATCAATTGCGGCTCGGCCAGCAGGGCGCGCGCGATGGCCAGCTGCTGCTGTTGCCCGCCGGACAAATCACCGCCGCGCCGCGCCAGCATCTCTTTCAATACCGGAAACAGCTCGTACACGTGGGGATCGATGCGCGAGGCCAGCCTGCCCCGCTTCACCGCCATGCCCATTAGCAAGTTTTCCTCGACCGTCAGGCGCGCGAAGATGTCGCGCCCCTGCGGCACGTAGGCCATGCCCAGCCTGGCGCGCGCGTGCGGCGTCATTTTCGTGATGTCGCGCCCCTGGAACACCACCGTACCCTGCGCCACGGGCAGCACGCCCATCAGGCATTTGAGCAAGGTCGTCTTGCCCACGCCATTCCTGCCCAGCAAGGCCAGGCATGCGCCCTGGCGCACCGACAGGTCGATGCCGCGCAGGGTGTGCGAGGAGCCATAGTACTGATTTAATTCTTGCACTTCGAGCATGATTACCTTCCCAGATAGACTTCGATGACGCGCTCGTCGGCCTGCACTTCGTCCATGCGGCCCTGCGCCAGCACGGCCCCTTCATGCAGCACGGTGACGATGCCTTGCTGGGCAATGTCCGTGACGAAACCCATGTCGTGCTCGACCACCATGATGGAATGTTTGCCGCGCAATTCATTGAGGAGCTCCGCCGTGCGCGCCGTTTCCGCGTCGGACATGCCGGCTACCGGTTCGTCCAGCAGGATCAGCTGCGGCTCCTGCATCAGCAGCATGCCGATTTCCAGCCACTGCTTTTGCCCGTGCGACAGCAAGCCGGCCGGCCGCGCCTCGTGGCCGTTCAGGCGTATCAGGCGCAAGACCGATTCGATCCTGCCCGCCTGCTCGGACGACAAGCGCGCAAACAGGGTGGGCGCCACGCGCTTGTCCATCTTCATCGCCAGTTCCAGGTTGTCGAACACCGTGTGCTGCTCGAACACGGTGGGGCGCTGGAACTTGCGGCCGATGCCCGCGTGGGCGATCTGCGCTTCCGTCATCGTCGCCAGATTCATGGTCTGACCGAACCAGGCCGTGCCGGACGTGGGCCGCGTCTTGCCCGTGATCACATCCATCATCGTCGTCTTGCCGGCCCCGTTAGGGCCGATGATGCAGCGCAACTCGCCCACGGAAATATCGAGGCTCAGCTTGTTGATGGCCTTGAAGCCGTCGAACGACACGCTGATGTCTTCCAGATACAGGATCGCGCCATGCGTCGTGTCGACGCCCTCGCCTTTTACGCGCGAATATGTCGGCCCCGCTTCCGCGCTGGCCATGCCGGGCAACATGCGGATACTCATGCGGCCTCCTCTGCCACGGCGGCGGTTTTCCTGGATTTGATCTTGCGCAATACACCGAGCATGCCCTGCTGCATGAACAGGGTGACGCCGATGAACAGCAAGCCCAGCGCGAACAGCCACAGTTCCGGCAAGGCGGCCGTGAACCAGCTTTTCAAGCCGTTGACGGTAAAAGCGCCCACAATCGGGCCGAGCAAGGTGCCGCGCCCGCCGACCGCCACCCACACGACCATCTCGATGGAGTTGGCGGGCGACATTTCGGACGGGTTGATGATGCCTACCTGCGGCACGTACAGGGCGCCGGCGATGCCGCACAGCACGGCCGACAGGGTCCAGACGAACAGCTTGAACCACAGCGGGTTGTAGCCGAGGAACATCAGCCGCGCCTCGCTGTCACGCACACCCTGCAGCACCCTGCCCAGCTTCGAGCGGACGATGGCGCGCGCGCCCACCAGCGCCGCCAGCAGGAAGGCCAGGGTCAGCAGGAACAGCACGGCCCGGGTGGCTGGCGCCGTGATGCTATGCCCTAATATCGTCTTGAAATCCGTGAAACCGTTGTTGCCGCCAAAGCCGGTGTCATTGCGGAAGAACAGGAGCATGAAGGCATACGTCATCGCTTGCGTGATGATGGAAAAATACACGCCCTTGATGCGCGAGCGAAACGCAAAATAGCCAAACACGAAGGCCAGCACGCCCGGCACCAGCACGACGAGGGCCATGCAATACCAGAAGTGCTCCGTGAAGGCCCAGTACCAGGGGTAAGTTTTCCAGTCGAGAAAGACCATGAAATCGGGCAAGTTGCTGTGGTACTGGCCCTGGTCGCCGATGGCCCGCATCAGATACATGCCGTGCGCATACGCGCCCAAGGCAAAGAACACGCCGTGGCCCAGCGACAAGATACCCGTGTAGCCCCAGACGAGGTCCAGCGCCAGCGCAGCCAGCGCGTAGCACATGAACTTGCCCACCAGCGCCACCGTGTAGGCGGACACGTGCAGCGCATGCCCTTCGGCAAACGCCAGATTAAAAATCGGCAACAGCGCCGCCAGCAGCGTAAATGCTGCGATGGCCAGCCAGACGGGCCGCGTGAACAGGCCCTGTTTGATCGGGTAAGAGGTAGTCATTCGATGCTGCGTCCCTTCATGGCAAACAGGCCCTGCGGCCGGCGCTGGATGAAAATGATGATGAATACCAGGATGGCGATCTTCGCCAGCACGGCGCCCGCCACCGGTTCGAGGAATTTATTGACTTCGCCCAGGCCCAGCGCGGCGATCACGGTGCCGGCCAGCTGGCCCACGCCGCCCAGCACCACCACCATGAAGGAGTCGACGATGTAGCTTTGGCCCAGGTCCGGCCCCACGTTGCCCAGTTGCGACAGAGCCACGCCGCCGAGCCCCGCGATGCCGGAACCGAGGCCGAAGGTCAGCATGTCGACCTTGCCCGTGGCCACGCCCACGCAATCGGCCATCCGGCGGTTTTGCGTGACGGCCCGCACGAACAGGCCCAGGCGCGTCTTGTTGAGGATCAGCCACACGGCCACGACGACGACGACGGCAAAGGCGATGATGACCAGCCGGTTGTATGGCAGCACGAGGCCGCCCAGTACCGTCACGCCGCCCGACATCCAGGCGGGATTGGCCACTTCCACGTTTTGCGCGCCGAAGATCGTGCGGACCAGCTGCATGAGGATCAGGCTGATGCCCCAGGTGGCCAGCAGGGTTTCCAGCGGCCGGCCGTACAGCCAGCGGATCACCGTGCGCTCCAGCGCCACGCCCACCAGGCCGGCAACGAGAAAGGCGGCCGGCAAGGCGGCCAGCAGATACGCATCCTGCATGCCGGGGAAATAGTTGCGGAAAAACAGCTGGCACAGATAGGTCGTGTAAGCGCCTATCATCAGCAATTCGCCATGCGCCATGTTGATGATGCCCATCAAGCCAAAGGTGATGGCCAGGCCCAGCGCGGCCAGCAGCAGCACGCTGCCCAGGGAAATGCCGTAAAACACATTGCCGGCGAATTCCATGCGTGCCACTCTGCCCTTGATCTGGCGCATGGTCTCGATGGCCGCCAGCTGCACGGCCTCATCCGGTTCAACGCCCGGCTCCAACATGGCTTGCAGCACGGGCAGCAGACGCGCATCGCTGCTGCCGGCCAGCGCCTGCACGGCGGCCTTGCGCGTGGCGGCATCGGGCGCATGCAGGTTGGCGCTGGCGATCAGCACCTGCAATATCTGCTGGATCTCGCCATCACTTTCCCGCGCCAGCGCGGTGCGGATCAGGGGGAGCTGTGCGGGGTCGACCGCCTTTTGCAAGGCTTGCGCGGCGGCCAGCCGCGTAGCCCGCTCCGGCGCCAGCAGCTGCAAGCCCGACAAGGCGCCCGCCACGGCCGCGCGCAAGCGGTTGTTGACCATCACGCCATCAATGCCTTCCGGCAGCGGCACGTTCTGGCCGATGACAGGGTCGTACGCCTGCTCGCCGTCGACGATGTACACCTTGCCGCCGGGGGCGGCATACAGGCTGTCGTCCTGCAAGGCGTGCAGCACACGGGCGGCCTCGGGCGTGGCCAGGGCGGCGATCCGCGCCACGGCGGCGACCCTGGCGTCGGGATCGTCGCCGGACAGCGGCTTGAGCAGATCGGGAGGGATGGCGGCCTGTGCCAGCGCGGATAGCAACAGGCAGGCGAGGACCAGCAGTTTGGGGAGAAGCTGCATGTGCATGGATTCCATGTAGTAAAGCCGTTGTCTTGACAGGTATCCTTCCCCCAAAGACAAGGACAGGGGTCAGACCCGCCGGGTCTGACCCCAGCTCTCTGCCTGGGGTTGCGGCAACGAATCGACGCGCAAGCTTTTTACAACTTCTGCTTGCCCTCATTGCCCTTGATATACGGGCTCCACGGCTGTGCGCGTATCGGTTCCTTGGTTTTCCACACGACATTGAATTGCCCATCGGCCTTGATCTCGCCGATCATCACGGGCTTGTGCAAGTGGTGGTTCGTTGCATCCATGGTCAGGGTGAAGCCCGATGGCGCCTTGACGCTCTGGCCCGCCATGGCGGCGATCACCTTGTCCGTGTCCGTCGATTTCGCCTTTTCCACGGCTTGCGCCCACATATGGATGCCGACATAGGTCGCTTCCATGGGGTCGTTCGTCACCACCGAACCGGCGTTCGGCAGCTTGTGCGCCACGGCATACGCCTTCCACTGCTTGATGAAGGTGGTATTTACCGGATTCTTGACGGATTCAAAGTAATTCCACGCCGCCAGATGACCGAGCAAGGGCTTGGTATCGATGCCGCGCAGCTCTTCCTCGCCCACGGAAAAAGCGACGACGGGCACGTCCGTGGCTTTCAGGCCCGCATTGCCCAGCTCCTTGTAGAACGGCACGTTCGAATCGCCATTGATGGTGGAAATGACGGCCGTCTTGCCGCCCGTGGAAAATTTCTTGATGTTGGCGACGATGGTTTGATAGTCGGCATGGCCGAACGGCGTGTAGACCTCGCTGATATCGCTATCCTTGACTCCCTTGCTTTTCAGGAAGGCCCGCAAAATCTTGTTGGTGGTGCGCGGATACACGTAATCCGTGCCCAGCAGCACGAAGCGCTTGGCCCCGCCGCCATCTGTGCTCATCAGGTATTCCACGGCGGGGATCGCCTGCTGGTTGGGCGCGGCGCCCGTATAAAACACATTCTTTTCCAGCTCCTCGCCCTCGTATTGCACGGGGTAAAACAGCAGGCTGTTGAGTTCCTTGAACACCGGCAAAACCGACTTGCGCGAGACGGACGTCCAGCAGCCGAACACCACGGCCACTTTATCCTGCGCCACCAGCTGGCGCGCTTTTTCCGCGAACAGGGGCCAGTTCGACGCGGGATCGACGACGACGGCTTCCAGCTTCTTGCCCAGCACGCCGCCCTTGGCATTGATCTCGGCGATCGTCATCAGCGCCACGTCCTTCAGCGACGTTTCGGAAATGGCCATGGTGCCCGACAGGGAGTGCAAGATGCCTACCTTGATCGTATCGGCGGCCAGGGCTGCCTGCATGCAGGTGGACGTGGCCAGGGCGAATGCGCCGGCGGCGGCCGCTTTCAGGATGATGCGTCGTGACATGGGGACTCCTGTGATGGGTTCGTGGGGTCGAGCTGGGTCTGCCATGTTGTTAAAGCAGAATGCATGCCAGCGCCAACAGGTATCCGCCATGGTGCACGCGGCTCTCGCCGCACGAAAAAAAACCTGGCCGCACAAGGACTGTGCAGCCAGGTTTCAAATTGCCGTAAAACGGTGCGCCGGAGGCTTTAATGCTTGCGCATCAATCCTTGCGCGGCGCTCCACGAAGACGGCGCCAGCCCTTGCGTCCCAGCGGGAACAGCAGCACGAAAGCCACCAGCCACGGCAGGATGTAAGCCATGGCCGTGATGGCGTTGGCCACGCCTTCCGACAGGTTTTCCGTGAAATTGCCCAGCGCGCGCTTGACAGGGCGCCAGAACGATTGCTTGCCGTCGGCGCTGATGGCCACGTTCAGCAAGTCCGTGTCGATGCGCTGCATCAACAGTGCATTGGCCGCCGTCGCCTGCTCCAGCTCCACCTGCACGGTGGCCAGTTCCTTGCTCACCTTGATCAGCGCATCGACATTCGTGCCCGAGCGCTTTTCCAGGTCTTGCAGCTGCGCCTGGTACTGCTTGAGCATTTCCAGGCGTTTCTTGCTGTCGAGCACGGGACGGCCCAGGTCTTCCACCTTGGTGCCCTGGCTGGTGACGTCGCCTTCGGCCGCGACCAGCGCGACGAGCTTTTTGATGCCGGCCGGCTTGGCGCGCACGCTGATGCGTGCGTGCACGTAGCGTCCGCCGTTGATGCTGGAATCGAGCAGCAGACAACCATTGTCCGTGTCAGCCTTGCAGGCGGCCACGACTTTTTCATACAGGAGCGGCACTTGCGCCTCGCTCGTATCGACGCTGACATTGTGTTCATAGGCAAGAAACTCGCTGCCCTTTTCCTTGCCGTCGAGACGCGCGGCGCTCGATTGCCCACCGCTCTCGCCCTTGCTGCCGCAACCGGCCAACAACATCAGGCCAAGCAGGCCAAGATACACTTTTTTCATGATTTCTTTCTTGAGATTATGTTTGCAGCGGCAACAATTCGATATCGGGCAAGTGCGCGGCCACATCCTGCACGGTCGCATGGCCGGTCAGCGAGGCGATCACCTGCGGCAGCGGTGCCGCCCAGATTTCCGGCAGATCGCGCTCTTCCGGCGCCAGCACGGGAAAGGCCAGCTGTTCCCGCGGCGGCGTGAAGGCGGCATCAACGCCAGGCTTGTTGCCGCGCGCATCGATGCGGTACCAGCCGAATTCCTGCAAGTAGACGGCGTTCAAGCCATGCAGGCAGAACGGCGGCCCCGCCTCGCCCACGGCCAGACGCTGATAGCACAGGCCAGCGGGGATGCCGTTGGCGCGCAGCAGCGCGGCCAGCAGATGGCTCTTCGCATAGCAATAGCCCGTGCCATGCTGCAACACATCGGACGCGCGGCAAGTGACGGGGTTGCGCTGGTAATCCCAGCTGTGGGCGATCTCGTCGCGCACGAAGGCAAAGCAGCGGGCCGCGATGGCGGCGTCGCCCACGGCGCCTGCCGCCAGCTCGGCCGCCTTGGCGCGCACAGCCGGATGCTCGCTGTCGATATACGTGCTGCTGGCCAGATTTGAGGAAAAGTCGGAAACCATGGCATCAATGTCTGGCAAAAAGATAATGTGCGATTCTAGTCGAAGACAGCCGAAATCGAGCGTTTCCTTGCGCAGGAACAAAGAAAATGCACGCCGCAGGCAGGCGGGAACGGGGGCGGCGACTTTGGCGCCGGCCCCGTAGCTGGTATCATGCGGGCAAACGCCAGCCGGCCCGACATGCACGACGGGCCGGCGCATGCACCACCCTGCGAAGCGGCCCCGCCATCCGGCGCGCCGCCGACGCCCCCCTACAGATCAGAGAAACGAGTTCCTATGAGCACACCATCGTCCCACCCATCGTTCTGGCGCCGCGTCCCGCTGGCCTTCGGCGCCTTCTTCAGCACCCTGTCGGACGCCGCCTATGCGGCCCGCGTGGAAAAGCTGTCCCTGCCCGAGGCCGCCCCTGTGGCGCCCGTGCCCCCTGCTCCGGCGCCCGCTCCCGTGCCGACGCCAGCCGCCGCCCCCGTCATATTAAAAGAGGCGACGCCGGACGCGGCCCTGCAACTGCTGGCCCTGCTGCAGCGCGAAGCGCGCCTGATCGACTTCACCCAGGAAAATCTGGGCAGCCATGCCGATGCCGACATCGGCGCGGCCGCCCGCGTCGTGCATGAAGGCTGCGCCAAGGTCATGCGCGAATATTTCACCATCGAGGCCGTGCGCCAGGAAGCCGAGGGCAGCCGCATCGTGCTGCAGGAAGGCTTTGATTCGGCCAGCGTGCGCCTGACGGGCAACGTGGTCGGTTCCGCACCATTCACGGGCACCCTCAGCCACCGCGGCTGGCGCGCCTCCAGCGTGCGCCTGCCGAAACTGAGCGAGCAGCACGACGCCGCCATCCTGGCACCGGCCGAGGTGGAACTGTGAACGACGCAACGAACAACACCCCGCGCTACGCCATCGGCATCGACCTGGGCACCACCCACAGCGCCCTGTCGTATGTGAACCTGGTCGAGAGCGACGGCGAAAAGTCCAGCCACGGCGTGCTGAAAGTACCGCAACTGTCGGCACCGGGCACGGTCGAGGAATTGCCGCTGCTGCCGTCCTTCGTCTACCTGCCGCACGCCGACGAAGTGGCGGCGGGCGACCTGGCCCTGCCCTGGGTCACCGAGGAAGCCGAAGCGCCGTTCGTCGTGGGCGAAATGGCCCGCAGCCGCGGCGCCACCACGCCGATCCGTCTGGTGTCGAGCGCGAAAAGCTGGCTGTGCCACCCGGGCGTGGACCGCCGCGCGGCCATCCTGCCGAACGACGCGCCGGCCGAAGTGGCGCGCATCTCGCCGATCACGGCCGCCACGCGCTACCTGACGCATTTGCGCCAGGCCTGGGACAACGCCCACCCGCAAGCGCCGTTCGCCGAGCAGGAAATCACGGTGACGATACCCGCCTCGTTCGACCCTGCCGCGCGCGAGCTGACGATGGAAGCGGCGCAGGCGGCCGGCTACGCCTCATTGACCCTGCTGGAAGAGCCGCAGGCGGCGCTGTACAGCTGGATACAGACCAGCGAAGGCCGCTGGCGCAAGGAAGTCAAGCCGGGCGACATCATCCTGGTCGTCGACGTGGGCGGCGGCACCAGCGACTTTTCGCTGATCGCCGTGCTGGAGCGCGACGGCGTGCTGGAACCGCACCGCGTGGCAGTCGGCGAACACATCCTGCTCGGCGGCGACAATATGGACCTGGCCCTGGCCCACCTGGTGGCACGCAAGCTGGCCGCCAACAGCACCCAGCTCGACGCCTGGCAGATGCGCGCGCTTACTTATGGCTGCCGCAGCGCCAAGGAAAGCCTGCTGGCCGACAGCGGTCTCGACATGGCACCCATCGTCGTGCCCAGCCGCGGCTCCAAGCTGATCGGCGGCTCCATCCGCACGGAACTGACGCGCGCGGAAGTGTCCACCTTCATTCTCGACGGCTTCTTCCCGCAGGTGGAAGCGTCGAGCCGCCCTGCCGTGCGTACGCGCGCCGGCCTGACGCAACTGGGCTTGCCGTATGCGCAGGACGCGGCCATCACGCGCCACCTGGCCGCCTTCCTGGGCCGGCAAGTGGCGGCGACCAGCGAACTGGAAGGCTTCGCGGGCCGCCAGGCGGAAGGCGCCAGCTTCCTGCACCCGACGGCCGTGCTGTTCAACGGCGGCGTCTTCAAGTCCGACCTGCTGGTGCAGCGCATCATGAGCACCGTCAACGACTGGCTGTACATGGAAGGCGCGGAACCGGCGCGCATGCTGGCCGGGGCCGACCTGGACCTGGCCGTCGCGCGCGGCGCCGCCTACTACAGCTACGTGCGGCGCGGCCATGGCGTGCGCATCCGCGGCGGCACGGCCAGCGCCTTTTATGTCGCCATCGAATCGGCCATGCCCGCCATCCCTGGCATGGAGCCGCCGATCCAGGCCCTGTGCGTGGCGCCGTTCGGCATGGAAGAAGGCAGCGAGCTGGAACTGCCGGGCCAGCAATTCGGCCTCGTCGTGGGCGAACCCGTGCACTTCCGCTTCTTCGCCTCGTCCACGCGCCGCAACGACCAGATCGGCGATTTGCTCGACTTCTGGGGCCCCGATGAATTGCAGGAATTGAGCGAGATCCAGGCGACGCTGTCCGCCGAAGGCCGCCAGGCCGGCGACGTCGTGCAAGTCAAACTGCACGCCAGAGTGACGGAAGCGGGTACCCTGGAACTGCTGGCCGTTTCCCCTGACGGCGCCGAGCGCTGGAAGGTGGAATTCGACGTGCGCGGCACGCCGCAGCAATAAGCATGCGCGGCGCCGTGGGCAAGCCGGCCTATCTGGTCGGCATCGACCTGGGCACCACCAATACGGTGGTGGCGTATGCGGCGGCTGGCGATGCGCAGGCAGGAATCAACCTGTTCGCCATCGAGCAGCTGGTCGCACCCGGCGAAGTGGGCGCACGCCCCCTGCTGCCCTCCTTGCGCTACCACCCCGCCGCCGGCGAACTGGCGGCGGGCGACTTGCAGCTGCCGTGGCTGCAGCAAGACGTTGAGCATGCCGTGCTGGGCGCGTTCGCGCGCCAGCTCGGCGCCCAGGTGCCGGGCCGGCTCGTTTCCAGCGCGAAGAGCTGGCTGTCGCATGCGAACGTGGACCGCCAGGCGCCCATTTTGCCGTGGGGCGCCGATGCCGACGTGGCCAAGGTGTCGCCCGTGGCAGCCAGCGCCAGCTACCTTGCCTACGTGCGCGCCGCGTGGAATCACCGCTTCCCCGACGCGCCCCTCGAAGAGCAGGAACTGGTGCTGACCATCCCCGCCTCGTTCGACGAGGGTGCGCGCGCACTCACCCTGGAAGCGGCGCGCATGGCGGGCTTGTCCGCGCTGCGGCTGGTGGAAGAACCGCAGGCGGCCTTTTATGACTACCTGCAGCGCCGGCGCGCCACCCTGCGCGCAGACCTGGCCGACACGCGCCGCATTTTGGTCTGCGACGTGGGCGGCGGCACCACCGATTTCAGCCTGATCGACGTCGCCTTCGACGACGATGGCGCACCGCAGCTCACGCGCAGCAGCGTGGGCAACCACCTGATCCTTGGCGGCGACAATATGGACCTGGCGCTGGCCCACCTGGTGGAAACGCGCATGGCGGCAGGCAGCGAAAGCGGCATGAAGCTGTCCGCCGCGCGCTTGTCGCAGCTGATGGAACGCTGCCGCGCGGCCAAGGAACTGCTGCTGTCGAACGACGCGCCCGACAGCGTCACCGTGACCCTGCTGGGCGCGGGTTCGCGTTTGATCGGCGGCAGCCGTTCGGCCGACGTCACGCGCGAGGAAGTGGCGGCCATGGTGGTCGACGGCTTCTTCCCGAAAGTTGGGCAAAACGATACGGCGAAAAAAGGCCGTGCCGGCATCGTCGAATTCGGCCTGCCGTATGCGCAGGACGCGGCCATCACACGCCACCTGGCCAGCTTCTTGCACCAGCATGCCGGCGCACTGCCCGATACCCTGCTGCTGAATGGCGGCGTGTTCCGCGCCGACGCGCTGGCGCGCCGCCTGGCCGAGACCCTGGAACACTGGCGGGGTCAGCCCCTCACCATCCTGCATAACGATAACCCCGACGTGGCCGTGGCCCGTGGCGCCGTCGCCTACGCGCTGGCCCGACGCGGCCAGGCGCCGCGCATCGGCGGCGGCTCGCCGCGCAGCTATTTCCTCGTGCTGGGCGAGGCGGGCAAGGATCACCGCGCCGTCTGCATCCTGCCACGCGGCAGCGCCAGCGGCGAGGAAATCCGCCTGACGCAGCGTCTGTTCGCGCTGCGCCTGGGCCGGCCCGTGCGCTTCCACCTGGCCTCGTCCATCGCGGAAACGGGCACGCCGCCCAAGCTGGGCGACATCGTCGACCTGGGCGCGGGCGAGTACCTGCGCCTGCCGCCGCTGGCCAGCGTGCTGCACGCCAGCGACGGCAATGACAAGCGCGAAATCGCGGTGCAGCTGGCCACCGTGATGACGGAAGTGGGCACCCTGGAAGTGCATTGCGTGGCCGAAGCCGATGCCAGCGACCGCTGGCTGCTGGAATTCCAGTTGCGGGGAGAAGAGGAAACGCCGGCCGAAACGTCCAGCGTGCCGCCACGCGTGAAGGAAGCCGTCGAGAAGATCGAGCGCATCTTCGGCGGCAAGGCGCAAAAGGTCGAAACCAAGGAAGTGCGCCAGCTGCGCCAGCATCTGGAACGGGGACTGGGCGGGCGCGAGAGCTGGGAGACGCCCTTGCTGCGCCAGCTGTTCGACGCCCTCCTGCTGCGCGCGCGTGGCCGGCGCCGCTCCGCCGAGCATGAACGGGTGTGGCTGAACCTGGCCGGCTACTGTTTGCGGCCCGGCTACGGCGATGCGCTCGATCCGTGGCGCATCGAGCAGCTGTGGGCCATGTTCGACGCGGGCGTCCAGCATCACAAGGACAACCAGGTGTGCGCCGAATGGTGGACCCTGTGGCGCCGCGTAGCCGGCGGCTTGAGCGTGGAGCAGCAACTGCGCCTGCTCGACGATTTCGCCTTCAACCTGCAAGCCGACGCGGCCCAGCGCGGCAGCCGGCCCGTCACCCTCGTCAATGGCAGCGACGACGACATGCTGCGCCTGGGCGCCTCGCTCGAGCGCATTCCCGGCGCCTACAAGGCGGAAGTGGGCGCCTGGCTGCTGAAACGCCTGCAAAAGGCCGGCAAGAAGGAGGAAGCGGCGGACACGAACACCCTGTGGGCACTGGCCAGGGTCGGCGCGCGCCAGCCCTTCCACGGCAGCGCGCACGAAGTGGTCGACAGCGCCACCGTGGCCGACTGGCTGCACGTGCTGCTGGCGCTGGACTGGAAAAAGACGGAACCGGCGGCGTTTGCCGCCACCCACCTGGCGCGCATGACGGGCGACCGCTCGCGCGACATCGGCGACGACTTGCGCGCCACCATCCTCGCCCGCCTGAAAGCCGTCGGCGCCCCGCCCCTGTGGCAGGCCACGGTCAGCGAAGTGACGCAACTGGACGAAGCGAATACCAAGCGCATGCTGGGCGAGGCGCTGCCGCCGGGCTTGAAGCTGATCAGCTGAATCAGGCTGGCGCGCCGCTGCGCGCCCCACGGCGACGGCGCAAGCCGGCTGTGCCGCACAGGGCCAGGCCGGCCAGTAGCATCGCGTAGGTGCCGGGTTCCGGTACGGGCGACGTGAAAATGGTCAGGGTCGGATTGACGAAGCGGTAACTCGTATAGGCAGGAAGGCTCGCGTCAAAGCTGTAGTCAGGG
>NZ_JBWBYV010000098.1:0-10867 GCF_056174685.1 Janthinobacterium sp. BHSEK
CACATAGATAGCTTATACTCAACCACTGAAGGAATATCAAAAGATTTTAAAAATAATAAAATTAAATAGCCAATTAATTTAATTTCACAAAACCAATAATATTCCACGCAAAACGACAGAAACTCTGCGAGAAATTTTGATTAATGACATCCCCCTAACTTTGCTGCGCCAGATCGACACTTGCCGCCTGATTCCCTCGCGCTTCGCCGACATGGAAGATTCCGTGCTGGCGCCCCTGGCCGAGGACGACGGCCACCTGCGCGAGCTGTTCGAACTCGATAACGCGACGAATGCGCGCCTGGTGGCCGAGTACGGCGGCGCGCCAGGAATTGGCGTGGACGAGCTGGTTTTTGGCGTGCCGAACTTTCGCATCATCAATGCCGCCTACACGTATGCCCGCCCGGAAGGGGCGCGTTTCAACGATAGCGAGCGGGGCGCCTGGTATTGCGCCTTCGACATGCAAACGGCGCTGGCCGAGATCATTTTCCACAAGACCGTGGAATACCAGGAAATCGACTATTTCGACGACAGCGTCAGCTACCAGTCGCTGCTGGCCGACTTCTCCGCCAGCTTCCACGACCTGCGCGGCCAGGAACGCTACCAGGCTTGCCTCGATCCGGCCAGCTACATCGCCTCACAAGACCTGGCCGCCATCCTGCTCGAGGCCGGTTCCATGGGCGTGATCTTCCCCAGCGTGCGGCACGCCAGCGGCACCAACCTGGCCTGCTTCCGCCCCGCCCTGGTGGGCAATGTTCGCAAAGGCGCCGCCTATCGGTTAACATGGCAGGGTACGCCGACGCCGCACGTGGAAGCCTTGCCAGGCAAATAACGCGCGCGCATCGGCACCCGACTCACCGCAACCTGATCTCACATGCAAACCAATCCTGAAAAAGACACCGAACTGCGCCTCAAAGTAAACAGCGAAACGGCCCGCCTGGCCTGGAGCGAACTCGCAAAGCACTTCGCCCAGGGCAATGTCGTCTGGGTCGCCAATGCATTGGACCTGGTCGAAGTGGCCGTGCGCATCTCGCACGACGACAAGGCGACCATCACGCAATGGATGGCCGACGGCAAGGTCGCCAAGGTCTCCGACCAGCAGGCGCTGGACTGGCAGGCGGCCGATGCGTCCCTGTGGGCCGTCGTCGTCAGCCCGTTCATCCTGGTGCAGCAGGAAAAGCCGACCAAGCACTGACACTTACAGGCTGCGCTCGACGTAAAGAAAATGCGCAGTCAACTAAATTTGGCACTTAATTTAGTTATCCAATGTTGGTCTGCAACTTGTGGAGGACGGCATGAACTTTCTCAATATTCAACCAATTAGCTACTTGAAGACGAACACCAGCGACGTGGTCAAACAGGTGCTGGAGACGCATGACCCGGTAGCCATCACGGTGAACGGCAGAGTTCAGGCAATTGTTCAAGACCCTGTCAGCTATCAAAAGACTCAAGATCAGCTTGCCATGCTCCGCATCCTTGCTCTCGGCCGCAAGCAGATTGAGGAAGGTAAAATCATTGATCATGATGACGTTGTGGCCCTTCTGGAAGCTGAAGACGACGACAATTGATTACACAAATGAAAATCATTTGGACGCAGTACGCCTTGAACGATTTGCAAGACATTCGCTTCTAGCTGAAGCAGAACGAATCCCTGGCTTTTGCCAGGAAGGTGACGCAAGCGATTCTGGCTGAAGTCAATTCTCTCAAAGATTGGAACATTCAAGGCAGCTTTGTTCCTGAACTTGAAGACCTTCATTTGACGACTCACCGCCAACTGTTGGCCGGCCAGCATCGCATCCTTATCGAGTATGGACATAACGATATCGTTTACGTTCATATGATTGCCCATACCCGCCGTGACCTGGAAGCAATGATACGCCGTCGCCTACTCACTGCGTAATACGGAGGATGTGACAATGCGCAGCAAGCGCATTGTCAGACCATCATCAATGCCCTCCCCCCAGATACGCCGCGATCACCTTCGGATCCGTTTTCAGGCTCTCGGCCGGCCCGTGCACGGAAATGCTGCCGTTTTCCAGCACGTAGCCGTAATCGGCCACGTTCAGGGCGGCGGCGGCGAATTGCTCCACCAGCAGCATGGTCACGCCTTCGGCCTTCAAGCGCGTGATGATGCGGAAGACTTCTTCCACCAGGATCGGCGCCAGGCCCATCGACGGCTCGTCCAGCAGGATCACTTCGGGGTTCAGCATCACGGCGCGGGCCATGGCCAGCATCTGCTGCTCGCCGCCCGACAAGGTGCCGGCCAGCTGGTCACGCCGCTCCTTCAGGCGGGGGAACAGTTCCAGGGCCTTGTCCAAATCTCCCTTGATGTCGCCTTTCGGGCGCGCGCGCGTAAAGCGGGGGAAGGCGCCCAGCAGCAGGTTGTCCGTCACCGACATCGAGGCGAAGACCCTGCGCCCTTCCGGCGAATGGGCCAGGCCGTCGCGCGCGATGCGGTGCGAGTCGAGGCCCGTGACGTCCTTGCCGCCCAGGGTGACGGTGCCCGATTTCGGTTTGAGCATGCCGGAAATGGCGCGCATGGTGGTGGTCTTGCCGGCGCCGTTCGAGCCGATCAGGGTCACCAGCTTGCCCTTCGGGACTTCGAGCGAAATGCCGTGCAGGACTTCGACTTTGCCGTAGGCGGCGTGCAGATTGTTAATGGTCAGCATGGTCTTCCTCTCAGTGCGCCGCAGGGCTCAGGGTGTCGGCGCTGCCGCCCAAATAGGCTTCGATCACTTTCGGATCGCTTTGGACAAGCGCGGGTGCGCCTTCGGCGATCTTCTGGCCGAAATCGAGCACCGTCACCACGTCCGACAGGGCCATCACCACGTCCATATGGTGCTCGATCAGGATGATGGTGATGCCGTGCTCGCGGATCTTGCGGATGATGGCCATCAGTTCCTTGATGTCGGGCGCCGTCAGGCCCGCCGCCGGCTCGTCGAGCAGCAGCAGACGCGGGTTGAGGCCCAGCGCGCGGCCGATTTCCAGCAGCCGCTGCTTGCCGTACGGCAGATTGCGCGCCTCTTCGTTGGCCAGGTCCGCCAGGCCCACGAACTCGAGGATGCTGGCGGCCCGTTCGCGCGCGGCCTTTTCTTCGCGCTTGTAGCGGGGCGTGTGCAGCATCACGTCCAGCACATTCGACCTGAAGGTGTTGTGCAAGCCCACCAGCACGTTCTCGGTAGCCGTCATCTCGCCGAACAGCTGCACGTTCTGGAAGGTGCGCGCCACGCCGCCCAGGGCGATTTCGGACGGCGTGCGGCCGGAAATGACGGCGCCGGCAAATTCCACCTTGCCCGCCGTCGGCTTGTAGATCCCCGTCAGCACGTTCATCATCGTGCTCTTGCCCGAGCCGTTCGGCCCGATCAAGCCGTGCACGGAACCTTGCGTGACGTTCAGGTCCACCTGGTTCAGCGCTTTCAGGCCGCCGAACTGCATCAGCGCCTGGTCCACGCGCAGCAGGGTCGCGCCCTGCTGCCCGCCCTGCGCGTGGTCGAACGGCGCCACGCCGTGCGAAGCGACGGCCTGCACGTGGCGCCGGCCCTTGCCGATAAAGCTCATCAAAAAGCCGACGATGCCGTCCTGCAGGTAGTACACGACGAACAGGGTCATCAGGCCGAAGATGGTCAAACGCCAGTCGACCATGTTTTCCAGCTTGTAGGAAAACGCGGCCAGGCCGATGGTGGCCACCAGGGGCACAAGCACGCCGCGCACGGTGGAGCGCTTTTTCGCCAGCATGAAGGCGGAGCCGATCACGCCCAGCACGGCGGCGGAGACGGCGATCTTGCGGAACAGTTCGATGTCCGACAAGAGGCTGGGCAGCATGACGACGATCAGGGCGCCGATCAGCGCGCCCGAACGCGTCTTGCGTCCGCCCATGATGACGGCCAGCAGGAACAGGATCGTCAGTTCGAAGTTATAGGTATTGGGCGAGATGTATTCTTCCGAATACGCATACAGGCTGCCGGCCAGGCCCGCGAAACCGGCGCTGATGACAAACGCGTAGACCTTGTAGCGATACACGGACACGCCCATGCAGTCCGAGGCGATGGGGCTGTCGCGCAAGGCTTCAAACGCGCGGCCCAGGTTCGACTTCAGGATGCGGTGCACCACCACCAGCGAGATCACCAGCAGCGCGGCGACCATGTAGTAGTACTCCACTTCCGTCAGCTTGTGGCCGAACAGGACGGGTTTGTGGATCTTGATGCCCATCGGGCCTTCCGTCAGGAAGCTCATCTCGTTGATCAGGATTTGCACGATGGTGCCGAAGGCCAGGGTCACCATGGCCAGGTAGGGTCCCGTCACGCGCAGGGCCGGCAAGGCCAGGATGGCGCCGAACAGGGCCGCGCCCGCGATGCTGGCGGGGATGGCCAGCCAGAATGAGACGCCCAGCTTGAACACCAGCACGCCCGTCACGTACGAGCCGATGCCGAACAGGCCCGCATGGCCCAGCGACACCTGCCCCGTGTAGCCGACGACGATATCGAGGCCGAACAGCAGGATGGCGTAGATCAGGATGGTCTCGGCCAGGTGGATGTAGTACGGGTTCGGAATGACGATGGGGAACAGCGCGAGCGCGGCCAGACCCGCCGCGCTCAGCGCCAGCATGGTGATTTTCTTGTTCATGTGGCCCTCAGACTTTCTTGATCGCGGCTTTGCCGAACAGGCCGGACGGCTTGACGGCCAGCACCAGCAGCAACAGCAGCAGGCCGGGCACTTCCTTGTAGCCGGTGGAGATGTAGTAGCCGGTGGTCGTCTCGGCAATGCCCAGGATCAGGCCGCCCACGATGGCGCCCACGCCCGACGTCAGGCCGCCGATGATGGCCACGGCAAACGCTTTCAGGCCCAACGAGGCGCCCATGGTGGCCCCCGTCAGGGTCAGCGGCGCCACCAGCACGCCCGCGAAGGCGGCCGTGGCCGACGACAGCGCATAGGAAAAGGTGATGACCATGCCCGTGTTGATGCCCATCAAACCGGCCGCGTCGCGGTCGTTGGCCGTCGCCACGACGGCCTTGCCGTAGATCGATTTGCGGTTGAATACTTCGACGGCCAGCATGATGGCCAGCGCGCCGACGATGACGGCCACCTGCATCTGCTGCACGTTGGCGCCAAACACCTGGAACGGCGCGGCCGACAGGGGCGACGGGAACATCAGGTCGTCCTTGCCCCAGATGTTTTCCGCCACGTTCTTGAAAATGATGGCCAGCGCGATGGTCGACATGATCCAGCCGAATTCGGACTTGATCTTGATGGCGGGCCGCACGCCTATCCATTCGACGAACACGCCCTGCAAGGCGCCGAAGACGATGACGACGGGGATCATCAGCAGGTAGCTCATGTAGGGGCCGCCGTGGATGGTGCCCACCAGGGACAGTCCCACGAGCGCGCCCAGCATCAGCGATTCGCCCTGGCCGAAGTTGAGGGTGCCGGACGTGGCAAAGGTCAGCTGGTAGCCGAAGGCGATGACGGCATAGATCATGCCCAGCGCGACGCCGCTGAAGACAAGCTGCAGGAAGATTTCCATGGTATTCCCCGAAGGATGGGAGATAAAAAAATGGCCAGTCCTGATTCCTCAAGGCTGGCCACTGCGCGGCGAAGGTCTGCCAGGCTTATTTCGCGAGGACGACTTTGCCGTCCTTGACTTCGCCGAAGACCGTCAGCTCGGCCGTGATCGCTTCATGGTTGGTCTTGCTGAACGGCTTGTTGTAGGTGGTGACGGCGCCTTCCACCTTTTCATTCAGGTTTTCCAGCGCGGCGCGCACTTTCGGGCCGTCCGTGCCGCCCGCCTGCTTGAAGGCGGCGGCCAGCAGGTAGATGGAATCGTAGCCTTGCGCGGCCGAGACGGCCGACGGCATGCGTCCGCCCGATGGCTTGTAGGCGGCCACATAGGCGTCGATGAAGGCCTTGCGCTTCGGCGTGCTGGCGTCCTGAATGAAGGTTTGCGGCATGCGCGTGCCATTGCCGTTCTTGCCCGCGTTGTCGATGAAGTTACCCATGGCCAGGGTCCAGCTGCCGATCAGCGGCACTTTCCAGCCCAGCTTTTCCATGCCGTTGGCGATCTGCGCCAGTTCCGGGCCGATGCCGTAGGTCAGCACGACTTCCGCCCCCGCCTGCTTGGCTTTCAGCAGCTGGGCCGTCATGTCGACGTCCTTGATGTTGTATTTTTCAACGGCGACGGGCTTGATGCCCTTCTTGTCGAGCGCCTTTTCCAGGTCTTCGCGGCCCAGCTGGCCATAATTGGTGGAGTCGGCCAGGATCGCCACCTTCTTGAACTTGCGGTTCTCGATCGCCTCATGCACGATCATGCCGGACTGGATGGTGTCATTGGCCGCATTGCGGAAGATGTAGTTTTCCGGCTGGTCGGCGAATTGCTTGGTGACGATGGAACCCGTCGCCACATTGTTCATGACGGGAATTTTGGCTTCCTGGTAGAAGCGCTGCGAAGCAAGGGCCACGCCCGTGTTGATGTAGCCGACGGTGGCGGCGACCTTTTCCTTGTTGATGAGTTCCTGCGCGATCTGCACGCCGCGTTCGTTCTTCGCCTCGTCATCGCGCTCGATCAGCAGAAGCGAACGGCCCAGCACGCCGCCCTTGGCATTGATTTCCGCGACGGCCAGCTTGACGCCGTCGCGCATCGACACGCCCATCGGCGCGGAACCGCCCGTAAACGGTCCGGACACGCCGATCTTGATGGGGTCGGCTGCGACGGCCGCCTGCGAGAAACCCAAAACCAAACTTGCCACGAGCAATTTCTGTTTCAAATTCATTGTCATCTCCTCTGCTACAACGTTTTAAATGCCACTTATTTTTATAGTCGTACGCTGGATAACCGCCCCATCGATAAATCATTGTAGGTGAGTAAACATGCACCAGCAACAACTACATATGACGCGTCGCAACATGCGAAAAAGACCGCATTACGCGTCCGATGTCAGTCTTTTGTAAGGAAAATATGGCGCAAATTGGCGCACCTGCGCCATTCCGCAACAGCCCTGGCGCCGATACGGGGCCGCCAGGCGACGTCGACAGCGAACTGATCTGGCGCAATACTGCCCTTGTTCAGCATGCTAACGTCGGCCATGCCAGCGCGCGCGCGCCGGCCCCGTCAGCCACTGCTACCGCATGGAGGCCATATGCAGCGCCCGTCGAACTCGTCCGTTTCCACCCTGCTTCTTTACGCCAGCGCCAGCCTGCTGCTGGGCGGCTGCGCCACCGACCTGGCGCCCGTGCGCACCTTTGCCGACCAGACGCAAAAGATGTCGGTCCACTTCGAACCCATGCTGGCGGGCGGCGTCCGCAGCTGCATGGACAAGGCCATGCGCAAGCGGTTGATCCTGGCCGAGCGTTTCGATGCGCAAGCCAGCGAACAGGCGGCGCGCGCCGATTGCGCCGCCATCGCGCAGGCCGGCGCGTCAATCGCCAGCCTGAACGACGTCCTGCTGCGCTATGCCCAGACCATGGCGGCGCTGGCCGATGACAGGCTGCCTCTCTACAAGGAAGAGCTTGGTGGACTCGGCGATGCGCTGGGCGGTCTGGCGCAGCCGGTCGGCGGCGCGCCCCTGCTCGATGCGGGCAAGCTGGCCAAGGTCGTCAAACTGAGCGAGCACCTGAGCCGCCTGGCCACGCAGCGCCGGCAGAAATCGGCCTTGCGCGAACTGCTCGACGAGCAGGAAGCCGTCGATATCGTCAGCGATGCGCTCAAGGAGTATGCGCAGCGCGGCTACCGGGCCGGCTTGCAGGATGAATTGCGCGACCTGGACCTGCTGCGCGGCGCCGTCGACCAAGCCGCGCCGCGCGAACCGCTGGCCGCCAATTACATCCGCACGCGCTTGCACCTGGAAGGCCGGCAGTTACAGGAAAGGGAAAAGATCGTCGCCGCATACGTCGCCGCCGTCGACGCGCTGCAAGCGAGCGTGGCCGCGCTGCGGGCCAATCTCGACCGCCTGCAGGCGCCCGAACTGGAGCGGCAGCTGGCGCAGTTTTCACGCGACGTCGACACGCTGCAGCGGCAAGCGGCGTTCTATGCCCCCGCCCGCTGGTAAGCGGCGCGCACACAGGAGTATCCCATGGCCCCACTGACCGAACTGACGAAAGATCAAAGCTACGCCATCGCCGACAGCCTGGCGCAAGCGTCAAGCCTGGTGCTGGAATTGCGCATCCGCGAACGCGAGGCGCTGGCGCCGGACGAGCGCGCACTGCTGGAACAATATGAAAATCACCTGGACCAGATGGTGGCCCTGTTCCGCGCGTATGGCATTTACCTGACGGCCGAAGGCGCCGAGCAGGCGCGCGTCGACATCGAGGGCGCCATCGCCAAGGGCAAGTCGCAGCTCAAGCGCATCGCCGACGTGAAAGCCGCCATCGGCACGGCGGCCAGGCTGGTCGACCTGGGCGCCGCCATCCTGTCGCGCGACCCGTTCGCCATCGGCGAAGCGGCGGCCAGTTTGCGGGCCAGGCCGAAGAAGGAAGAAGCGGCATGAACGCCAGCCTGTTGCCGCCCTACTCGATGCTGAGCACGCCCTGATCCGAACTGGGGTGCGTGCCCGCCCCTGGCGCAACCTCGACCAGGCTGCGGGCAAAAGCGCCGCCCGCCGGCGCCGACGTCAAGGCGTAATGGACGCCAGGCTTCAGGCCCGTGGCCAGGATGGCGCCGGCGGCCAGCGGCGAGGTCCAGTCCATGCGGGCAGCGGGCGCCACGTCGCGATTGAACAGCACGTGCAGCTGACTACCCAGCAACAGCGCCTCGGTATTGGCTACGGCCGCCAGGCGCCGCGTATCGGGCGGCTGCGCCGTACCGGTGGCGCCATCGTTGTCGGCGACAAACAGCGTGTGCAGAAAATACTCGGGCGCATCGACCGCAGGCGCCGTTGCCGATGTGACTTCCAGGCGCCAGGCGCCCACGTCCTCCTCCGTGGTTTTCTGCTCGCTCTTCTGCGGCGGATGGTTGAACCACAGATCGCTGCCATCGGCCTGGCGGCGGCGCACCATGAAACGGCAGTCGCCGCTGCTGGCCCATTGCTCGTTCGCCTTGACCGGGCTCATCTGCCTGCACATGGTGCCGTCATGATCGCGCCCGCCGACCTTGTGCACGACGGCATTCTCTGGCAGCACGGTTTGCGCGATCAGCATGCCGCCGCCATTACGCACGGTGGCGATGCGCCGCTGTCCCGCGCTGTAGCCGAGCTTGTAGCGCCCATCGCCGAGATTGCTCGTATTGGCAGTATTGGCGGCCGGGTCATGCGCCGTATGCAGCAAAAAAGTGGCTGGCAAGCCGCGTTTGCTGCGCACGCTGTCGAAGACCACCGTCACCGGCTTGGGCCAGAATGCCGGCTGGCGCAGGAAGAGTATCTGGCGCACAAAACCGTTATTCCGGTCCAGCCTGGTAGCAGAATAGGCCTTGCTGGCATTGCCGCTGGCATAGGTATATTCCGGCGTATTTTCATAGCGCACGATGCCATCGAGCGCGTTCACGCCACCGGGCTGGATTTCGTCTATCGTCGGATAGTTCTGTTGCAGCGCTTGCATCCACTGTCCGCCATCACGGCTCAGGCCGCTCACCCCCGTCATCAGACGCTCCGTTGGATCGTCCACCGTATCGTAGACCGTAATCGTGTTGTGCGCGACGCTGCGCGTGTAATAGTTCCACCAGTGCACGCTTTCATAGCTATCGTACAAGCCCGTATCGAGCAGCAATGGCGCCTTGTAATACAGCGCAAAGCTGTTCTGGTCGGCGTGCTGGTGATTCTGCGCGGCGAACGATGAGGATTTGAAGTCCAGCACGGTGGCATTCGCATAATCCCATGTGTCACGCATCACTACCTGGCCCGACACGCGGAAATGGCGCGCCAGGGGCAGGCTTGATATTGGCACGGCAGCCACTTCCGCCGGCCAGAACAAGCGTTCCAGTATCTCGTCGCCACCGCCGCGATGCGCCTTGACCTGATCGCGATAGAAAGACCAGGCGACGCCATCGCCGCCAACGCTGGCCACGCCGCGCGACAACTGGCCGAGCAGTGGATTGCCTACGGGCAAATCATAGTTATCTCCGCTGGCAGGAAACGTGCCATTGCTGCGCAAACCGTAGATATATGGATACAGCAATTGATCCTGCCAGTCGGCCTGCAGCAGCGGCGTGCCGCCCGCATTGTCGAGTCCCGTGCGCCACAGCAGCAAGCGCTCGGGGATGCTCGACACACCATACGCAAAACCCATCTGATGACCGCCATCGGCCGAAATGGCGACGCGCGCGGCCATGAAGCCCTTGTCGAAATGTGCATACGCCGTGTCGATCATCGGCACGACTTCAGGATGCTCTTCCGCGATGGCCAGCAATCCCACCGCCATGTTGGTCACGGCACTGAAGGCATGGCCGCTGACATAGTAAGTGGCAATCGAGGGAGACGGAGTATTGCGGTTCCAATGTTCATATATGGGTTTCTGCTCGCAATCGAAGACCGTACTCGTGTCGCGCAAGTGCTGCTGGCTGCCACACATGGAAGCCACCAGATGGTCACCCTTGGTTGCCGTATTTTCGGCCGCTATCGTATCCTTGATCCTCTGCGCCAGGGCGGACCGGTAAGACCCGCCTCCCATTGCGGCAGGCACACTCTCGCTGCCCATCAGATCAAACAGCCAGTCATAGACGAGGCCCATGGCAGCCACCCTGCCCCCCATCGACCATTCATTGCCGGCGGGCAGTGGGCTCGCCAGCAGCATGTCGGCATACGTCAGCAGGCCCTGCCTGTACTTGTCCTGCTCCGTCAGCAGCCATGCCATGGACAGCAATTGCGCGCTTTCATAGATCGTCCCGCGATGCCCGGTGGCGACATTGCACGCTTTCGGGTAGTCGGACGACGTGGGCGCGATCGTGGCG
>NZ_JBWBYV010000099.1:0-7011 GCF_056174685.1 Janthinobacterium sp. BHSEK
TCGCCGCCGGCCATGGCCATGCGATTACTCACGTGATACTGGCCGCCCTCGGCGCCTACTTCGCCCGCGTCCACGAGGTCGAGGAGGTGGTGATCGGTGTTACCGTGCACAACCGGGGATCGGCGCGCCAGAAGAAGACCGTCGGTATGTTCTCGTCAGCCAGCCCGGTCGGCATCCGCGTCGATCCAAATGGCTCGTTCGTGGACCTGATGAACGAGGTGGCCGCCGAATTGCGGCGCTGCTACCGCCACCAGCGCTTTCCCATTGCCGAAATCAACCGCCACCTGCGAGTAGGGCAGCAGGGGCGCCGGCAGTTATTCGACATCACCTTGTCCAATATGGGTTTCGACGCCGTCGGCCAGCTCGGCGGCGCGCCGGCGCGGCTGGTACCGATGGACAACGGCTACGAGCATGCGCCGCTGGCCATCCTCATCCGCGACCACCATCCCGGCGAGGAGGTGATTATCGATTTCAACTACAACTCGCAGCTGTTCGCGCACGACGAAGTGGTGCGGATGCAGGCGCGCGTTGCGCTGCTGATGGAGGCCGCACTGGCCGATGAGGGCATGGCGGTGAGCCGCCTGCCGCTGCTGGATGCGCGGGAGAGCCGGCAATTGCTGGTCGATTTCAACGCCAATGCGGCGGCCCGCCCGCAAGGTGAACTGATACAGCAACTGTTCGAAGCGCAGGCCCTCGCCCGTCCGCATGCGGCCGCCCTGGCATGGGAAGGCGTCAGCGTGAGCTACGATCAGCTGAATCGCCGCGCCAACCGCCTCGCGCACCAGTTGCGTGGCCTCGGCGTACGGCCGGATGACCGCGTCGCCATTTGCGTCGAACGCGGCATCGACATGATCGTCGCCGTGCTGGCGACCTGGAAGGCGGGTGCCGCCTATGTGCCGCTCGATCCCGCCTATCCAGGCGAGCGCCTGGCTTACATGGTCGAGGATGCCGCGCCCGTGGTGGTGCTGACGCAACAGGCGCTGCGGGCGCTGGTGCCGGCGCCCGCAGCGCAGGTGGTGCTGCTCGATGCGCTGGACGACACGTTGGCGGCCTTGCCGGACACCAACCCCGATCCTGCCGCCAGCGGCCTGCGCGCCGAGCACCTGGCGTATGTCATTTACACCTCCGGTTCCACCGGCAAGCCGAAAGGCGTGATGAACCAGCATGCCGGCCTGTGCAACCTGGCGCACACCCTCATTGCCGACTTCGGCGTGGGACCGGACAGCCGCGTATTGCAGTTTGTCTCGTTCAGCTTTGACGTCTGCGTCTCCGAAATCGTGATGGCGCTGGGCAGCGGCGCCACGCTATGCCTGGCTTCGCCGGATGCGCTGCTGCCGGGAGAAGCGCTGGCGCGCACCCTGCAGGAAAGCGACATCAGCCACGTCAGCATGCCGATGGCCGCACTGGCGGCCCTGCCGCGCGACGCCGATCTGGGCAGCCTGCAGGCCCTGATCGTCGGCGGCGAGGCCCTGCCGCCGGCGCTAGCTGACCACTGGGGTGGCAAGTACCGTCTGTTCAACGCCTATGGACCTACCGAAGCCACCGTGTGCACGACAGCCTATCGCCACGTTGCCGGCCGCCACTGCGACGCGATTCCGATCGGCCGTCCGCTGGCCAACACCCGCATTTATATCCTGGACCGTCATCTGCGGCCGGTGCCGGTGGGCGTGGCGGGTCAGATCTACATCGGCGGTGCAGGTGTCGCGCGCGGCTACCTCAATCGTCCGGAGCTGACAGCGGAACGCTTTGTCGCGGATGAGTTTTCCGGCCTTCCTGAGGCACGTATGTACCAGACCGGCGACCTGGCGCGCTGGCTACCGGACGGCAATATCGATTTCATTGGCCGCAACGACTTTCAGGTCAAGATTCGCGGCTTTCGCATCGAGCCGGGCGAAATCGAAGCGCGCTTGGCCGCTTGCCCGGGGGTACAGGAAGCGCTCGTCGTGGCGCGTGAGGACGCGGCGGGCGAGCCGCGCCTGGTTGCCTACCTGACGGCGAGACCCGGCGTCGTGCCGGGAGCGGCGGACCTGCGCGCCGCGCTGGCGCGGGATCTGGCCGAACACATGCTGCCGGCTGCCTTTGTGGTGCTGGAGGCCTTTCCGCTCACCCCGAATGGCAAAATCGACCGCAAAGCCCTGCCGGCTCCCGATCAGTCGGCGGTGGCGGCGCGTGCCTATCAGGCGCCGCAAGGCGCCGTCGAGGAGGCCGTGGCCCGCATCTGGCGCGAACTGCTCAAGCTTGAGCGTATCGGCCGCCACGACCAGTTCTTTGAACTGGGCGGGCATTCCTTGCAGGCGGCGCAACTGGCGGCGCGCGTGCGTCAGGTATTGGGACGCGAAGTGACCCTGCGCACGCTGTTCCAGCATCCCGTGCTGGCGGCATTCGCCGCCGTGGTGGCCGATGCTCCACGCAGCGTAGCCGACCTCATCACCACGGTCGACCGCAGCCAGTCGCTGGCCTTGTCCTATGCACAGCAACGCCTGTGGTTCCTCGATCAGCTTGATCAGGCCGCCGGCGCGGCCTATCACATGCCGGCCGCGTTGCGCCTGCATGGCAAACTGGACAAGCCGGCCCTGAAAGCCGCGCTGGATCGCGTCGTGGCGCGCCACGAGAGCCTGCGCACCACCTTTGCGGACTTCGAAGGGCAGACTGTGCAGACGATCGCCGCCGCGGACAGCGGCTTCACCCTGCACGAGTGCGATCTGAGCCAGATGTCCGGCCACGAGCGCGAGTACGCCGTGCAGCGTCGCTCCGACGCCGAAGCGATCGGGGCCTTCGACCTGGTCAACGGCCCCTTGATCCGTGGGCAGCTGTTGCGCCTGGCCGAGGACGAACACGTGTTGCTGATCACCCAGCACCACATCATCTCTGACGGCTGGTCGCTCGGTGTGCTGGTGCGCGAAGTCAGCGCCCTCTATACGGCCTTCAAACGGGGCGCGGCCGATCCGCTGCCGCCGCTGGCAATCCAGTACGCCGACTACGCGGCCTGGCAGCGCGACTGGCTGCGCGATGGACCTCTGCGGACGCAAAGCGCCTTCTGGAAGGAACAACTGGCGGGCGCGCCGGCACTGCTGGAGCTGCCGACCGACCGTCCGCGTCCGGCGCAGCAAAGTTACGCCGGCGGCGCAGTGCCCCTGAGACTGGATGCGGAACTGACGTCCGGCCTGAAAGCGCTGAGCCAGAAACATGGCGCCACCCTGTTCATGACCCTGCTGACGGGCTGGTCGATCCTGCTGGCGCGTCTGTCGGGTCAGCACGATGTGGTGGTGGGCACGCCGATCGCCAATCGCCAGCGCGCCGAGGTCGAAGGCCTGATCGGTTTCTTCGTCAACACGCTGGCGCTGCGCGTCCAGGTGGACGACGACCTGAGCGTGGCGCAGCTGCTGGCCCGGGTGAGTGCCGACACGCTGGCTGCCTATGACCATCAGGATATACCGTTCGAACAAGTGGTGGAAGTGGTGCAGCCTGTGCGCAGCATGAGCCATAGCCAGCTGTTCCAGGTGCTGCTCAATCTGGACAACGCACCGGGCGAACGCACCCTGCACCTGCCCGATCTGGCGATCGAGATGCTCGATCCGGCCCACATCACCACGCACTTCGACCTGAGCCTGGCATTGGCGCACGAGGAAAGCGCCGCTGGCGCCACGCTCGTCGGCTACCTTGAATATGCCAGCGACCTGTTCGACCCGTCGACGATTCAGCGCATGGCTGCGCACCTGGACACCTTGCTGCGCGCCATGGTGGCCGACGACGCCAGCCCTGTCAGCCGCTTGACGCTGACCACCGAGGTCCAGCGCGACCAGTTGCTGTTGGCGTTCAACGACACGGCGCGGGCCTATCCCGAGCACCAGCTGATCCACGAATTGTTCGAAGCGCAGGCCTTGGCCCGGCCCCAGGCGCCAGCGCTGGTGGAGCAGGGTGTCACCCTGAGCTACGGCGCGCTGAATCGCCAGGCCAACCAGTTGGCGCATTACCTGCGCGCCCAGGGTGTCCAGCCGGATGACCGCATCGCTATCTGCATGGAGCGCGGCAGCGCCATGCTGATCGGCTGGCTGGCCATCCTCAAGGCGGGCGCCGCCTATGTGCCGCTGGATCCCGGCTACCCGGCCGAGCGCCTGTCCTTCATGCTTGACGATTGCGCGCCCGTGGCCATCCTTGTTCAGGCCGCGCTGACGCCGGTGCTGCCAGCCACCTCTATCCCGATCCTGGCAACTGATGAACCGGCCATCGCGCAGGTGCTGGCCGCGCAGCCGGACACGGATCTCGATGCCGCCGCCATCGGCCTGCGCGCCAGCCACCTCGCCTACGTGGTGTACACCTCCGGTTCCACCGGCATGCCGAAGGGCGTCATGGTCGAGCACCGCAATGTGGTGCAACTGGTGATCAACGAACCTTGCGTGGAGATCACGCCGGCCGATTGCATGGCCTATTGCGCCAATCCCGCCTTCGACGCATCGACCTGGGAAGTCTGGGGTGCCCTGCTCAACGGCGCAAAACTGCTGGTGGTGTGCCAGCAGGATCTGCTCGATCCTGCCGCCTTCGGCGCGCTGCTCGACAGGGAGGCGGCCAGCATCGTGCAATTGACCGCCGGCCTGTTCCACCAGTACGCGGAGGCGCTGGCGACGTCATTCTCGCGTCTCAATTACCTGCTGTTCGGCGGCGACAAGGTCAACCTGACGACGGTGGCGCAAGTGTTTCGCAACAGCCGGCCACGCCATCTCGTGCACACCTACGGTCCGACCGAGACGATCGCCTTCACCGTCACCTTCGAAGTCGACGAATCGGTGATCGATGCTCATGTACTGCCGATCGGCCGCCCGATCGCCAATACGCGGGTCTACATCCTGGACCGTCACCTGCAGCCGGTGCCGGTCGGTGTGGCGGGCGAGATGTATATCGGCGGTGCAGGCGTTGCCCGCGGCTACCTGAACCGCGTTGAACTGACGGCCGAACGCTTTGTCGCCGATCCGTTTTCCGATCAGACGGACGCGCGCCTGTACAAGACCGGCGACCTGGCACGTTGGTTGCCAGACGGCAATATCGAGTTCATCGGCCGCAACGACTTCCAGGTTAAGCTGCGCGGCTTCCGTATCGAGCTGGGCGAGATCGAGACGCGGCTCGCGGCTTGCGCTGGCGTCAGGCAGGCGCTGGTCATGGCCCGCGACGACGTTGCCGGCGACAAGCGGCTGGTCGCTTACCTGACCGCGCAGGAAGGCGTGACGCTGGATGTGGCCGCCTTGCGCGCCGAGCTGGCGCGGCACCTGGCCGACTTCATGCTCCCGGCCGCCTTCGTGGTGCTCGATACCTTCACGCTCACCCCGAACGGCAAAGTTGACCGCAAGGCGCTACCGGCGCCGGATCGTTCCGCCGTGGTGGTGCGCGACTACGAAGCGCCGCGCGGCGCGACGGAGGAAAGCGTGGCCCGCATCTGGCAGGCGCTGCTCAAGCTTGAACGCGTCGGCCGCCAGGACCATTTCTTCGAACTGGGCGGACACTCGCTGCTGGCCGTGCAAATGATGGCGCGCCTGCGCCAGGAGCTTGGCCGCGAGCTGGGCCTGCGGGAGCTGTTTCTGCACCCGACCTTGTGCGACTTCGCCGCCGCTGCTGAAAATGCCGGCGCCGCCGCCGCCAGTATCGCACCGGTCGATCGGCACCAGCCTCCGCCGCTGTCGTTCGCCCAGCAGCGCCTGTGGTTCCTCGACCAGCTCGATCACGCTGCCGGCGCCGCCTACCACATGCCGGGCGCGCTGCACCTGCGCGGTGCGCTGGATAAGGCCGCGCTGAAAGCCGCGCTGAACCGCATCGTGGCGCGCCACGAAAGCCTGCGCACCACCTTTGCCGAGATCGATGGCCAGACGGTGCAAGTGATCGCCGCGCCGGCAGCGGGCTTCACCTTGGGCGAGCATGACCTGAGCCACCTGTCCGGCCGCGCCCGTGATGCTGCGCTGGCCGACATCAGCAGCATGGAAGTGGCGCGGCCGTTCGACCTGTCTGCTGGCCCGCTCATCCGCGGCCAGTTGCTGCGCTTGTCCGAAGATGAGCACGCCCTACTGATTACCCAGCACCACATCGTTTCCGATGGCTGGTCGATGGGTGTGCTGGTGCGCGAAATCAGCACCCTGTACGCTGCTTTTACCCAGGGCCGCGACGATCCGCTGCCGCCGCTGGCGATACAGTATGCCGACTACGCAGTCTGGCAACGCGGCTGGCTGCGTGGCGAGGCGTTGCGGGCGCAGACAGCGTTCTGGAAGGAACAACTGAGCGACGCGCCAGCGCTGCTGGAACTGCCGACCGATCATCCGCGTCCGGCGCGGAAAAGCTATGCCGGCGGCAGCGTGCCGCTGCGCCTTGACGCCGACGTCACGGCGGCTTTGAAAGCGCTGAGCCAGAAGCATCAGACCACGCTGTTCATGACGCTGCTGGCCGGCTGGGCCGCGCTGTTGGCGCGCCTGTCGGGACAAGACGACGTGGTGATCGGCACCCCGGTCGCCAATCGTCAGCGCACCGAGGTCGAGGACTTGATCGGCTTCTTCGTCAATACGCTGGCACTGCGCGTCAAGCTGGATGGCGAGCCGAGCGTGGCGCAACTGCTGGCTCAGGTCAAGGCCCACACGATGGCTGCCTACGATCATCAGGATCTGCCGTTTGAGCAAGTGGTGGAAATAGTGCAGCCGGCGCGCAGCATGGGCTACAGCCCGCTGTTCCAGGTCGCGATCAATCTGGACAGTGGCGACCAGGAGGGCACGCTGGCGCTGCCCGGCCTGACAGTGAGCAATATGGCGCAAGCCCACGTGACCAGCCGCTTCGATCTCAGCCTGATGCTGAGGGATGACGGCGATACCATCAGCGGCGCCATCGAATATGCCAGCGATCTGTTCGACGTGTCGACGATCCAGCGCCTGGCCATGCATCTGGAAACGCTGCTGTTCGCCATGACGGTCAATGACGGCGCGACGGTGCGCCGCCTGCCGATTCTCACCGCCGCCCAGCGCATCCAGGTGCTGGAGTCGT
>NZ_JBWBYV010000100.1:0-4299 GCF_056174685.1 Janthinobacterium sp. BHSEK
ACACCTGCATGTCGATTCCTGGAGCAAGCTGCCAGCCGAGCGGCAAGCGCAGCAAGTCCAGAAGCTGGCCATCCCCTGCTGGCCGCAGTTTGCGCGCCTGAAAGCGAGGCTGACGGATGTCCCCGTCATCGCCAAGGCTACGCCACGCGCTCCGCGGCCCGGCAGCGTCTGATGCCAGGCCAGTCAGGCGGGCGTCCCGTCAGGCCAGCGCGCCCGCCTGCTCCAGCAAGGTTGCGCGGAAAATTCCCACCAGCGGGCGCAGATTCACCTTGTGCCAGGCCAGCCACAAGGGCGTGCGATAGCTGAACCACGGCAACTCGCGCACGACGACGCCGGCCGGCGCGTGCTGGCGCAGGCTGTGCTGGATCATGGCCATGCCCAGCCCGGCCGCCACCAGGCCCAGCGCCGTCAGCGGCTCCGTCGCTTCCATGCGGATATCGGGCGTAAAACCGGCGCGCGCGCAGGCGGCGATGAAGTTATCGTGTTTCAGCACGCTTTCCTTGTGCAGCACGGCAATCCACTCCTGGCCCGCCAGGTCGGCCGGGGTCAGCTCGGCCTTGGCTGCCAGCGGGTGCGCCTGCGGCAAGGCCAGCAGCATGGGGTCGCTCAGCACTTGCGCGCAATCGAGGTCGGGGTCGTTCGGCAACGGCGGTTCGCACAGCAGTGCAATATCAAGGCTGCGCTGGCGCAAGCCCTCGATCTGCTCGGCCGAATGCAGGTTGTACAGGGCAACGTGCACTTGCGGCCGCGTGGCGCGCAAGGCGCGCAAGCCGTCGGGCAAGACGCCCGCATGCATGGCGTTCTCGATGTAGCCGATGCACAGGCCGCCCTCGTCGCCGCGCCCCAGGCGTTTTGCCAGCGCTTCCAGCCGGTTCCCGTGGGTAATAAAAGCGCGCGCTTCGGCCAGGAAGGTATGGCCGTCGCGCGTCAGGCGGATGCGCTGCGCGCTGCGCTCGAACAAGGTCAAACCGAGCTTGTCTTCGAGCTGGGCGATCTGCCGGCTCAGCGGAGATTGGGAAATATGCAGGCGCTCGGCGGCCCGTCCCACGTGTTCTTCCTCGGCGACGGCGATGAAGTATTGCAATTGGCGTATGTCCAGCATATCAGACCTTTCAGGACTCAAGTTGTGCAAATTATGTCTTGGACAGGCTTAACTTGTCCAGCTATTCTGTCTCCATTCACTCACTCATTGAAGGAAAAACACCATGACGATCAAACACTTACTGACAGGCAAACTGGGTTTCGGCACGGCGCCGCTGGGCAATATGTTCCGCAACATTCCCGAAGCAGAAGCGCTGGCCACCGTCGACGCCGCCTGGGAATCGGGCATCCGCTATTTCGACACGGCCCCGTTCTACGGCGCCGGCCTGGCCGAGCTGCGCCTGGGCGCGGCCCTGAAACAGCGCCGCCGCGACGATTACATATTGAGCACCAAGGTCGGGCGCCTCATCCTCGACGAGCTGGAAGACCCGGCCACCCGCGCACTGGGCGAAAAAGGCGGCTTGTTCGAATTCGGCCGCAAAAACAAGATCGTCGACGACTATTCGGCCGACGCCACCCTGCGCTCGATCGAAGACAGCCTCAAGCGCCTGGATACGGACCGCCTCGACATCGTCTGGGTCCACGACATCGCGCAAGACTTCCATGGCGACAACTGGCTGGCGCAATTCGAGATTGCCCGCACGGGCGCCTTCCGCGTGCTGACCCGCTTGCGCGAAGAAGGCGTCATCAAGGCCTGGGGCGTGGGCGTGAACAAGGTGGAACCGCTGGAACTGACCCTGGATTTAAGCGAAGCGCAGCCCGATGCCTTCCTGCTGGCCGGGCGCTACACCCTGCTCGACCATGAACGGGCGCTGCAGCGGCTGATGCCGGCCGCGGCAAGCCAGAACGTCGACATCGTCGTCGGCGGCCCCTACAGCTCGGGCATCCTGGCCGGCGGCGCGCACTTCGAATACCAGAAAGCTTCGCCCGCCATCATCGCCAAGGTCGAACGTATCAAGGCCATTGCCGCGCGCCATGGCGTCAGCGTGAAGGCGGCCGCCCTGCAGTTTTCATTGGCGAACCAGGCCGTGGCCGCCGTGATCCCCGGCGCCAGCCGTCCCGAACGCCTGGCCGAAGACCTGGCAGCCCTGAACAGCGTCATCCCCGCCGCCTTCTGGCACGACATGCGCGCCGAACAGCTGGTGGCGGCCAACGCTCCGCTGCCAGCTGGCGCCAACTAATATAGACAAGGAACTTACCATGGCACACACCACCACCTCGATCGACATCGCCGCCACGCCGGAAAAGGTCTGGCAACTGATCGGCGGCTTCGACTCGCTGCCCGACTGGCTGCCCTACATTCCCAGCAGCACCTTGAGCGACGGGGGCCGCATCCGCCACCTGGCCACCCCGGCAGGCGACGTCATCGTCGAGCAGCTGGAAGCGTATGACAACACGGCGCGCAGCTACAGCTATTCGATTCTGCAGGCGCCGTTTCCCGCCAGCGATTACCTGTCGACACTGCAAGTCCAAGCACTCGCCGATGGCGCTGGCGCACGGGTCACCTGGTCCGGCCGCTTCACGCCCGTGGGCGTGAGCGAGCAGGAAGTGACCGACTTGTTCCACGACATCTATACGGCAGGATTGAAAGCGCTGCAGCAAACGTTGGCGAACTAAGACCATTTCCGCCACAGCCGGGTTTTCTTCGCCTGCCCTGTGGCGGAATCGCAGGTATTCCGTGTTATCGTTAACAACAAGAGCAAACAATGTTATGTGCAGTGCAGCATATTTTGGCCGCCGCCCAGCAGAGCTTGCCCGAATCTTTTACAATGTTGTCTTTGGGCAGTTCTCATCGCCCGAAAATACCGGCCAGCCGTCGATTCTGGTGGCGCATTGCCACTTCCGGCCGGGCCATCGCGCGCCTCTCCACCCTGTCATTCTTTACCCAAACAACAAGAACATGCACGCCTCCGTAGACCCATTGATTCCGCGCGTCACCGCGCCTTTTGGCGCTGGCTATGCCGATCTGGCCCTGGCAATCGGCGGCCTCGCCATCGGCACAGGCGAATTCGCCTCCATGAGCATCCTGCCCGTCGTGGCCGACGACCTGGGCACGACCTTGCCCCAGATGAGCCATATGATCAGCGCCTACGCGCTGGGCGTGGTCATCGGCGCGCCCCTGATCACGATCTTCCTGGCGCGCATGCCGCGCCGGCTGATGCTGATCTGTTTGATGCTGATGTTCGCTGGCGGCAACTTGCTCAGCGCCATCGCCCCCAACTACGGTTTGCTGGTCGTCGCCCGCTTCGTCGCCGGCATCCCGCATGGCGCGTATTTCGGCGTGGCAGCGCTGGTGGCGGCCGCCCTGGCCGAACCCGACCGGCGCGGCCAGGCAGTCGCCCGCGTGCTGATGGGCTTGACGGTGGCAAATATCTTCGGCGTGCCCCTGGCCACCTACATCGGCCAGACCCTGGGCTGGCGCTCGGCCTTTTTGCTGGTCGCCGCGCTGGGTTTATTGACCATGCTGATGGTGCGCATCTTCGTGCCGATGGTCGCCGCCGGCGATTCGAGCCCGCGCCGCGAACTGGGCGTGTTCCGCCGCCTGCAAGTGTGGCTGACCCTGCTGATGGTGGCGATCGGCTTCGGCGGCATGTTCGCCGTCTACACGTTTATTACGCCAACCTTGCTGGAAATTACGAAAGTCTCGCCCCTGGTCATCTCGATCCTGCTGGCCATCATCGGCGTGGGCATGACGGTAGGTAATCTGATCGGCGGCTGGCTGGCCGACCGCTCGCGCCTGTGGACGATCTTTGGCGTACTGCTGTGGAACGTGGCCGCCCTGGCCGCGTTTACCTATACCAGCAGCAACGTCTGGCTGACGGCGATCAACCTGTTCGCCATCGGCGCCGGCATCGCCGTCGCCCCGGCCGTGCAGACGCGCCTGATGGACGTGGCCGGCGACGCGCAAACCGTGGCCGCCGCGCTCAACCACTCCGCCTTCAACATCGCCAACGCCCTGGGCGCCTGGGCCGGCGGCATCGCCATCGCCATGGGCATGGGCTTGCGCTCGACGGGCTGGGTGGGCGCCATGCTGGCCTGCGGCGGCATCGTCGTGCTCGGCATTTCCGTGCTGGTGGAAAACCGCAGCCGCAATGTGGGCGGTGTGCAGCCGGCTTGATGCTTGTGCATAGGTAGGATAATTTTCTCTGTATAGTTATCATTTCCTATATCATGAATATAGATCGGATCTCGCAACTCCTGCGCATCCGATTTCTTTACATGATGAAGCGTGCAGCCATGAACGAAGCAGTCATCGCC
>NZ_JBWBYV010000101.1:0-1059 GCF_056174685.1 Janthinobacterium sp. BHSEK
GGCTTATTCATCTGTGGAGGTCTCTTTATTCAGAATTTCCAGCAATTGGCTTTCGGATAAATTGCCAAGGTCGTTTTTCATGCGTTCCATTTCCTCACCCAGGAAAAGCGAAAACTGCAGGGTGGTGATCACCTCGGCCAGCTGGCTCAGCACCGGGCTGCCGAACAAATCCGTCAGGGAAATCTCGATCTGGAAGACCGCGCGCACGCGCCCCATCAACTGCACCGCCATCAGCGAATGGCCGCCCAGCTCGAAGAAGTTGTCCTGGCGTCCCACGCGTTCCAGTCCCAGCAGCTCCTGCCAGATCAGTGCCAGCTCGCATTCGGCATCGGTGACCGGGGCTTCGTGATCGCGCAACGCACTGGCCGCGACATCCGGCAGCGGCAGCGCCTTGCGGTCAATCTTGCCGTTCGCATTGAGCGGAAAAACATCGAGCACGACAAAGCAGCTCGGCACCATGTATTCGGCCAGATGCACACTCAACGCGTGGCGCAGATCGCCTGCTGACGGCAGTGCGCCCGGCTGGGCGGTGAGATAGGCCACCAGCCGCTTCTCTCCCGGCAGGTCTTCACGCAGCATGACCAGCGCTTCGCGCACGCCATCGCAGGCCATCAGCCGCGCCTCGACCTCGCCCAGCTCGATGCGGAAGCCGCGGATCTTGACCTGGAAGTCGTTGCGGCCGATGAATTCGATAGTCCCGTCCGGCAACCAGCGGGCGACATCGCCGGTCTTGTACAGGCGCGCGCCTTCGCGGTCGCTGAACGGATCGGTGACGAAGCGCTCTGCCGTCAAGTCCGGGCGATTCAGGTAGCCCCGCGCGAGCCCGGCGCCGCCGATGTACATTTCGCCCGCCACGCCGACCGGCACGGGCTGCAGGTAGGAATCAACGATGTACACCTGGGCGTTGGCCAGCGGGCCGCCAATCGGCAGGGTGTGGGCGTCATCGGCGATGCCCGGGATATCGAAGGCGGTGGCGAAGGTCGTGGTTTCGGTTGGTCCGTAGCAGTGCACGAAATGCTCTGGCGGGCCGCTGCGCAGGGCACCCTTGATACGGCTCAG
>NZ_JBWBYV010000102.1:0-5454 GCF_056174685.1 Janthinobacterium sp. BHSEK
GCCGATGTGGATGTTCCCGATGGCCATTGCCTGCGGTAATACTTTCGTATTAAAACCGTCGGAACGCGACCCGTCGGCCAGCCTGCTCCTGGCGCAGCTGCTGACGGACGCGGGCTTGCCCGACGGCGTCTTCAATGTGGTGCAGGGCGACAAGGAAGCCGTGGACGGCTTGCTGCACCACCCGGACGTGCGCGCCGTCAGCTTCGTCGGTTCCACGCCGATTGCCGAATACATCTATGCCACCGGCTGCGCGCAGGGCAAGCGCGTGCAGGCGCTCGGTGGCGCGAAGAATCACATGGTCGTCATGCCCGACGCGGATATCCCGCAGACGGTCGATGCCCTGATGGGCGCCGCCTTCGGCTCGGCCGGCGAGCGCTGCATGGCCATTTCCGTCGTCGTGGCGGTCGGCAATGTGGCGGATCAATTGGTGGAAGCCCTGGTGCCGCGCATCGCGGCGTTAAAGATCACGCAGGGCATGGACCTGTCGGCCGAGATGGGTCCCGTGGTGACGCAGGTGCACAAGGACAAGATCGCCGGCTATATCGCGCAAGGTGTGGAAGAGGGCGCCAAGCTGGTGGCCGATGGGCGCGGCTTCGTGCTGCCCGGCCATGAGCGCGGCTTTTTCCTCGGCGGCAGCCTGTTCGACCACGTCACGCCCGAGATGACGATCTACAAGGAAGAAATCTTTGGCCCCGTGCTGTGCATCGTGCGCGTGCCCGATTTTACGGCGGCGCTGGACCTGGTCAACGCGCATGAGTACGGCAACGGCACGGCGATCTACACGCGCGACGGCAACACGGCGCGCGAATACACGCACCGCGTGCAGGTCGGCATGGTGGGCGTGAACGTGCCGATTCCCGTGCCGATGGCCTTCCACAGCTTCGGCGGCTGGAAGCGCAGCCTGTTCGGCGACCACCATGCGCACGGCCCGGAATCGGTGCGTTTCTATACCAAGCAGAAGGCGGTGACGCAGCGCTGGCCGGCCTCGACGGCTGCCGGGGCCGAGTTTGCCATGCCGACCCTGAAGTAATTCCGCTGTAAAACCGGCTGGTTCGCTTCTTGCTTACTGCAATGGTTGTGTTTAGCCATTGCAGATCGCTCCCATGACGTCCAGCCGTACCCAGCCTTTGCGCATCGTCGTCGTCAACACTATTGTCGAGCACGGCGTGCACGAGAATGCGGCCTTGGCTGCCCAGGTGCAGCGCGGCAATGCCTTGCGCATCGGCTTGCTGGAATCGGGGTACGACATCGTCGCCTCCCTCCCAGCCGACCTCTACCTTCCCGAGCGTATCGCGCAGTTGCAGCCTGATCTCATCATCATCGACGCCGAATCGGACGCGCGCGACGTGCTCGAACACATCGTCATCGCCACGCGCGACGAGCGCCGTCCCATCGTGCTGTTTACGGAAGACGGCGCCACGGCCAGCATCGACGCGGCCATGGCGGCCGGCGTGTCCGCGTATATCGTGGCCGGCTTGCATGCCGAGCGCATTCAACCTGTGCTGAACGTGGCGCTGGCGCGCTTCCGCCAGGAAGAAAAATTGCGCGCCGAATTGCACGACACGCGGCACAAGCTGC
The DNA here is from genome assembly GCF_056174685.1 of Janthinobacterium sp. BHSEK. Lineage (NCBI taxonomy): Bacteria > Pseudomonadati > Pseudomonadota > Betaproteobacteria > Burkholderiales > Oxalobacteraceae > Janthinobacterium > Janthinobacterium sp. BHSEK. The sequence continues at coordinate 1,579 of NZ_JBWBYV010000102.1, forward strand.
TTGAACGCAAGGTGATCGAGCGGGCCAAGGGCCTGCTGATGACGCATCACGGCTTGACGGAAGAGCAGGCTTACCAGCGCTTGCGCAGCATGGCCATGAACAAGAAACTCAAGCTGGCGGAAATTGCCCAGCGTATCCTCGACGTGGAGGACTTGCTGGGATGAATGGCGCATTTCCTGACACATGCTGGTGCAATGCACCATCGCGGTGCGTTTTCAGCCGCCACGAACCGGGCATGCACGGGCACGCTCCTTGCTGCTGGAGGTGCATGGCCTTGTCCACGGCGGCGCGGCAAAACAGTATTTATCAGCAAGGAACGGTATGACACAGCAAGCGGGCACCAATGCTCACGTGATGCGCCCCCTGCATCCGGAAAAACACACGATACGCATCGGCTATCTGCCGTTGGCCGATTGCGCCTCGCTGGTGATGGCGTCGAAGCTGGGTCTGGATGAGAAACACGGCATCAAGATCGAACTGAGCCGCGAGATGTCGTGGGCCGGCGTACGCGATAAACTGAACAATGGCGAACTCGATGCGGCCCACGTGCTGTATGGCCTCGTGTATGGCGTGCAGATGGGCATCGGCGGGCAGCAGCGCGACATGGCCGTGCTGATGAATCTCAATCACAGCGGCCAGGCCGTCACCGTGTCGGCGGCGCTGGCGCGCGAGGGCGCCCACGATGGTCCCACCCTGGCGCGGCATATGCGCGCTACGGCGCGGCCGTTTGCGTTCGCGCATACTTTTCCGACCGGCAACCACGCGATGCTGCTGCAATACTGGCTGGCCGCGCATGGCATCGATCCGCTGCGCGACGCGCGCGTGATGACGGTGCCGCCGTCGCAGATGGTGGCCGCCTTGCGCGCGGGCCAGATGGATGGCTTTTGCGCCGGCGAACCGTGGGGCTACAAGGCCATCGTCGATGGCGTGGGCGTGACGGCCGCCACCAGCGGCGCCATCTGGCCCGACCATCCGGGCAAGGTGCTGGGCACCAGCGCCGCGTTTGCGCACGCGCATCCGAACAGCTGCCGCGCCCTGATCGCCGCCGTGCTCGAGGCGGGCCGCTGGATCGACGCCAGCGATGCCAACCGGCTGGCCATGGCGGCCACCCTGGCCGAGCCCGCCTATTTGAATACACCGCAGGAAACGCTGGCGCCGCGCATCCTCGGTCATTACCAGGATGGCCTGGGCAAGACGTGGGACGAGGCGCACGGCTTGAAGTTCTACGGCGATGGCGCCGTGAATTTCCCGTATCTTTCCGACGGCATGTGGTTCATGACCCAGCACCGGCGCTGGGGCTTGCTGCGCGACGAACCCGATTACCTGGCGGTGGCAAGGCAAGTCAACCGCATCGACCTGTACCGCCAGGCGGCGGAGATGACGGCCACGCCCGTGCCAAAGGCCCCCATGCGCAGTTCGATCCTGTGCGACGGCGTCGTGTGGGATGGCAGCGCGCCGGAAGCGTACGCGGCATCGTTTGCCATCGGCCACTTTTTCTGACTGGAGACTGCATCATGGCGCAATGTGGAAGCGTGACACTGGTCGGAGCCGGTCCCGGCGATCCGGATCTGCTGACGATCAAGGCAGTAAAAGCCATCGCGCGGGCCGACGTGGTGCTGATCGACGATCTCGTCAACCCGGCCATCCTCGCGCATGCGGCACAAGGCGTGCGCGTGGTCGAGGTGGGCAAGCGGGGCGGCTGCGCTTCCACGCCGCAAGCCTTCATCGAACGGCTGATGCTGGCCGAAGCGCGCGCCGGCCTGCACGTGGTGCGCCTGAAAGGGGGCGACCCGTATCTGTTCGGACGCGGCGGCGAAGAGCGCGCCTATTTGCGCAGCCATGGCGTGGCCGTCGAGGTGATCCCCGGCATCAGCAGCGGCCTGGCCGCGCCGGCCAGCATCGGCGTGCCGCTGACGCACCGCGCCTGGAGCCAGGGCGCCATCTTCGTCACGGGCCACGGCAAGGACGGCGCGTCGGAGCCGAACTGGGCGGCATTGGCGCAAAGCAAGCTCACTCTCGTCATCTATATGGGCGTGGCCAGGGTGGCGGCCATCCAGGCCGGCTTGCTGGCCGGCGGCATGGCGCCCGGCACGCCCGTGGCCGTGGTGCAATCGGCCAGTCTGCCGGTCCAGCGCCAGCTGCTGAGCACCTTGCATAGCTTGCCCGGCGACTTGCAGGCCAGCGGCCTGGGCAGCCCCAGCATCATCGTCGTGGGCGAGGTGGTGCGCTGCGCCGATGCCTGGGATGACCATGCTGCCTTGCAGGCCGCCTGCGTCTGAGCCTGTCAGCGTCTAGCGGATCGGCAGGGCCACGGGGCGGATGGGCGCCGCGTCGCCGCCACGGAATTTCAGCGAGGCGCCGATGAAGGCGAACTGGTACACCTTGTCGCGCGACAGCGCTTCCAGGTCGACCAGTTCCAGGATCGGCGTTCCCTGCTGCGCCAGCAGATAGGTGTGCACGGGCAGGTAATTGTTCGCCACTTCGGACGGAAACGCCTCGAAACTGAGGTTGTCCGCGCCCACCACCATGGCGCCGCCATCTTCCACGAGGAATTTCGCCGCATCGAGCGACAGGCCGGGCGGATTGGCCATATAGGCTTGCGCCTGCTCATAATGCTGCATGCGGCCCGTGCGTATCAGCACCACGTCGCCCTTTTCCAGCGTGACCTTCTGTTGCGCCAGCGCCGCGCGCAAGTCTTGCCGCGTCACCCGGTAATTGTCGGGCAGTTGTTTGAGTCCCTTGGCCACGGCCACGTCGATCAGCACGCCGCGCGCGACGATCGGCGGCAGCTTTTCCGCCCCCGTCACCGTCCAGCCCCGGTCGCCCAGGTGTTGCTCCTCTGTAAAGCCGTTCCAGATCTTGCCGTTCAGGCCGAAATGGTTGAGGGCGTCGATATGCGTGCCCATGTGCGCATACATGGACACGGCCGAGCCCGTGTAACTGACGTGGCGGTTCATCTGTTCGCCCACGTGCATCGAGTCGGCCACCACGTTGCCCTTCGGCGTGTGCGTCATCCACATCTGGTAGGGCGGGTCGCCTGCCGCCTGCCAGCTGGGCATGCCGACATAGAAATCGACGGCCAGGTCATAGCTCTTGCCGCCGTCGATGCGCGCCAGGATGGCGGCGCGCGAGGCCGGCGTCATCAGGTTCAGGCGGCCGATCTCGTCTTTCGGGCCCCAGGGGCTGATGCCCACTTCGGGCAGGGCGGCGGCTTGCGTCGTTCCTGCCAGCAGGGCCAGCAGCAGGGCAGTCAGGGTGGCGGATGGTTTGAACATGGGGTACTCCTTGCGTGACATGAATAAAGAAGCCGCCATCATATTGTTTTTCATTTCAATGATAATCAGCGATAAAATAATAAGATATTCAACTGCAAGGAAAGAATGATGGATGTCCTGGCGCATATGCGCGTGTTTCGCAAGGTGGTCGAGCGCGACAGCTTCAGCAAGGCGGCGCTGGACTTGCACCAGTCGGCGGCCGCCATCAGCAAGCAGGTGCGCCAGCTCGAAGCGCGCCTGGGCACGCTGCTGCTGGTGCGCACGACGCGACGCATGAGCCTGTCGGACGGCGGGCGTGCCTACTATCTCGAATGCTGCCGTCTGCTCGACGAGGTCGATGCGCTGGAACTGGCCACGCGCGGCTGCGCCGGCAAGGTGGCGGGGCGGCTGCGCGTGAATGCGCCGCTGTCGTTCGGCCTGAAGGTGCTGTCGCCCTTGCTGCCGGACTTCATGGCCCGTTATCCGGACGTCAAGATCGAGATGACCCTGGACGACCGCCTGCGCGACGTGGTGGGCGAGGGCTATGACGTATCGCTGCGCATCCGCGCCGCGCTGGCCGATTCGTCCCTGGTGGCGCGCCGCCTGGGCGACGTCGAGCAGA
>NZ_JBWBYV010000103.1:0-2138 GCF_056174685.1 Janthinobacterium sp. BHSEK
GGGTCTCGACCTGGGGGTCAATATCAACTACAACGTGCGGCGCGGCCTGCATCTGGAGCTGAAACCGGGCAAGCTGGGCGGAATACAGACGGAGCGCATCCTCGGTTACTACCTGGCCGTGCTGGAGTCGATGGCGGACGACCCGGACGCCGCTCACGACACACAGCACTTCCTGGGCGACGCCGAGGCGCACCGTCTGCTGGTGGAGTTCAACGGCAGCAGCGCCGCTTATCCACCGGGAGAGCTGATCCACCAGCAATTCGAGGCCCATGCCGCCCGCACCCCTGGCGCACTGGCGCTGGGCTATGCGGACCAGACGCTGAGCTATGGCCAGTTAAATGCCCGCGCCAACCAGTTGGCGCATTACCTGATTGGGCTCGGCGTCCAGCCTGACGATCGCGTCGCCATCTGCATGGAACGGGGCATCGACATGATGGTCGCGCTGCTCGGCGTCTGGAAGGCCGGCGGCGCCTATGTTCCGGTCGATGCCGCCTATCCACAGGACCGCATCGCCTACATGCTGGCGGACAGCGCACCCGTTGCCCTGCTGACCCAGGCCGCGCTGGCGGACAAGTTCGCATCGTCGCCGCGCAAGATCGTGCTTGACGGCGAGGACCAGCCCGTCATTGCCGCCGCCGCCGTCGCCAATCCCGATCCCGTGGCGCTGGGCCTGTGCGCCAGCCACCTGGCGTACGTGATCTATACCTCGGGCTCCACCGGCCAGCCCAAGGGCGCGATGCTCAGTCATGCCGGCGTGTCGAACTTCAGCCGGGCGCAGATCGACCGCTTCGGCACCGACGGCGACAGCCGCGTCCTGCAGTTCTTTTCGTTCAGCTTTGACGCCTGTGTCTCGGAAATCACGATGGCCCTGTGCGCTGGCGGCAGCCTGTTCCTGGCCTCGCGCCAGGACCTGATGGTCGGCGAGCCGTTGTTGCGCACCATGCAGCGCCATGCGATCACCCACATCAGCATGCCGACCTCGGTGCTGGCTGCGCTACCGCACGATGCCGATTTCGGCGTCCTGCAGACCCTCATCACCGGTGGCGAAGCACTGCCGCCGACGCTGGCTGACCACTGGGGCGCACGTCACCGCTTCTTCAACGCCTATGGCCCGACCGAGGCGACCGTGATCAGCGCCCTCTACCGCTATGAGTTGGCGCACGGCGAAACCATGCCGATCGGTAAACCGTTGGCCAACACCCCGGTCTACTTGCTGGACAGCCATCTGCGGCCGGTGCCGCAGGGTGTGACCGGCGAGCTGCATATCGGCGGGGTGCAGGTGGCGCGCGGCTACCTCAACCGCGAGGAATTGACGGCCGAGCGCTTCGTCACCGATCCGTTCAGCGAGCGGCCCGGCGCGCGCCTCTACAAGAGCGGCGACCTGGCGCGTTGGTTGCCGGACGGGAACATCGAATTCGTCGGCCGCAACGACCATCAGGTCAAGATCCGCGGTTTTCGCATTGAGCTGGGCGAGATCGAGGCGAGACTGCTGGCCTGTACCGGCGTGCGCGAAGCGCTGGTGATCGCCCGCGATGGCGGTACCAGTTCGGCCGAGAAGCGCCTGATCGCCTACCTGACCGCGCACGACGGCGCCAGCCTCGTCGCGTCCGACCTGCGCGTGGCGCTGGCGCAGCAACTGGCTGACTACATGCTGCCCAGCGCCTTTGTGGTGCTCGACGCCTTGCCGTTGACGCCGAATGGCAAGATTGATCGCAAGGCTCTGCCCGCGCCGCAGATAAGCCGCAGCGATGCGGACTATGTGGCGCCGCGCAACGCAGCAGAGACGCTGCTGTGCGGCACCTGGGCGGAGGTGCTCAAGCTGGACAAGGCAACGGTCGGTATCCACGACAACTTTTTCGAGCACGGCGGCAATTCGCTGCTGGTGGTCAAGCTGCACAGTCTGCTATCGACCCATTACCCGCAGCGGCTGGCGATCGCCGATTACTTCAAGTATGCAAGCCCGGCCCGGTTGGCCGCTTTCCTCGGCGCCTCTGACAGCGAGGTCGTCACCCGTCTGCCGGACAGCGTCTCGCGCGCCGAAATGCGCAAAGGCAGGATGGCGGCGCAACGCGGCAACCGCGTCAAGCGCGCCGTGTAAGCACAACAAATACAACGATAACCATAAGGATAAATACCAT
>NZ_JBWBYV010000104.1:0-8326 GCF_056174685.1 Janthinobacterium sp. BHSEK
TTGAGGGAGTTGCACAACATGCGCCGTCTGATTTTGGTGCCAGTTACGCAAGTAGGCATGAGTGAGTATGGGGCACGAATTGCAAGCCTGGACGCCGCCTTGCACTTTCTGGAAAACCCGAAATGAGAACGGCAGATGACACGCAGACGCTGGAACTGCCCGGCATCAAACCGCCACCAGTGACGAAAAGGCGGGGGCGTCCGGCCCTCCATGCCGACCCTGCCGCCCGCCAGCGCGCCTACATGGCGCGTAATGGCATTGTGCCCATGACTGTCCAGTTACCGGAAGCGCTTCACGCTGAGTTCATGACCTGGCTCACGTCGAAGGGCAAAAAACAAAGCACCGTCATCGCGCACCTGATCCGCACGCAATTGCTGAGGAAACGATAATGCCAGCCGCCGCCACGTCGTCAAAAAACAGCCGGAAAGAGGCCCGCATCACGATTTGGCTGCTGCTGCCGCATCCGGTGCGCCGCCTGGTACTGGCCTTCGCTGATATGCCAGACGCCCGCGCCAATGACGAATTGACGGCCTTCACCCGAATCGAGCGCGCCCGCATCACTGCCGCGTTGCGCTCGATGATGACGCACTTGTCCGTGGCTGAGTCGTGCATGAATGACAGCGACGTGACGACGCGCACCACGACGGTACTGCACTGATGCCGACCATCCAGCAAGAAAACGGTATCCGTAGCGTCAAGGGCTTGCCCCTGCGCTGGGGTATCCCTGCCTACCGCGAGTTGCATGCGGCGCAGGCGGGCACGATCGGCGCCATGCCTGAGGGCTACAAGCGCCTGTCGGCAATGCTGGACGAGGTGACGGCCTGCCCGCTGCCGCTGGATAGCACCGAGGCCCAGCTCACGATGCTGGCTGAGCGGTGCGCAAACGAGTGCATGAATGTCGCGCTGGATGCCCATGACGCGGAAACCCTGCGCGTCTGCGTCGAACTGATCGTGCGTATGTACGATATGGACGTCTGCACCATCAAGGATGATCGCCAGGCCGTCAAGCGCTACACCGATCCAGCATGGTGGCGGAAAAACTTGCGCGTCGTCCATGGCCGCGCCCGTGAACATGCTGCAATGCGCCTGGGCTTCGTATCGAGCCGCAAGGGCAAGTATTGCAGCGACGAGGCGGCGAAAAGCCGTGTCGGCCAGCGCCGCCGCAACAAGAAAGTGCTGCAAAACACAGTGCTGCGCAACATGGAAACGGGGCAAGAGTTCGCGCTCGATGAACTGGCCGACAAGAGCACGGCAAACCCGAAAATCCGTCATGACGAACTGATGATGCGCATGGACGGCGTGGACGAGATAGCCATTGAAAACGGTCATGTTGGCCTGTTCGTCACGCTGACAGCGCCCGCCGCCTACCATGCCGTGCTGGAATCGAGCAGCATGCCGAACCCGAAGTACAACGGCGCCACGCCACGCGAAACGCAGTTGTACCTGCGCGACCTGTGGGGCCGCACCCGCGCACAGAACGACCGTGACGGCATCGCGCCGTATGGGTTCCGCGTTGCTGAGCCGCACCACGACGGCTGCACGCATTGGCACATGATGGTTTTCATGCCTGCTGACGATATCGAGATATTCAAGCGCAACCTGCGCAAGTTCGCCCTGCAAGAGGGCGCGAACGATCCAGGCGCGGACAAACACCGGGTGAAATTTGAAGCGCTCGACCCAGCGAAGGGCAGCGCCGCCGCCTACATGATGAAGTACACGGCCAAGAACATTGACGCCGAAGACGTCAAGGAAGACGCGAACGGGCGCGACATTATCACCAAGGAAATGCGCGTCAACGCCTGGGCGGGCGTGTGGGGCATCCGGCAGTTTCAGGCGTTCGGCCAGCCGCCCGTGACGCCGTACCGCGAAGGGCGCCGCGTCGCTGAGGTCGTCGTGGAGCAGGCGCCGGAATGCGTCAAGGATATCTGGCTTGCTGGAAACCGCCTTGACTTGGTGGATGAGGAAACTGGCGAGATAGCCGGGCAGAAAAAATGCTCCTGGGCGGCCTACATCCGGGCGCAGGGCGGAATCAACATGGGGCGGGGCTACAGGGTGCGCGTGGCGCAGGCGACCCGCACCGAGGCAGGGCGTTATGGCCTGTTCGGGCGCGGCCCTGTGGGCCTGTTCGTCAAGCCTGATCCTGAATTCGTCGGCCCGCCGCAGATGTACGCCTCTACCCGCTTCACGTGGCGCCGCGTCGGGGTTGCTGTTGACGTGCGGGTTTGCCGTCCTTGGAGTCCTGTCAATAACTGTACGCCGACCAGCGCGCCGAAGTGGGAGCTTGACGCGCCAATGCCTGCCCCGGTAGGGCCGCCAGATGATTCCGCATGGTGGGGTAATGCAGATTTTGACGTATTTGACCACCCGGATTATCAGGAATTCATGACCAGCACGGAGGGGAGGGCAGCAGGCATTGAGTCTCAGGCGCGGGCGCTGAGCGCTTGCGACCGGCATGAGGTCGCATATCCACGCTTTTACATCAAAAAACCGAAGAAAAAGGATCACCAGTGACGAATATCGAACAGGGCCAGGCGCTTGAGCGCGAGGCCGTCGCGTTGTACCGGCAGTACGGGTTCATCTTGCCAGGCCCGGCGAAGGCATTTTTTCGCAAACTGGCAATTCACCTGCAATGGCAAGACCTGATGAAAGTGACGCAATGAACCGCAATCCCTACGTGCCGCCTGAGCAGCAGGCGGAATACCTGAAAAGTTCCGTCGTGAACGAGGAAAAAGCCCCGGCGTCCGCGCCGGCCACCAGCAAGCCCCAGGCGAAGAAGCCAGCGGCGAAGCCCAAGCGCAAATAACCGGGCGCGGCCTAGCGGGCCGCGTACATCATGGCAAAAAAACCAACAATCGGGCATGTGGAATGCCCCGTGTGCGGATTTCATGACGCGCACGTCAAGGAAGACAAGAACGGCCACGCGTATATCCATTGTGCCGACAACTGCCAGGCGCAGACATTTACCCGGAACGATTTCCGCGACGGCAAATTGCGGGAGCGCATGCGGGCTGTAACGGTAACGGTAACGGACGATACCGTTACCGTTACAGCGCCTGCGCCTGCGACAGCGCCGAAGGCGCCGGAACAGCCGCCCGCCGACAAGGTGCCGCCCGTCAAAAAGCCGGGCGGCTGGTTTCAACCACTTTTAGCACAAGGATAGGCCATGGCCGACTTGAACGAGAGCCAGGCAGAACCGCCCAAGCTCGATCCGAACGACCCGCTAGACCGCATCGCCATGGAAGCCATGGGCGAGGAGCGGGCGCAGGCCCAGGCTGACGCCGACTTTATCGACCCGCCGCAACCGCCAGGCATCGACCCGGCGCAGACCTGGGGGCAAATTCCCTTCATGTTCGGCAAGGTGCTGAGCATGGCCATGCCGGAACTGGCGGGCGTCTACACGGAAGAGAAATGCTACCAGTGGGGCGTGGGCATGGCTGCGGTGTCCGATAAGTACGGATGGAATGCCGGTGAGGTAATCGGGCGCTTCGGCCCTGAAATCGCATTGGCGGTGGCATCCGTGCCGCTGGTGGTGCCGACTTTTCAGGCGATAAAGGCGCGCCGCGAGGAAAAGGAGCGCAAGGAAAAGGCGCGGCCACGCGAAGAAAAGGACATTACGCCAGGGGCGGAAGTGCCACCGATGGGCCAGGCGCCGGGAGGCTTCGTTGAGCCATCCTAAGCAGGGCCGCGCCAGTGCGGGCACGAGAAACAAGGCCGACATCATCGCCGTCATCGGCGCCAGCGGAACGGGCAAGTCCTCGTACATCAAGGGCGAGTTGCTGCGCAAGTATCAGCGCCTGCTGGTCTGGTCGCCGCTGGAAAAGACGGACGATTACGCCAGTTTCTGCAAGGGCGTCGTGGTCACGGGCAAGATTTCGGAACTGGTCGCCCAGGTCAAGAGCGGGGCAAAGGCAATCGTCTACGTGCCTACCGGCAGCGATGCGGAAGTCAAGACGCAGTTTGACCGCTTCTGCCGCATCGTGTGGGAACTGAACGGCGCCACGGTGCTGGTGGAAGAGTTGAGCCGCGTCACCATGGCCAGCTGGTCGCCGCCCGCCTGGAAAAACCTGTCTACGGCGGGCCGCCATCAGGGCTTGACGATCATCGGCACGAGCCAGCGCCCGGCCACCATCGACAAGGATTTTTTGGGCAACTGCACGGAAATCCGTTGCTACCGCGTCAATTACGACAATGACGCAAAGGTGATGGCCGATTCACTGGGCCTGCAAACGCAGTATGAGCCAGGAGCGGGCGGTAAATCTGTGGCTGTAAAACCACTTCAACAGATACGCACGCTGCCCAATTTCCACTTTATTCACAAAAATCCTGACCTTTCGACACGGCGCGGGGTGAATAAATCGCTGTAACGGTAACGGATACCGTAACCGTTACAGCTTATTGCCGGTTTCCTGTGGGGCGGGCAGCATCGGGGCTTGTTAATACCGAACAAATAACCCCATAGGAACCGAATATGAACAAGGCCACCATCCATACCGCGCTGATCGCCCTGGCTGCTTTCGCCGGTGTGTATTTCATCCAAAAATCGTTTGTGAAAATCCCCGTCGTCGGCGTCTACCTGCCGGGCGGCCAGTAACCCGGCCCATCGGCAAGCGGTAACTTTCACAAACACCACCATCAGGACAAGAAAATATGAGTTCCAATTACGATCGCTCGATTGATCTGCAAAACGTCAAACCGGGCGCCACGGCGGTGCTGAAACTGTCGTATAACGCAACCTATGATCGGATTCATCTGGCCTTGTCGGGCGGTCTGACGAAGGCCAACGTGGGCCGCATCGAAGGCAAAGCCAACGGTGTGACGTTCTTTGTCGATGACGGCGCCTTGATTGGCGTGCGTGATGCCTATCAAGGTGTGTTCGTTGATCCGAATATCATCACCATCGACTTCACGGAGCCAAATACACGTGGCGGTGCTGCTGCGCAGTATCTGGCCGCGCTGCCGCGCAACATGCTGGCGTCCCTGACGTTCGAATTTGAAATCAAGACCACTGCCGCCGCTGGCAGCGACATGAAGGCCATGACGGAGCATCGCGATAAAACGCAAAACCCGTACGTCTTGCAGCGCAAGGACTTCAATGTCCCGCTGACGCTGGTGGGTGAAAACGATGTGATGCTGCCGGTGATGGCAAACGGCGGCTTGATCAAGCGCATTTGGCTGCACAGTACCGGCCATATCACGGCCGCCGAACTGCGCACCGATGGCACGCCACGCATTCGCGCCACGGTGGGCGAGTTGACCTACCAGCAAAAGCGCAATCGCCTGGTGCCGCAAACTAACTTGCTGGTGCTCGACTTCATCGGCGACGGTAACCTGATGAACATGCTCGACACGTCCCAGATCACCGAGGCGCTGTTGCGCATCACGACGGACGCGCCGGACAGCCTGAAAGCGTACATCGACTACGTTTCCGACATCAAGCTCTTGAAATAAGGCGGGCGCCATGAATCTTGATGACTTCATGGGATACGGATCAAGTAGCTCGCTCGGTTTCGGCTCGGGTGATCGTGATTCCGATCCCTACAACGCGCTCGGCTTCGGCGGAACGGTCTTGCCGGACGTGTCATACGGGGCGCCGCCGATGGAAACGAGCACGTCCACCGGCAACGGCTTTGGCGACTTCTTCGATTCCAAAGCAGGCGGCGCGATACTCGGCGGCCTGACGACGGCGCTCAATTACGCCATGTTCCGCGATCAGCAGAAATACACGGCTGTGGCCAACGCGCCGCAACAGGCGGTGCAGCAGCAAGTAGCCGTGCAACAGGTGCGCAATAACAATCTGCTGCTGTGGGCCGCCATCGCTGCCGGACTGATTTTCCTGGTGAAGAAATGACGCCAGGCATGCCATCCCTGCCGCCGCTGCAAATGGCGTCGACTGCAACGTCCGGCGCCAAAGGCGGGGAGCAGGGCGGCGCATCGGGCGGCGTCAGTAGCGGCGACTGGATTATCAACAGCGGCGCGGGCGCAAGCAGTGGCATGACGTCGAAAACCTGGCTGATGCTGGCCATTGCGGGAGCGGTGGCATGGGCGCTGTTCAAGAAGAAGGCGTAATCCGCGAAGGCGTGCTCGATGACGCGGCGCGGGCGGCCTATGCCGCCGCCTACCGGCCAGACCGGCAGACGGGCGGCGGGCTGGGTTCGATGGAAGCGGGCATGCGCGGCGCACAGTTGTTCGAGGTGGTGTGTTGCGGGGCCGTGGTGGCGCGTTACGCACTGCGGACGGTAGATCATGCCAACGGGCGCGAAATCGTCGTCGTGGCGGCCGCTGGCGGCCTTCCTGGCGTCGATCTGGTCGCCTCAGTGCTGCCAAACATTGAACAACAGGGGGCAGGCGCGGGGGCGGATCGGCTGACGATGCGCACGCGGCGCCCTGGTCTGGTCAGAAAATTAAAAAAACAAGGCTGGGTGCTTGACGCCTACTGCATGGGAAAAAACATCAAATGAGTTCAAGCGATAGCAAGAGCGATTCCAGTCAAACACAGACCCAGGAATCGCAGGATAACCGGATTTCAGGTGCTGGCGAGTCCGTTAATCTGGTCGCCAGCCGTTCCAGCATCGGCAATGTGTCGATTGCCCAAACCGACCACGGCGCGGTGGACGGTGCTTTAAAGTTCGGCAACGCCCTGACGGATGGCGCACTGAAATTTGCCGATTCCACCGTTACAGGCGCGCTCGGCACGATCAAGGCCAGCGTGAAAGACAGCCTGGACACGGCGCGCGCCGCGCAGGAAAGCGCCTACAAATTCTCAAACGCAGTTTCCGACAGCGCATTCAAGTCGAACGATGCCGCCCTCGGTGGCGCCTTCAAATTCGCCGCGGATATTACGGCGGGTGCTGCAAACGAGTTGGCCGCCGCCGGCGCCCGCTCGGACGCGGTGTTTAAAAGTTCGCTGCAATCGGTAAAAGATGCCTACGGCGACGTGAGCGGCAAAATTGAAACGGCCTACACCAACAGCAAAGCCGGTGAGCAAAAAGTACTCGTCGGCGTGGGCCTGGCCCTGGTCGCAGTGGTGGCCTTCAAAGCAATGGGAAAAGCATGAGTTACCAGTTAATCCGCCTGTCGGCGGGCATTGAAATGCGCGTCGACATTCCGGGGCGCCTGATCCTCGTCGATTCCGTATCGACAGGGCAGGGCGTCGATATTGCCCTGCTGCGCTCGGGCACGCCATCGCCATACATTCCAGGCCGCCAGGCGGGTTTTCGCCTGGCGGAAGACTTCGGCGGCGTGCTGCTGCGCTCGGCGCTCGATTGCGAGGTGGGTATCTTCCTGGCTACCAACGATGTGCAGCTCGGCGGCACGGCTGGCGGCGCGGTGATCATCCCGTCCGGCGTCAACGTGACAAATGACCTGGCGCACTCGATCCCCGTCACGCTGACGTCCAGCAGCAACACCACGCCGATTCCCGTATCCCTGGCCAGCATCCGCGTGAACAACACGGTAGCGCAGGCGATACCGGTCAATTTCACCGGGACGGTATCGCCCGTGCTGGGCGTCGTGACCATCGACAACACCAGCGAGGAGGCTATCCCCGTGCTGCAAAAGCCGGGCGAGGTATTCGAGGTTCACGTGGGCAACACAGATGCCCAGGCGCTGCCGGTGACGCAAAAGGCGGGGGCGACGTTCGCCGTCAGCCTGCCCGAAATCAAAATCAACAATACCGATGCCCAGGCGGTGCCGGTAGCGCAAAAGGCGGGAACGACGTTCGCCGTCAGCCTGGCCGGGGAATCGGCGGTGCGCGAATATCTGGCGGCTACTGTCACCAACGTGGCGCCCGTGGGCGTGACAGCGGCGGCAGCGGCCATGCTGGCGGCGGCGCCTGCGCGGCGCAGTGTCCGCGTGCGCAATGTCGGCGCCAATGCCGTAGCGCTGGGCGGTGCTGGCCTGGCGTACGCCAGCGCTGCCGTGCTGATCCAGCCAGGTGAGACATGGTTAGAGTCGGACGCGCCAGGTGCGGCCTGGTACTGCATTTGTGATGCCGGTTTGGCGTCCACACTCAACATTCAAACGGTGGCGTAATGAAAAGAATCCTCAATCTGTGGTGCGCTATCGTCCTGCTGGCCGGCATGTCCGTCGCGGCGGCAGACACGGGCATCGTCAGCCGTAATTTCGTCCCTGCTGGCGCAAATGTCGTCACGCGATCCTTTCAAGACAAGGCCCGCGAATCCGTCAGCCTGGATGACTACACGAGCCTGAAAGCGGCCATTGCGGCCTTGCCTGCGACCGGAGGCGTGATTAATATCCCTGCCAAGCGCTACCCGGCGGGCGTCTGGAAATACGATACCAACTACATGAGCAAGGCAAACGTGACCTT
>NZ_JBWBYV010000105.1:0-2827 GCF_056174685.1 Janthinobacterium sp. BHSEK
TTCCACCTGACCTTCCGCGGCGACGTACCTGCCGCGCGCCAGCGCTTGCAGATCGGGCGCCGGCAGCGCCGTGCGATCGAGCTTGCCGTTGCTGGTCAGCGGGAAGGCGTCGAGCGTGACGAAGGCGCTGGGAATCATGTAATCGGCCAGATGGGCGCCAAGCTGGGCGCGCAGTTCGCCAGCGACAGGCGCCGCGCCGGACGCGCGCAGGTAGGCCACCAGCCGTTTCTCGCCTGGCGCGTCTTCGCGGGCGACGACCAGCGCTTCTGCCACGCCGTCGCATGCCAGCAGGCGCGTCTCGATCTCGCCCAGCTCGATGCGGAAGCCGCGGATCTTGACCTGGAAGTCATTGCGTCCAAGGTAATCGATGGAACCGTCCGCCAGCCAGCGCCCAAGGTCCCCGGTCTTGTACAGCCGCGCGCCTTCCTTGCTGCTGAAGCGATCGGCCACAAAACGCTGGACATTGAGCTCGGGACGGTTCAGATAGCCGCGCGCCACGCCCGCGCCGCCGACATGCAATTCGCCTGTCACGCCGATTGGCGCCGGCTCGCCATGCTGATCGAGGATGTAGATCTGCAGATCGGGAATCGGCACGCCGATCGGGCTGGCGCAGGCCAGTTCCGCATCGGCTGCGCTCACCGGGCGGTAGGTGACGTGCACCGTGGTTTCGGTGATGCCGTACATATTCACCAGTTGCGTGGAGCCATTGCGGGCGTCGCGGTACCAGGGCCGCAGGCTTGCCAGATCGAGCGCCTCGCCGCCAAAGACGACGGTACGCAACTGGTGGACCGCGTCACTGGCCGCCTGGGCGGCGATCAGCTGGCGGAAGGCGCTTGGCGTCTGGTTCAGGACAGTGACGCCCTGTTCGCACAGCAGCTGATAGAAATCCTGTGGCGAGCGGCTCACCAGATACGGCACTATCACCAGCCGGCCGCCGTACAGCAGCGCGCCCCACAATTCCCACACCGAAAAATCAAAGGCGAATGAGTGGAACAGGGTCCAGATGTCGGACGGCTGGAAGCCATACCACTGTTCGGTGGTGGCGAACAGGCGCGTGACGTTGCGGTGTTCGACCATCACGCCCTTGGGCAGACCAGTCGATCCCGAGGTATAGATGATGTAGGCCAGATGCTCCGGCGCCAGGCCAGCGATGTCCGGATTGCTGTCAGCTTGCCCGGCAATGACGACGGCATCGGCACCGTCGATCAGCACCACCCTGGCGTCGCCAAGCGGCAAGCCATCGACCAGCGCGGCCAGCGCGCTCTCGGTCAGCAGGGCGACCGGCGCGCTGTCCTCGATCATGTGGCTCAGACGATCGGCGGGGTAGTCCGGATCGAGCGGCACATAGCCACCGCCGGCCTTGAGCGTGGCCAGGATGCCGATCACCATGCCGATGCCGCGTTCCAGGCAAAGGGCCACGCGCGCATCCGCCCGCACGCCGATGCCGCGCAGGTGATGTGCCAGGCGATTGGCGCGGCGATTCAGTTCGGCGTAGGTCAACGATACATTTTCATACACCAGCGCGATGGCGTCGGGCTGGGCCAGCGCCCGCGCCTCGAACTGCTGGTGAATTAACTGTTGTCTAGGCAATTCGCCCTGTGCATCGTCACGCAACTTCCCATTGAAACCGTACAGCAGTTCATGGCGCTGTGCGGCGGACAGCACCGGCAGACTGGCGACGCGCGCACTGTCATCGGCAGCCATGCCGCGCAGCAGCGTTTCAAGGTGGCCAGCCAGACGGACAATGCTCGCTTCGTCGAACAGGTCGCTGGCGTAGCGCAGGCTGCCGCTCAGGCGGCCGTCGCTTTCAGCCAGCGACAGCGTCAGGTCGAACTGCGCGGTATTTTGCTTGGGCTGCACGCTTTCAATGCTCAGGCCCGGCAGCTGCAAGGTGCCGCCGGGAGCATTGTCCAGACTGAGCATGACCTGGAACAGCGGGCTGTGGCGCATGCTGCGCGCCGGCTGCACCGCTTCCACGATCTGCTCGAACGGCAGATCCTGATGCTCGTACGCCCCCAGCGTGTGCGCCTTGACTTGCGCCAGCAGCTGCGCCACGCTCGGATCGCCCTCCAGCTTCACCCGCAGCGCCAGCGTGTTGACGAAGAAGCCGATCAAGCCCTCCACCTCGGCGCGCTGACGGTTGGCCACCGGCGTGCCGACCACCACATCATCCTGGCCCGACAGGCGCGCCAGCAGCGCGGCCCAGCCTGCCAGCAGCGTCATGAACAGCGTCGCGCCGTGCTTCTGGCTCAGCGCCTTCAGACCGGCGGTCAGCGCGGCATCGAAGCGCACCTGCACGCTGCCGCCGGCGTAGCTTTGCCGGGCCGGACGCGGACGGTCGGTCGGCAGTTCCAGCAGCGCCGGCGCGCCTGTCAATTGTTCTTTCCAGAACGCGCTCTGCGCTTGCAGGACATCGCCCTGCAGCCAGCCGCGCTGCCATGCCGCATAGTCGGCATACTGGATCGCCAGCGGCGGCAGCGGATCGGCCTGACCAGCGCTGAAGGCGGCGTACAGCGTGCTGATCTCGCGCACCAGCACGCCGATCGACCAGCCGTCGGAGACGATATGATGCTGCGTCAACAGCAATACATGTTCATCCTCGGCCAGGTGCAGCAACTGGCAGCGTATCAGCGGGCCGGCGGCCAAGTCGAAAGGCCGCACCGCTTCCTCGTCCGAGAAGCGCTGTACGGCGATCTCGCGTTCGCGCGGCGGCAGATGGCGCAGGTCACGCTGTTCCAGCGCCATGCCGGCACCGGCTGCGGCGATGCGCTGCACCGGCGCGCCATCGACATTCACAAAGGTCGTGCGCAGGCTTTCGTGGCGCGCC
>NZ_JBWBYV010000106.1:0-2897 GCF_056174685.1 Janthinobacterium sp. BHSEK
CACGGCTGAGCAGGATCAGATCGTGGCCGGATTCATCGACGCCGAACGCAAGTCCGCTTTCGATCTGGCCAGCGCTCCGCTGCTGCGCATCTTCGTGCACCTGCGCGGCGCCAAGGCGATACAGTACACCTTCAGCTTCCACCATGCGATTCTCGATGGCTGGAGCGTGGCCTCGTTCCAGACCGAGCTGTTCAATGCCTACTTCGCTGCGCTCGAAGGCAAGGACATTGCGCTGCCATCGTTGCGCGTGACGCCGAAGATGGCAGCGCTGCGCGAAAAACAGGCACTGCGGTCGGAGCGGCAAGGCGCGTTCTGGAAGCACTATCTGGACGGCCACGTGTACTCGACGCTGCCGCCGGCCGAGCAAGCGCAGGACGCGACGAGCATGGACCGCAACCGCGCCGCGAAGGTCAGCGACGCCGTCTGCGGCAAGCTGCAAGCGCTGGCGGCGACGCTGGCCGTGCCGATGCGCACGGTACTGCTGAGCGCCCACCTGCGGGTGGTGTCCATGCTGGCTGGCAAAGACGACGTCACGACAGGGCTGGTGAGCAACGTGCGTCCGGAGGAGCAAGACGGGGAGAAGGTGCTGGGCCTGTTCCTGAACACGCTGCCGCTGCGCCAGAAGCTGGAGCGCTCCAGCTGGAAAGAGCTGATCAAAGCCACGTACGCCAACGAGCTGTCGGTGCTGGAGCACCGCGACTATCCCTACGTCCAGCTGCAGGTGGACAACGGCCGCACGCCTTACTACGAAATTGTCTTCAACTTCATCAATTTCCATGTGTACGATGATCTGAAGGCCGGCCTGCAGCAAGCCGGTTACAAGCAAGCGTTCGAGGCGACCGGCTTCGATCTGGTCGCCAATTTCGCCTACAACGCCAGCACCGGCATCGAGTGTGAAATGAAGCCGGGCAAGCTGGGCGGAGCGCAGGCCGAGCGCATCCTCGGCTACTACCTGGCCGTGCTGGAGTCGATGGCGGCCGACCCGGACGCCGTGCACGACGCCGAGCACTTCCTGGACGACGCCGAGGCGCACCGTCTGCTGGTGGAATTCAACGCCACGCGGGTGGCGTATCCGCGTGATCTGCCGGTGCATCAGCTGTTCGAAGCGCAGGTGGCGCGCACGCCGGACGCTGTCGCCGTGATCGCCGATGGCAAGCCGCTGACTTATGCGCAGCTCAATGGCCGAGCCAACCGCCTGGCGCGTCATCTACGCCAGCTCGGCGCCGGTCCGGACGTGCTGGTGGGCGTTTGCATGGAACGCTCGGCCGAACTGGTGATCGCGATTTTCGCCGCACTCAAGGCCGGCGCCGCCTTCGTGCCGTTCGATCCGGCCTATCCGCGGGACCGCCTGGCCTACATGGCCGCCGATGCCAATCCCGTCGTGCTGCTGACGCAAAGCCATCTGCGCGACAGCATCGGCGCCGACGGCGTGGCGCTGCTCTGCCTCGACGAGGTAGGTGATCACCTGGCCGGCTACGACGATCATGATCTTGGGCTGCACTCCGGCCCGGACCATCTGATCTATGCCATCTACACCTCCGGTTCGACCGGGCGCCCGAAAGGCACGCTGGTGCATCAGGGCGGGTTCACCAATCTGGTGAGCTGGTACATCGCCCAATTCGGTATCGGCGCCGACGACAAGGTGCTGCTGCTGTCGTCCATCGGTTTCGATCTTACTCAGAAAAACATCTTCGCCGTCCTGCTGGTGGGAGGGCAGCTGCATTTGTCATCCGGCGCCTACGCACCGGAACAGATATGGAACACCATTCGCGAACAGGGCATCACCTATGTCAATTGCGCGCCCAGCGCCTTCTATCCGCTGCTGCCTTACTTTTCGCCGGACCAGGCGGGGCCGCTGCGCCAGGTATTCCTCGGCGGTGAACCCATCCAGTGCCAACTGCTGCACGAGAAGCTGGCGTGCCTGCCGTCGCCGCCGCTGGTCCATAACACCTACGGTCCGACTGAGGCGTCAGACGTGGTGTCGTTCTTTACCTGGGACCCGCGCGAACGCCGCGCCAGCCTGCCGATCGGCCGCCCGGTCGCCAACACGCAGATCTATGTCCTCGACGCCAGGCGCAATCTATTGCCGCTCGGCGTGACGGGCGATATCTACATCGGCGGCGACGGCGTCGGCCGTGGCTATCTGCATCGCCCGGAACTGACCGCCGAACGCTTCGTCGCCGATCCGTTCAGCGACCGCGAAGGCGCGCGCCTGTACAAGACGGGCGACCTTGGCCGCTGGCTGCCGGACGGCACGATCGACTATCTGGGGCGCGATGATTTCCAGGTCAAGATCCGCGGCTTCCGCGTCGAGCTGGGCGAGATAGAGAGCCGGCTGGCGCTCTTTCCCGGCGTGCGCGAGGCCGTGGTCGTGGCGCGCGGGGATGACGGCCAGGAAAAACGTCTGGTGGCCTATGTAGTGCCCGAGTCGGGCGCGGACGTCAGCGCGGCCAGCCTGCGCCGCGCACTGGCTGACGATCTGGCTGAATTCATGGTGCCGAGTGCCTTTGTCCTGCTCACGGCGCTGCCCCAGACGCCCAACGGCAAACTCGATCGCCAAGCGTTGCCCGTACCCGACCAGGCGGCGATTGCCCGCCGCGAATATGAAGTCCCGATCGGCGAGGTGGAAACCACGCTGGCACGCCTCTGGCAGGAATTGCTCGGTGTTGAGCGCGTCGGCCGCCTCGATCATTTCTTCGAGCTGGGTGGCCATTCCCTGCTCGGCGTGCAGCTTGCGGTACGCCTGCGCGATATCTACGACGTGGACATTTCCATCGGGCGTTTATTCGACCAGCCCGTAGTGGCCGACCTCGCAGCACTGGTCGTGTCCGCGCAACTGGACCTTTATAGCGCAAACGACCTCGGCGGGCTGGATCAGGAAATTGATGCCCTAAGCG
>NZ_JBWBYV010000107.1:0-1487 GCF_056174685.1 Janthinobacterium sp. BHSEK
CCTTCTATGAGACAGAAACTGACTATTCCAACAGTCAGACAACCTTCCGCGATCCGTCCCCCCATCGCATCATACGACGGTGCAGGAATATTAACCTGCTTCCCATCAGCTACGCATCTCTGCCTCGCCTTAGGGGCCGACTCACCCTGCTCCGATGAACGTTGAACAGGAAACCTTGGGCTTACGGCGTGGAGGCTTTTCACCCCCATTATCGCTACTCATGTCAGCATTCGCACTTCTGATACCTCCAGCATCCTTTACAAGACACCTTCGCAGGCTTACAGAACGCTCTCCTACCATATGCTTACGCATATCCGCAGCTTCGGTGACTGGCTTAGCCCCGTTACATCTTCCGCGCAGGACGACTCGATCAGTGAGCTATTACGCTTTCTTTAAATGATGGCTGCTTCTAAGCCAACATCCTGACTGT
This sequence comes from Janthinobacterium sp. BHSEK, assembly GCF_056174685.1. Lineage (NCBI taxonomy): Bacteria > Pseudomonadati > Pseudomonadota > Betaproteobacteria > Burkholderiales > Oxalobacteraceae > Janthinobacterium > Janthinobacterium sp. BHSEK. The sequence goes on from NZ_JBWBYV010000107.1 coordinate 431, forward strand.
TTTAGCCTTCCCACTTCGTTTTCCACTTAGCCAATCTTTGGGACCTTAGCTGGCGGTCTGGGTTGTTTCCCTCTTGACGCCGGACGTTAGCACCCGACGTCTGTCTCCCAAGCTCGCACTCATCGGTATTCGGAGTTTGCAATGGTTTGGTAAGTCGCAATGACCCCCTAGCCATAACAGTGCTCTACCCCCGATGGTGATACTTGAGGCACTACCTAAATAGTTTTCGGAGAGAACCAGCTATTTCCAAGTTTGTTTAGCCTTTCACCCCTACCCACAGCTCATCCCCTAATTTTTCAACATTAGTGGGTTCGGACCTCCAGGGCGTGTTACCGCACCTTCATCCTGGCCATGAGTAGATCACTTGGTTTCGGGTCTACACCCAGCGACTGATCGCCCTATTCGGACTCGATTTCTCTACGGCTTCCCTATGCGGTTAACCTTGCCACTGAATGTAAGTCGCTGACCCATTATACAAAAGGTACGCAGTCACGGAACAAGTCCGCTCCTACTGTTTGTATGCACACGGTTTCAGGATCTATTTCACTCCCCTTCCGGGGTTCTTTTCGCCTTTCCCTCACGGTACTGGTTCACTATCGGTCGATTACGAGTATTTAGCCTTGGAGGATGGTCCCCCCATATTCAGACAGGATGTCACGTGTCCCGCCCTACTTGTCGTACGCTTAGTACCACCGGTCCGATTTCACATACGGGGCTATCACCCGCTATGGCTCCCATTTCCAGGGGATTCTGTTATCGGTCCGACTATCACGTACAGGCTCTTCCCATTTCGCTCGCCGCTACTTTGGGAATCTCGGTTGATTTCTTTTCCTGCAGCTACTTAGATGTTTCAGTTCGCCGCGTTCGCCTTGCATACCTATGTATTCAGTATGCAATACCCTAAAAGGGTGGGTTGCCCCATTCGGAAATCTGCGGATCAAAGTGTGTTTGCTCACTCCCCGCAGCTTATCGCAAGCTACTACGTCCTTCATCGCCTGTAATCGCCAAGGCATCCACCATGTGCACTTATTCGCTTGTCCCTATAACGTTAGCCTCT
>NZ_JBWBYV010000108.1:0-28000 GCF_056174685.1 Janthinobacterium sp. BHSEK
CCAGGATGTCATCCAAAAGGGTCGTCATTTGTTTCTCCCATGCACCAGAAAATACCGGCCTGCTTGGTATAGGGAGCGCAGGCGCTGTGTGACGGCTAAAATGCTCAATTTTATAAAATACAATTATATTACTATTTTCAATAGCCAATATCTATCGATTCAGTTGAAATATTTTACTTTCTTTTGTAAATGAGAATCGTTACTATCTAGATCAAGGATAAGCGAATTCAACAGAAAGGAACGTCCCTTGTTCACAGCCATCAAAACATTCAGCCAGGTGTGCACGCACATGTCGATCGCCTTCGGCCTTGCCTATTTGCTGACGGGTTCGCTGGCACTCGGTGGCTTGGCCGCAATCATCGAACCGGTCATCAATGTGGGCCTGCTGCCGTGGCATGAAAAAGCCTGGCACGCGATCCGCCGCCGCCACGCGGCCAGCCGCCTGGGCTTGGCCGCCCTGGCCGGCGAAAAACTCAGCCAGACGGCCATGCACATGGGCGTGGCCTTCGGCGTCATGTACTGGGCCACGGGTTCCATGGCCTTCGGCGGCCTGCTGGCCGTGGTCGAGCCGATCTGCAACGTGATCGTCCTGCCCTTCCACGACCGGTTGTGGGAACGATTTCGTTTCCGCATGCAAGGCCGGGGCGCGGCGCAGCTGGCTACGATGCCCAGCTGATACTGTTCACCCAAGAACAAGGACTGGGGTCCGACCCCGGCTTCTTGTCGCAGGCCAAAGCCGCTATGGTGGCCGGTTTCAGCCGTCCGCAAGGCATGCTTACGCCTTGCCCGCCCACACAGGCGGCCGCCTTGGAAGCCACGGCGCCGCCCGCTCCAGCTGGCCGGCCAGGCGCAGCAAGGTTCCATCGTTGCCATACCCCGCCATGAACTGCATGCCGATCGGCAAGCCATCATTGGACATGGCCAGCGGCACGGACATGGCCGGCAAGCCCGCCACGTTGGCCCGCGGCGTGTACGGCGAATGCTCGAACAGGCGCGCCGTCCAGCCCAGCCCATCGAGCTGTTCCTCCTTTTCACCATAGCGCCCCAGCGGCCACGGCACATCCGGCATGGTGGGCGTGAGCAGCACGTCGTACTGGCCGAACAAGGCGCCGGCCTGGCGCGTGACGGTGTTGCGCACGTCGAGCGCGGCGACGAACTCGACGGCCGACACCGTCTGCCCGTACCGGTAGCAGGCCAAAGTGGACGGTTCCAGCGTCTCGAGCGACACGGCGCGCCCGCTTTCCCGCGCCAGGCCGTCTATCCACGGCACCAGGTTGGCGCACCAGATGCTGGCGTTCGCCTGCACGAAGGCTTGCCACGACACGCCCAGCGCGGGCGACACTTCCTCCACGTGGTGGCCCAGGCTTTCCAGCAGGCGCACGGTGTCTCGCAGCGCGGCATCGACGGCAGGTACGGGATGGGCGCCATTGCTGGCGGCCCGCTGCACGGCAAAGCGCAGCTTGCCCGGCGCCACGCTCACCTGCGACAGCCAGGTGAAGTTGGGCGGACGCGTCACATACGGCTCGCCCGGCATGATTGCCTGCACGCAGTCGAGCAAGGCGGCGCTGTCGCGCACGCTGCGGCTCACGCCCAGCTGCACACCCAGGCCGCTGAAGATTTCGTCCATGGCGGGGCCGTTCGACACCCGTCCCCGGCTGGGCTTGAAGCCGAACAGGCCCGTCGAGGCGGCCGGCACGCGGATGGAGCCGGCCGCGTCCGTCGCATGGGCCAGCGGCACGATGCCGGCCGCCACGGCCGCCGCCGCGCCGCCGCTGGAGCCGCCCGCGCTCAGGCTGACGTTCCACGGGTTGCGCGTGGTGCCATATAAAACGGGTTCGGTGGTGGTGGCAAAGGCCATTTCCGGCGTGCTGGTGCGTCCGAACGTCGCCAGGCCCGCTGCGCGGAACTGCGTCATCAGGTGGGAATCAAACGCGGCGACATGGCCGGCGCCCAGGCGGCTGCCCGCTTCGCTGCGCTGGCCCGCCATCGTGACGCCCACATCCTTGATCAGGAATGGCACACCGGCGAACGGCGCCGCGTGGTCGATGGCAGTCAAATCGGCCGGCCACAGCTCGACGACGGCATTGATCTGCGGGTTGACGGCGGCGCAGGCGCGCTGGGCGGCGTCGTGCACTTCGGCGGCGGAAACGGCGCCCTGGCGCAGCAGCTGGGCCAGCCCTAAGCCATCAAAGCTTGTATATTCATGGAGTTGCATCAGTTAGTTCCTGTAAAAGGTGAAGAGTGAAAGTCACAGAAACCACTGTAGGGCTTGCGCTATCATAGTGGAAATGAATAGTTGATATACAAGGTATAGCCATGAGCAATTTGCATAAGCTGGACTTGAACCTGCTGCTGACCCTGAATGCCTTGTTGATCGAGCGCAACGTGACGCGGGCGGCCGCGCGGCTGCACCTGAGCCAGCCGTCCGTCAGCGTGCAGCTGGGCAAGTTGCGCGCGGCCTTCGACGATCCGCTGCTCTTGCCCGGTCCGCGCGGCATGCTGCCCACGGCGCGGGCGCTGGCCCTGTTCGCGCCCTTGCAGGCCGTGCTGGCCCAGCTTGAGCAAGTCTTGCAGCCGGAATCGGCCTTCGATCCGGCCACGGCTGAAGTGCGCTGGAACCTGGCGGCGGCCGACGCCGCCGAATATGCGATCCTGCTGCCCATGCTGCCCGCTTTGCGCGCGCAGGCGCCCCTGTCGCGCATGGCCGTGTTCGAAGCCGTGCCGGCGCGCATGGCGCACGACCTGGAAACGGGCCAGGTCGACCTGGGTTTCCTGGCGCAGGAAGAAGCGCCGCCCGGCTTGCGCCACCGCACGCTGTTCACTGAACATTATGTGCTGGCGGGCCGGCGCGACCACCCATTGCTGCAGGAGCAGCCCAAGCTCGATCAGTTTTGTGCGCTGGAATTCATCGTCGTCTCGCCCAACGGCGGCGGTTTCCGCAGCAACGTCGATACGGCGCTGGAAAAGCTGGGGCGCACACGCAAGGTGGTGCTGTCTGTGCCGCATTTCCTGATCGTGCCGCCCTTGCTGGCAGCGTCCGACATGGTGGCCCTGCTCCCGTCGCGCCTGCTGAAGAAGGCGCTGGGCGCGCTGCGCACATGGGAGCCGCCCGTGGCCCTGCCCGACTACGAGATGGCCGTGGTCTGGCACGAGCGCATGCACCTGGACCCGGCGCACCGCTGGCTGCGCGAGCGCATCCTGGCCAGCTTGCAGGCACCGCTACACGATTTTCCGCTGTAAAACACTAGGGAAGATTACCTAGTTGTTCGAAAGAAACTCCCAATGTTCGCCGTGGTGACGACTGCGTAAGCTTGCGCGTAATAATAAAGGGTCACCATGAACGTCATTTCCATCCTGCACCGCGGTTCGCGCCGTCTTCCCGTTTCATCCTTTTCGATCACTTCCTGGCTGGCTGCAATGCTGCTGGGCATGCTGGTCTTCAGTGCCGGCGCCTGGGCCGCGCCCGCCAACACGCCCGCAGCCTCGGCCGAGCTGATCAAGCGCGGCGAATACGTCGCCCGCCTTGGCGACTGCGTGGCTTGCCACACGAGCCCGAACGGCGCCGCCATGGCCGGCGGCCTGGAACTGAAAACGCCGTTCGGCACCATCTACAGCACGAATATCACGCCCGACGCCAAGACGGGCCTGGGCACGTACACGTTTGCCCAGTTCGACCGCGCCATGCGCAAGGGCGTGGCGGCGGACGGCCACAACCTGTATCCGGCCATGCCCTACCCTTCCTACGCGAAGATCACGCCCGACGACATGCAGGCGCTGTACGCCTATCTGCAGCGGGGCGTGGCGCCCGTGGCGCAGCAAAACCGCGCAACGGACATGAAATGGCCGTTCAGCATGCGCTGGGGCCTGTCCTTGTGGAATGCCGTCTTCCTCGACGACGCGCCGTTCAAGCCCGACAGCGCCAAGTCGGCCCAGTGGAACCGGGGCAGCTACCTGGCCCAGGGCCTCGGCCATTGCGGCTCCTGCCACACGCCGCGCGGCGTGGCTTTCCAGGAAAAAACCATGGGCCAGGACGGCGGCAGCGGCAAGCTCTACCTGTCCGGTTTTACGTTTGACGGCTGGCATGCGGTGAACTTGCGCAATCTGTGGACGCCGGGCGACATCGTGCAATTGCTGAAAACGGGCCGCAACAGCTTCGGCACGGCGGCCGGCAGCATGACGGAAGTCATCACGCACAGCACGCAATACTTCACGGATGCCGACCTCGACGCGCTGGCGCACTACCTGCACGGCTTGCCCGCCAAGGATGGCGCGGCCGCGCCGCCGAAGAAAACGGCGCCGCTCGCGGCGGCCAGCAACGATGCGCTGTACAACACGCGGGGCGGCCTGGGCTACCTGCAATTCTGCGCCACCTGCCACCGCCGCGACGGCCGTGGCGTGGACAACATTTTCCCGCCACTGGCGCGGAACGACTCGGTGCAGTCAAAAGACGCCACCTCCGTCATCCATATCGCGCTGACGGGCTGGCAGTCGGCCGTCACGCAGCACTCGCCCCGCTCGTTCGGCATGCCCGCATATGACCGCCTGTCGGACACGGAACTGGCGGAAATCCTCACCTTTGTGCGCGGCAAGTGGGGTAATCAAGGCGCGCCCGTCACGCCCGCGCAGATCGCCAGGGTGCGCAAGGAGCTCAAGCTCAAGGCGCCGGACGCGGGCGGCTTCGTCACGCCCCGTTTCGCCGCCCTGACGGCCGATCCGAACGCCAGTCAATTGATCCACGGCATGCAGCTGATGACGGAAACGCGCGCCCGGCTGCCGCAAAACGTGGGCAACGACCTCAATTGCAGCAGCTGCCACCTGAATGGCGGCACGGTGGCCGGCGGTTCGCCCTTCCTCGGCATTTCCGCCTTCTTCCCGTCGGAAGCGCCGCGCGCCGGCAAGGTCATCAGCCTGGGTGAGCGCATCAACGGCTGCTTCCGCCGCTCCATGCACGGCAAGCCGCTGCCCGTGGACGGCCCCGACCTGCAGGCCATGGTCGCCTACATCGACTGGATGAAGGGCGCCACGCAAGCGGGCGACAAGGTGGCGGGACGGGGCGTGGCGAAGATCGACCGCGCGCTGTTGCCCGATCCCGTGCATGGCAAAAAGGTGTATGCCGAGCAATGCGCCGTCTGCCATGGCGCGAATGGCGAAGGCATCAAGGGCGCCAACGGCGTCGTCGCCTTTCCGCCGCTGTGGGGCGAGCGCTCGTTCAATATCGGCGCCGGTATGGCCCGCACCTACACGGCGGCCGGCTTCGTCAAGGCGAACATGGTGATGGGCCACGGCCAGAAATTCCCGCTGGGACAAGGCAACCTGTCCGACCAGGATGCCGTCGACGTGGCGGAATATTTTACGCACATGCCCCGTCCGGACTTCCCCGACAAGGTCAAGGATTGGCCCAAGGGCGGCAAGCCCAAGGATGCGCGCTACTGAGGCGTGAATTTCCCGGGCGGCGCCCCTTCTGGACGCCGCCCGCCTGTGATACGCTGCTCGCTCCATCACGCAGGAGCGACGCATGCACACCGACAGCGGCCGCGCGGCCCCATCCGACACCTGGCTGGGCAAGCTGGGCCCCGGCCTGATCACGGGCGCGGCCGATGACGATCCCAGCGGCATCGCCACGTATGCGCAGGCGGGCGCCCAGTTCGGCTTCGGCATGCTGTGGACGGTGTGCCTGACGTTTCCGCTGATGCTCGGTATCCAGGTCATCAGCGCCAAGATCGGCCGGGTCAGCGGCCATGGGCTGGCGACGAATATCCGCCGCCACTACCCGAAATCCTTGCTGTACGCCATCGTCGGCTTGCTGCTGCTGGCCAATGTCATCAATATCGCCGCCGACGTGGCCGCCATGGGCGATGCCCTGACCCTGATCATCGGCGGGCCCACGCATCTGTACGCCGTCGGCTTCGGTTTACTGTCCCTGCTGCTGCAAGTCTTCATTCCGTATCAACAATATGTGCGCATCCTGAAATGGCTGACCCTGGGCTTGCTGGCCTACGTGGCCACCGTGCTCACCGTGCATATTCCCTGGGGCGAAGTGGCGCTGCGCACGGTCTGGCCGCAGGTCGCCTGGTCGGCCGCCTCGGTGACCATGATCGTGGCCGTGTTCGGCACCACGATCAGCCCGTATTTATTCTTTTGGCAAGCCTCGCAGGAAGTGGAAGATTTGCAGGCCGATGCCAGCGCGCAAGCCTTGCGCCGCACGCCGGAACTGGCGCCACGCCAATTCCAGCGCATCAAGATGGACACGGCCATCGGCATGGGTTTTTCCAACCTGGTGGCCTTCTTCATCATGCTGACGACGGCCGTGACCCTGGGCGCGCAAGGCATCACGCACATCGATACGTCCGCCCAGGCCGCTTCCGCCCTGCGCCCCATCGCGGGCGACTTCGCCTTCGCCCTGTTCAGCCTGGGCATCATCGGCACGGGCTTGCTGGCCATTCCCGTGCTGGCCGGCTCGGCCGCCTACGCCATGGCGGGCGCCTTTCACTGGAAAAACAGCCGGGAACTGGCGCCCCGGGCGGCCAAGAAGTTCTACGCCATCATCATCGGCGCCACCATGCTGGGCGCGGCCCTGTGCTTTTCGCCGCTGGCCCCCATCAAGGCCCTGTACTGGAGCGCCGTCATCAACGGCGTCATTTCCGTGCCCATCATGGTGCTGATGATGGTGATGGCGTCGCACCCCGCCATCATGGGCACGCTCACCATTTCGCGCCGCCTGCGGGCGCTGGGCTGGCTGGCCACCCTCGTGATGGCGACGGCCGTGCTGGCCATGTTCGCCACCATGGCCTTTTGATGCCTACGCCGTTTTCGGCTTGAGCATGCCTTCCACGATGCCCAGCACGGTCTGACGGGGCAGCAAGCGCGGCAGCCAGGCCAGCAGCCGGTTGGGACGGCCGGCCACGTGGCTGCTGCGACCCCGGTCCAGCGCGCGCAGCGCTTCATCGACGACGGCTTGCGGCGCCATGCGCTGGCCCACGGCCGCTTCGGGCGCGGCCACTACGTCGAAGAAAGCCGTGTCCGTGGCGCCCGGGCACAGACCCAGCACGCGCACGCCGCGGCTGCGGTTTTCCGCCCACAGCGCTTCCGAGAACGACAGCACGAACGCCTTGCTGGCGCCGTAGACCGCCATATAGGGATCGGGCTGCAGGGCCGCCGTGGAGGCCACGTTGATGATGGCGCCCCGTCCTTGGGCCAGCATGTGCGGCAAGACGCAGTGCGTCAGTTCCATCAGGGCCGTGCAATTGACGGTCACTTCGCCAACTTGCCGTGCAAGATCGATGCTTTCGAAGCGGCCATGCGTGGCAAAACCCGCGTTATTGATCAGCACGTCGGGCGGCATGCCCAGCGCGCAGGCCTGTGCATGGGCTTGCGCGGCCGCTCCCGGCAGGCTCAGGTCCGCCACCAGCGCGTGGGCGCGGATGCCGTGACGCTTGGCAAGGTCGGCGGCCAGCGTTTCGAGCACGGCGCCGGAGCGGGCCAGCAGCAGCAAATGGGCGCCGCGTGCGGCCAGGGTTTCCGCAAAGACGCGGCCGATGCCGGACGAGGCGCCCGTGATCAGCACGGTCTGCTTGGTGTAGTTGAAAGCGGTCATGGCATTGGTGTGGAGTAGAAAGAGCGTTTAATGTAAACTGTAGACTTTAGTCCACGGTCAAGGGGAATCGATGCGTATCGGAGAAATCACCCGCCTGACGGGCGTCAGCAAGGATACGGTGCGCTTCTACGAGCGCCAGGGGCTGCTGGACGAAGCGCCGCAGCCGGGCCTGACGAATAACTACAAGGAATATTCGGCGCAGGCCTTGCGGCGGATCGAGCTGATCGGCCACGCCAAGGCGCTGGGCTTTACCTTGAAGGAAATCGCCGAGGTCATTGCCGTCTGGCAGGAAAATGCGCTCGATGCGCAAACCAAACGGGCCATGCTGGAAACGAAAATCGCCCAGATCGACGACAAGGCCCGCTCGATGGCCGTGCTGCGCGCGGGACTCGTCGATGCGTTGGCCAAGGTGGAGACGGGCTGCGAGGACGGCATCGCGGCCGCCAGAAATTTACAAGGATAATCAATGACTTATTACACGCAGTACCGCCACCTGGCGCTCGAGGGCGCCAAGCCTGCCCCCACGGCGCAGCAGATCACCGCCATCGAAACCCTGCTGGAAGCACCGTTGCCGCCCGCCTTCCTGGCTTTCCTGCAAGCGGCCAACGGCGCCTGGTTCGATTACACCTGCGATGTGCTGGACGGCAATGGCGGCGTGGAAAAGATGGGCTTCAATACCTTTTTCAGCGCCGACGAAGGCGATTTCTGCGATGAAACGTTGGTAGGCGAAATCCGCGCCGCCCGCCAGCATACGGACATGCCCGTGAAAATCCTGCCCTTCGCCCGCGATGGCGGCAATTCCATGCTTTACCTGGATCTGACGGAAGAAGGCGGCGGCCGCGTGCTGGCTTATGTACAGGAGTTGCCGGACTGGACGGGCAAGCGCGCCCACGGCCTGATGACACTGGCGCCCTCCTTCGATGCCTGGCTGGACAGTCTGTATATCGACCGCGACACGGTGCTCGATGAACTCGAACACAGCGTCTCGGAGCCATCGCACCTGGACGCGATGGCGGAATGGCTCGATATCGGCATGCCCGCCTGGCGGCGCGATGCCGGCATCGCCGCCTTGTTTGCCCTGAAGCAAGTCGAACTGTGCGCGAACGAACAGGACTAGTCCTACGGGCATGATCGCGACTGTCCTATGGGTGTGCGCAGGCTGCTGGCTTAACATTGTCATCAGCTTGTAGAAAAAACCACACCTGAAAGGAGTTTCCATGCCTATCCCGACCACCAGTTCCCGCGCGCCCTCCCTGAAAAGCGTGGCCATCGGCGCCGCCGTGGCGTTGCTCAGCGGCATCGCCATCAACAGTATCGCCGCCGCGCCAGGTGCGTACGACAAGCAATTCCTCAGCAAGGCGGCCGACGCGGGCAGCACGGAAATTGCCGCCAGCAAAGTGGCGCAAAGCAAAAGCAGCAATGGGGAAGTGAAGAAATTCGCCGATGCCATGGTGGCGGACCACACGAAAGTGGCCGACGAGCTGAAACAGCTGGCCAGCAGCAAGCACATCGAGGTCAGCCACCAGCCCGGCAAGAAGCACCAGGCGCAGATCGACAAGCTGAGCCGCCTGGAAGGCGCGCAGTTTGACAAGGAATATGCGGCCACCATCGGCGTGGCGGCGCACAAGGAGGCCGTGAAACTGTTCACCGACGCCAGCCAGAAGGCAAGCGATCCCGATATCAAGGCCTTTGCCGCAAAAACCTTGCCAGCGTTGCAACACCATCTGGCAATGGCCAATACCCTACAGGCGGCCTTGCCGAAATAGATCGCCATACACAGCAATAAACGGGAAAATACTTGCCGTACGTGCTGTACAGCAAGTATTTCCGCTCTTGGCATACAATGCGGCTCACTCAGTTTCAGGCTCCGCCATGACCTCATGCAGCTACTCAAGAAAACCGGCCTGATTGCCGCCGCCCTCCTGTTCTCCATCGTTCTGGCCGCCTGGCTGTTCATCAAGGTGGCGGCGGCCCGCAATGCCACCGTGTACGCCCAGGAATGGAACGATCAGCGCACGTGCGTCATCAAGACCTATGTGCCCCACTACGGCGACGGCGTGCCGCAGAACATCGTGCGCGCACTGAGCACGTCCACGTTTTTCCGCGTCTACCACAAGGATGGCACCTTGCTGGAAAGCACGGAATGGGTGCTGGACATGCATGAAGACGGCATCCTCGACCATGCGCGCTGGGGCCAGAACCAGACCCGCGCCATCTACCCGACGGACATGGGCGACGAAGGCTGGACCTTGCCCGAATGCGCGTAACCCTTTAGCAATCAAACGAAAGACTCCCATGCTGCGAGGCCCCTGGAGCGACGCTCCCTATCTCCCCACGCTCCACTATTTCCTCGGCCCTTTCGACGTGTATGACCGCGAAGAAACCATGGGTGTGGAGCTGGACAGCTGGGACATGAACGACCCGGCGCAGCGCGCTGCCCTGATACGGCGCGACATCACCTCGCAATACAAGGAACTGAGCTACCGCCACCGCCACGCGCTGGTGGCCGTGCTGGCGCAGGCGCTGCAAGACCCGGGCTACGATTTCCAGGCCATCCTCGAGCATGATCCCGAAAGCACGCACGCCCTGCCCGCCATGTGGGATGAGATGGCCGATCCGCGCGCCTTCTTTGCCGATATCTATCGGCTGGTCCGGCAGGATTGGGCCGACGACCTGGCCAGGGCGGCGGCGGAAGACCCGTCCGACTGGTAGCGCGGCGCGCGCGCCACACTATCGCCACGATAGCCTGGCCCCTGCTTTTCACTCTGTAAACGCGATTGCGCCAAGTGCGCGTGGCGTTGCAAAAACACCCCACTCAAAAAAAATCTGTTGCACCAGCGCATGTCCACTGGCATCGCGCTACCATGAACCGTCAGCACGCCCCCAACCGCACCGGTTTCCCGCCGGCTTTCCTGCCGCAATGTGAAGGAGATTCTCATGCCCAAGTTCGCCCCTGCCATTTGCCTGCCGCTCCTGCTTGCCGTCGGCATGCTGCCCTGTATCGCCAGCGCTGCCGAAGGCGGCGCCACGCGCGCCGATGCCGAAGCCATGGTCAAGAAAGGCGTGTCCTACATCAAGAGCGCCGGCGACGCCAAGGCGTATGGCGAGATCACGGCCAAGTCGCCGCAATTCATCCTGCACGACCTGTACCTGGTTGTGTATAAGCTCGACGGCACGGTGGTCGCGCATGGCGCCAACCCGAAAATGGTGGGCAAGAACTTGATCGAACTCAAGGATATCGACGGCAAGGCCTTCGTCAAGGAGAGAGTCGACCTGGCCAAGAGCAAGGGGACGTTCTGGCAGGAATACAAGTTCACGAATCCGGAAACCAAGAAGATCGAGCCCAAGGTGATGTATTGCGAGAAACTCGCCGAAACCGTCGTCTGCGGCGGCATCTACCTGTAGCCAGCCGCCGCGCCGGGATGGTTTTCCGCTCTCTTGACGATATGGGTTCCGATGAAAATCGCACAAAAGATGTTGATCGTCCCGGTGGTCGCGCTGGCTTGCCTGCTGGCCATGGGGGCCTTGTCCTACTTCGCCATGCAGCAGAACGAAAGCCGCATGCGCGAACTGAAAGACGTCACCCTGACGGCGGAGCGGCTTGCCAACCAGCAAGCCATTGCCCTTGGCCAAGTCCACGCCGACGTATATGCGAAGATCGCCATTGCCGCCAGCCTGTCGGACGAACAGTTCAAGCAATTCGGCGCGCAAACGGATGGCCAGCTCAATGCCATCGCGCAAGGCTTGAAGGAACTCAAGCAATTCTCGGGCGCCGCCACGGAAGCGGACCAGGCCCTGCCGGGCCTCGAGCGCTACCGTGCCAGCGTGGCGCAGGCGCTGGACCTGGCCTCGATGGACCCGAATACGGGCGTGGCGGCGATGCAAAATGCCGCCACGCACTACCAGCAAGTGCGGGGGCAGCTGCGCCAGGTGTTGCTCAACCTCGACCACCGCACCGTCGACGCGCTGCAGGAGACAAAAAACGCCGGCCAGCGCGCCGGCTGGCTGTCGCTGGGCACCATGGCCATCGGCTTTGCCCTGCTGGCCCTGATCGCCACCTGGGTGGCCCGTTCCGTCGTGCGCCCCATCGATGAAGCCTGCCGTGCCGCCGAGTCGCTGGCCGCCGGCGACCTGACCATGCGCATCGAGGCGCGGGGCGACGACGAGGTGGGCAAGCTGTCGCGCGCACTGGCCACCGTGCTGAAGAACTGGAACACCTTGTTGGGCGACATACGTCAGGCGGGCTCCACCATCACGGTGGAAGCGAGTGAAATTGCGTTGGGCAATGCGGACTTGTCGGCCCGCACGGAGTCGCAAGCCCATTCCCTGCAGGAAACAGCGTCATCCATGCATGCGCTGACCGATACCGTGCGGGAAAACGCCAGCCATGCGCACCAGGCCAACCAGATGGTGCTGTCGACCTCGAACGTGGCGCTGGAAGGCGGCCGCGTCGTGGGCCAGGTGGTCGAGACGATGGGCTCGATCAAGGCCAGTTCCGGGCGCATCGTCGACATCATCGCCGTCATCGACGGCATCGCGTTCCAGACGAATATACTTGCCTTGAACGCGGCCGTGGAAGCGGCGCGCGCGGGCGAACAGGGGCGCGGTTTTGCCGTCGTCGCCACGGAAGTGCGGGGCCTGGCGCAGCGCTCGGCCACGGCGGCGCGCGAAATCAAGCAGTTGATCGAGGATTCCGTTGCCAGGATAGAAACAGGCAGCGAACTGGCCGACAGCGCCGGGCGCACCATGGGCGATATCGTCGCCTCCGTTCAGCAGGTGACGGAAATCATGAACGACATCACGGCGGCCAGCCAGCGCCAGAGCAAGGGCATCGAGGAAGTCAACAATGCCATCACGGAAATGGACGAATTGACCCAGCGCAATGCCGCCCTCGTCGAGCAATCGGCCGCCGCCGCGCAAAGCATGCAGGACCAGGCGCATGATCTATTGCGCGTGGTCGATGCTTTCCGCCTGGGCGACGGCGGCCCGCCGCTGCTGCCGCGCTAGTCGCGCTAGTACCGCTGCGGCATGGCGGCCCGGGAACAGGCTTGCATGGCCTTGCCTGTCTCGACCAGCGCGGGGTCGGTTTCCCGCCGCAAGACATTGCCCATGCGGAATTGTTGGTGGTAATCACCGAGCATGGCGGCATACAGGAAAACCTGATCCCGCCTGCGCCAGACGGCACTGTAGTTGCTGCCGGGAGCGACCGGCATGGCGCCGATGAAATAACTGTACAGGCCGCTGATCTTCTTCTTGTGCAGCCATTCCATCAATTGCACGATGCGGTACTGTTCCAGCAGGCTCAGTTCGCTGACATTGGCGCCGGACAAGGCGTAATACAGCTCCAGACGGGCCATCCAGTTGCCCTTTTCGCCTGCCGCCACCAGCGCATTCCAGGCGGGACCGGTGCGTACCTTGCCCACCTCGTCAGGCGATCCCACCCAAGCCTCGACGGCAGCCTGGTCCGGCACGGGGCCATAGTAGGCGGGCGCGCGGCAGACGAACTGGCGCGCGTCGGGCCCTTCCTCCTTGAACTCGTCGGCGATGTAGCTGGAGACCTTGTCGCCGATGCCCAGCAGGCGCTTGCCATAGCCGTCCAGGGTCCAGCTCGAAGGCAGGCGGCCCAGCCAGGCCAGCGCATCGTCGTTGGCCCGGGCTTCCACCGCATAGGCGGCGATTCTGGCCTGCATTTTCACTTCTTTCTGCTGCTCTGCCAGCTTGAGCGCCTCTTGCTCCTCATCGTAGCGGCTGGTGGTCTTGGCCAGCTTGACGCAATCGAGGAAAGCCTCGGGCGCGCCCTGCCAGCACCGGGCCGGCACCTTCAGCTGCCAGCGCATGCTGACGGTTTTCAAAATATAGTTTTCTTCGCCCTCTTCCCCTTTGAGATAGGCGCGGCCGTCCGCCTTGGTCACGCCCTTTGTCAGCTGCTTGCCGCCCGCCGTGCTCCAGGTGTACGGATCATCGTCTTGCGGTACGCCGGGCACGGCGTACAGGGTCAGGTAATGGCCGGCGGCGGCCGGCGCATCGGCCGCATGGCACAGCGGCGACAGCAGGGACAAGGTGAGTAAAGTTTTTTTAGGCAACAGTTTCAGCATGCAGCAATCGGTTCAATGAAGTTCGGTATGGCAGGCGCAGTCGTGGCCGCTGGCCGCCTCGGACAGGTTTTGCAGAATCGCGCAGTCTTGCGACGGCTGCGGCTGGTCGCACTGGTGGCGCAGGGTTACCAGCTGCTGCTGCAGAGTTTGCAAATTCGCCATCTGCTCGGCGATGCGCAGGATATGGTGGTCGAGCAATTCGTTGACGCTCTGGCAGCCTTCGGCCGGATTGTTCTTAAATTCCAGCAAGGCGCGGATATCCGTCAAGCCGATCTGCAAGGAGCGGCAATGGCGGATGAATTGCAGCCGTTCCTGGTGTTCTTCGCGGTATTCGCGGTAGCCGGCGCTGTTGCGGCCCGGTTCCTGCAGCAAGCCCGCCTTTTCATAGTAACGCACGGTTTCCACGTCACAATCTGTCCGTTTGGCCAGTTCTCCGATACGCATGGCATCCCCTTTTTCATTCCAACTTGCAAATTCCGCTTGACCCTGTAGCGGCTACAGGGTTTCTAATGGAAGCATACACCAAACCGGAAGGACGAATGCGATGCCGCACGATAGCCACGATCATACCCACGAGCACGAGCACAAGCACGACCATGAGCATGAGCATGAGCATGCACCCAAGGCGGCCAGCTGCTGTTCCAGCCAGCATGCGTGCTCGTCCACACCTGCAGTCAATGCTGCGCCAGCCCTGCCCAGCACTCCCGTCGCCGGCGCCAACACGGCCAAATACCGTATCGCCAACATGGATTGCCCCACGGAAGAACGGCTGATCCGCAACAAGCTGGCCAATATGGCGGGCGTCGTGGGCCTCGATTTCAACCTGATGAACCGCGTGCTCGACGTGCATCACACCCTGGCCTCGCTGGCCACGGTGGAAGCGGCCCTGCACGGCATCGGCATGCAGGCGATTCCCATGGAAGCGGACGCTGCCGTCGCGCGCGACCCGAACGAAGGCAATCTGTCCGGCCTGCAAAAGGGCTTGCTGGTGGTCTCCGGCCTGGCTGCCGCCGGCGCCGAGGCGCTGGCGTGGACCACGCACGCTGACAGTTCGCCCCTCGTCATCGCCCTGGCCCTGCTGTCTATCGCCACGGGCGGCTGGCCGACCCTGAAAAAGGGCTGGATTGCCCTGAAGACCTTCACCCTGAACATCAACTTCCTGATGAGCCTGGCGGTTTTCGGCGCCATCGCCATCGGCCAGTGGCCGGAAGCGGCCATGGTCATCTTCCTGTTCGCCATTGCCGAGCTGATCGAAGGCTTGTCCCTGAACCGCGCGCGCAACGCCGTGCACAGCCTGATGCAGCTGGCGCCGGACACGGCGACCGTCGCCGACGCCGGCGGCGCCTGGCAGCAAGTATCCGTCGCCACCGTGGCCATCGGCGCGACCATGCGCGTGAAACCGGGCGAGCGCATCGCCCTCGACGGCGTCGTGGCCAGCGGCGAATCGTCCGTCAACCAGGCGCCGATCACCGGTGAAAGCATGCCGGTGGACAAGACCGTGGGCGACGTCGTGTATGCGGGCACCATCAATGAACGGGGCTTGCTCGACGTTACCGTGACGGCCAACAGCGGCAACAGCACCCTGGCCAAGATCGTCAAGGTGATCGAGGAAACTCAGGGAAAACAGGCGCCCACGCAGCGCTTTGTTGACAATTTTGCCCGCTACTACACGCCCGCCGTGGTCGTCTTCGCCATCCTCGTGGCCGTGCTGCCACCCTTGTTGCTGGGTCAGCCCTTCATGGCGTGGGTCTACAAGGCCTTGGTGATGCTGGTGATCGCCTGCCCGTGCGCGCTCGTCATTTCCACGCCCGTCACGGTCGTCAGCGGCCTGACGGCGGCCGCGCGGCGCGGCATTTTAGTGAAAGGCGGGCAATTCCTGGAAACGGGTTACCGCATCAAGGCCATCGCCGTCGACAAGACGGGCACCTTGACCATGGGCAAACCGGCCGTCACGGACGTGGTTGCCATGGAGGGCAGCGACCGCGACACCATCCTGCTGCTGGCCGCCAGCCTGGACGCCAATTCCGCCCACCCGCTGGCCGCCGCCATCGTCAAGGCGGGGCCGCCCGCCAGCAGCCACTTGCCCGTCACCCAGTTTGCCGCCCTGCATGGACGCGGCGTACAAGGCAATATCGATGGCCAGACCTATTATCTGGGCAATGCGCGCCTGATGACGGAATTGAACGTGCTGACGCCGGCACTGCAAGCGATTTTGGCGCGGCTGGAACAGCAAGCCTACACAGCCATGGTGCTGGCCACCCCGGCCGGTGCGCTGGGCGTGATCGCCGTGGCTGACGTGCTGCGTCCGACGGCGGCGTCCGCCATCGCCCGCCTGAATGCGCTGGGCGTGACCACCGTCATGCTGACGGGAGACAATCTGCTGACGGCGCAGCGCATCGCGGCCGAGGTGGGCGTAAGCCTGGTCAAGGCGGAATTGCTGCCAGAAAATAAACTCGATGAAATCAAGGCCTTGCAGCAAGAGTTCGGCGTGGTGGCGATGCTGGGCGACGGCGTCAACGACGCGCCGGCCCTGGCGCAGGCCGACATCGGCTTTGCCATGGGCGCGGCCGGCAGCGACACGGCCATCGAAACGGCGGACGTGGCCCTGATGGACGATGAACTGGGCAAGTTGCCCGAATTCATCAGCCTGAGCCAGCGCACGCGCAGCATCCTCGTGCAAAACATCAGCTTTGCCATCGGCATCAAGGCCGTGTTCTTCGGCCTGGCCCTGGCCGGCATGGCAACCCTGTGGATGGCCGTGTTCGCCGACGTGGGCGCCAGCCTGCTGGTGGTGGCCAACGGCTTGCGCCTGTTGCGCAATAACAAGCAAACATAGTCCCGCGCAGAAATATTTCCATCTGGACAATTGGTGTAAAAAACGCTACTTTGGCGGCTGTTCCCACCGCCGCCAAAGTAGCCGATGACCTTACTGCCCCGTTTGACCCTGCTGGCCGCTCTGCTGGCTGGCACCTCCCTGCATGCCGAACCGATGTTTTTCACGCCCTGCTCCGATACGGCCGCCCCCGGCAGCCTGTGCTCGGGCTTGAACGTGCCCGGCAGCTACGATGCCCAGGGCCGCGCCGTCGGCGAGGCGGATGCCATGCACGTCTTCGTGCGCAAGTTTGCCGCCGATGTGCCTGCCGGCAAGCCCGCCAAGGGCACGCTGTGGCTGGTGGCGGGCGGCCCCGGCGAATCGGGCGCTTCGTTCTACAGCCTGCTGCCCACCCTGCGCCGCAGCTTTCCCGGCTTTGAATTCCTGATCCCCGACCATCGGGGCACGGGCCACTCGTCGCGCCTGTGCAAGGTGGAAGAATCGGAACAAAGTCCCGGCGGCCGCGCCCTGGCCGGCGCCGAATGGGCCAGCTGCTTCAAGGGCATCAATCTGATGCCGGAATACGCGGCGCAATTTTCCATCACCACGGCCGCGCGCGACTTGAAAGCCTTGATCGAGGGCGAGCGGAGCAAGCGCAAGCAGCCGCCCGTGTATGTATACAGTGTGTCGTACGGCACGCAGCTGGTCTTGCGCACCTTGCAGCTGGGGCCGCTGCCAATCAAAGGCGTGATTTTCGACTCGCTGGTGCCGCCGCAAACGGATGCGCGCTGGGACTTGAGCCAGCGTTCGCACGTGGTCAACCAGGTCGGCAGGCAGGTGCTGGCCCGCTGCGATGCGGATGCAGCTTGCCATGCGGCACTGGGCGAGCCGGCCGAAGCCTTGTACCGCCGCGTGCTGGACAAGGCGCAAGCCGAGCCCGCCCTGCTGGCGAAGATTCCCGGCAAGAACCTGAAAAACTTCCTGGGCGGCATGCTCGACGTGCCGGCCGCCCGCGCCCGCATCCCGTATCTGCTGCACGACCTGGACCAGGGCAAGGATGGCGAACTGGCCGCCGTGCGCGCCACGTTGACGGAAGCGGCAGCCAGCCTGGGCAGCTATCCCCAGTCGCCGCTGTCGATTCCGCTGGTCAGCATCATCAGCAATTCGGAAAACAATCTGCAGCCCTCCTTGCGTCCCGACTGGACGGCCGCCGACCTCGACCGTGAAGAGGCGGACTTGCTGTTGACCAGTCCCCTGCCCCGCATCCTGCTGGGCGGCGGCTTGCCCACCTACCCGCGCGACGCCTATTTCGGCACCCTGCCGGCGAAAATGCCGCCCACCCTCGTGCTGCAGGGAACCCTGGACCCGAAGACGCCGTACGCTGGCGCACAGGCGCAAGTGCAGGCTTTGACGCAAAGCAAGGCGGGCACGGTGGCGCTGGCCACCGTGCAGAATGCCCCG
Source organism: Janthinobacterium sp. BHSEK (assembly GCF_056174685.1). Lineage (NCBI taxonomy): Bacteria > Pseudomonadati > Pseudomonadota > Betaproteobacteria > Burkholderiales > Oxalobacteraceae > Janthinobacterium > Janthinobacterium sp. BHSEK. The sequence continues at coordinate 17,963 of NZ_JBWBYV010000108.1, forward strand.
CATTTCATCCTGTGGACGGCGCCCGCCTGTTTTGAGCAAGCCACTACCCGTTTTATTGCCGGCAAACCGGCGCGCGATTGCACGCTGTAGTTCCCCCCTACAATATAGAAGAGGATGATATGCGCATCACAGGCTTGGCATTGCTGCTGTTAACCTGTTTCGGCGTGGCACAAGCGGCGGCGCCCGCCGCGCCGTCCATCTGCGCCTCGCCCACGCAAGCCGTGCGCGAACAGGGCTATGTGCCCATCAATGGCATCGAACAATGGATCACGGTCACGGGCGCCGCCTGCGGCAATCCCGTGATCCTCTTCATCCATGGTGGCCCCGGCAACGCGCTGAGTCCCTACGCGGAGGCCATCTATGCGGGCTGGGAGCGCCAATACACCCTGGTGCAATGGGACCAGCGCGGCGCGGGCATGACGTATGCGAAACAGCGTCCGACGGAAGACATGCCCTTGACGGTGGAGCAGATGCGCGACGACGGCATCGCCGTGGCCCGCTATCTGCGGCAGCGCCTGGGCAAGGACAAGCTCATCTTGATGGGCAGTTCCTGGGGATCGATCCTGGGCGTGCACATGGCCAAGGCGCAGCCGGAGCTATTCCACGCCTACATCGGCACGGCGCAGGTGGTCAATGCGCGGGAGAACGAGACCGGCATGTACCGCGAAGTGCTTGCGCTGGCGCAAGCGGCCGGCGATAGCGCGACGGTGGACAAGCTGACGGCGCTGGGTCCGCCGCCATGGCGCGATCCGCGCAACTTCGGCATCCTGCGCCGCTTCGACCGCAAATATGAGGCACTGGCAACGGATGCGCCGCCAAAACACTGGTGGCAGCCGGCGCCGTTCTACGCCACGCCGCAAGCGCTGGCCGATGCCGAGGCGGCCGATGATTACTCGTACATCCAGTTCATCGGCCTGCGCGGCGACGGCATGTTTGCCAAGGTCGACCTGCCCGCGCTGGGTACGCGCTTCGACTTGCCCGTGTTTTTCGTGATGGGCGAAGCGGACCTGCTGACCTCGCCCGCCATCGCGCGCACGTATTTCGACAGCATCACGGCGCCGGCCAAGGGTTTTACGGTAGTGAAACGGGCCGGACACGACCCCAATGAGGCCGTGCACGACGCCCAATGGACGGTCTTGCGCGAGCAGGTGGCGCCGCTGCTGAAGCGCTGAATAATCAGATCGCGCGGCGCGCCCGCAGATGCAGGTAGCGGATGGTGGCGGCGGCCGCCATCAGGATGCCGGAAGCCGTTGCCAGCACGACAATAAATGCCTTGTCGAAGGCCGAACGGGCCAGTTCCGACACTTGCAGGCCCAGTTCGGCCGGCAATTGCTCGGCGGCCAGCAGCGCCGCATCCAAGGTGTCATGCACGTTCGGCAAGACGCCGGCGCTTTCCGGGATCACCAGGGTGGCGCTGTAGACGGCCGACATGATGGTGCCCAGCACCGTCACGCCGATCACGGCACCCAGCTCGTACGACACTTCCTCGATCGAGGCGGCCATGCCGGCTTGCTGGGGAGCCACGTTGAGCATCACGGCGCTCGAGGCGGCCGTCATGACGGCGCCCAGACCCAGGCCCAGGATCACCAGGCTGGCCACCTGGGCCGAGACGGCGGCGTCATGCAGCAGCAGATACGACGCCATGCCTATACCGGACAGCAGCAGCGAACCCCACAAGACCTTGGCCTTGTCGGCGCGCGGCAGCATGAAACCCGTCAACGGACCGGCAAACACGGACGCCAGCGGCAGCGGCAACAGCAGCAAGCCCGCTTCCAGCGGCGACAATTCCCGCACCAGCTGCATGTGCTGGCTCAGCGCCAGTTCCATGCCGATCAGGGCGGCGGACGCCACCATGGCGGCGGCCACGGCGCTGGAAAACGGCAGTTCGCGGAACAGGGCGAAGTCGATCAGCGGCTTGGCTTGCCGCTTCTGGCGGCGTACGAATTTCAACATGAAGAAGGCGCCCACGGCGAACGAGGCGGCGGCCAGCGCATACGACGGCTGCGACTTGCCCAGTTCCTTGATCGCATACACGCCGCCAAGCAGGCCCATCATGATTTGCAGCGAGCCCTTCAAGTCCCACGGCTTGTCGCGGTTACCGGCCCGTTTCGGCAGGACGACGGCAGCCAGGACCAAGGTCAGCAGCACGATGGGCACGTTGATCAGGAAGACGGAACCCCACCAGTAATGTTCCATCAGGAAACCGCCGAGCACGGGGCCGAACGCGGCACCGCCCGAGGCGATCGCCGCCCACACGCCGATGGCGAAGGAGCGCTCGCGGTTGTCCGTAAAGGTCAGGCGGATGATGGACAGGGTGGCCGGCATCATCAGCGCGGCGCCGATGGCCAGCAGCACGCGGGCAAAGATCAGCCATTCGGCGGCCGGCGAAAACGCGGCGCACAGCGAGGCGATGCCGAACACGGCCAGGCCGGCAAGGAAAACGGGTTTGTGGCTCAAGCGGTCACCGAGGGTGCCGAGGCCGGGCAACAGTCCGGAGACGACCAGCGCGTAGACGTTGATGATCCACAGTTTTTGCGAGGAAGTGGCCTGCAAGTCGCGCGTCAGCGCGGGCAAGGCGGTGTAGAGCACGGTCATGTCGACCACGATCAGGAACAGGGCGCTGGAGACGATGGCCAGCGTCAGCCATTTTTTCATTGGATGCATAAACAACTCATGTATTATTTAACAACTGTCGGTTTGGATGAAACGGGTGCTGCGCAAATATTTACGTTCCAGGCTGCCACGGGCCTGGCCTTGTCGGGGGCGGCGGGCGTCAGCCACGGTCGCCGTCCTTGTCATCCACGGCGGCACTCGCTGCAGTTGCGTCGAGTTCGCGCAGCATGACGACGGACACCTGCTTGAAGCCGCGGCCCTGGAAGAATTGTTGTGCCGTCAGGTTGTGCGCGCCGCATTCGAGGAACAGGCGGGCGATGCCGTGGCCGCGCAGCTCATCGGCCACCCACTCCACCAGCAAGCTGCCGATGCCGCTGCCGCGCACGGAAGGCAGCAAGACCAAGTCGTCCAGCGCGGCGAACGATTTCGAGGCGCGCTGGCGCGTGTCGATGGAAACGAGGGCCATGCCGACGATGGCCTCGCCGGCGGTGACGACGGCCAGCAGGGTCGAATCGCCATGGGCCCAGTCGTGCGACAGGGCGGCGCGGATTTCGCCGCGTATGACTTCAGGCAAGTCCGCGCGCCAGTTGCCGGGCGCATCGGCCCGTTCGCCCTGCAGCTCCGAATGGGAGATATAGTCGGCGCTGACGTTGTCAAGATAGAGCTTGCACAGCGCATCTTCGGCGGTGGCGTCGTGACACCAGCTGAAGCTGATGGCGGGGGTATGGGCTTGGGCGTTTTTCATGGCGGATCTCGTGTTATTGAATTAGTAAAAGCATTTTATGTCGCCCCTGAATGGCATTCAAGTTAAAATCCATCTGTAAAACAGATAGGTGGATGCCATGCAATGGACTTTGGAACAAATGCGCTACTTCGAGGCGGCCGTCGCGGCCGGTTCTTTCTCGGGCGCGGCGCGCCGGCTGGGCCGCGCGCAATCGGTGGTCAGCACCTCGATCGGCTTGCTGGAAGCGGAATTCGGCGTGGAACTGTTCGACCGTTCGCGCCGCAGCGCCGTGCTGACGGAGGCGGGCAAGGTGATGCACCTGGAAGCGTGCGAACTGCTGCGCCAGGCCGAGCGCTTGCAGCTGCGCGCCCAGCTGCTGAGCGAGGCGCCCGAAGCCCAGCTGACCCTGGCGCTGGACGAAGCCCTGCCCTACCTGGCTATCGGCACCTTGGTCAAGGAACTGGCGGCGCGCTACCCGGCGCTGGAACTGGTGATGCTCAACGCCACGGCGTCCGAGGTGGCGCAATACGTGGAGCAGCAGCAAGCCGACGTGGCTTTTCATTTTGACCGCGGTCCGATTTCTCCCGTGCTGGAGCAGCAGCACATCGGCAGCGTGGCGCAAGGCGTGTTCGTGGCCAAAGGCCACCCGATGGCGCACGGCCAGGAAGTGAGCCGCAACGAGCTTACCCGCTACCGCCAGCTGATCATGGATTCCGAGCTCAACCGCGAACATGCGTTCAGCCCCGCCGTCTGGTTTTCCGACAGTTTCTACAGCATCGCGGAAATGGTCGCGGACGAGCTGGGCTGGGCGATTCTGCCGCTCAACATCGCCAATTACGACAACTACAAGGGGTATCTGCAGGAAGTGCCCTGCCCTGCGCTGGCTTTATCCAGGCTGCCGGTGCGGCGGCTATCGATCCATGGGAAGAAGCTGAGCGAGACGAGTTTGTGGCTGACGAACAGGCTGGCGGAGTTGCTGGCGGATGGGCCGCGGGGGTGAAATGCGGCATCCGTGACAGGCCGCGAGCTGTCTGCTCGATAGCTTGCGGGCGTCCCCCATTTCCGAGGAATACCAGAAGCAGATGAATTTATCTGTTTGATAGTGCGGCTATTGCTCTACCTGTTCAACCTTTCTCTTTCTTGATTTGTAAATATATAAAAAAACAAAGGCCAAGAAGATTGAAAATATAATTACTCCGTTGAAAATGAAAGGATTGCGCATTGAAAAATCAAGCAACCAGTAAGAAATCATTGCACATTCACTCAATAGGAAAAATAGCAGAGCAATAGATGTCGAGAAAAAAATTACTGAAATAATTATACTCTTATCAAAATGTTTCATATATATTCAAGAGTGTTTGATACGATGAGTCATCGATACGCGGGCATGTCGCTTGCTTTTATCCTAAAACGAATAATTTCTGTCATATATAAGATTAGTCCTAAAAATTGCTGAATGGGATGATGCCGGCATACAATGCTATCTCATCTCACCTCTCTGTCGGCATCAAGCTTGCACTGCACGTCGGCATTACTGTTACAGCGAGAAGGAGCACAGCATGGACTTCAATTGGCACGGCGGCGTCATTACCCGGCACACACTCGTTGATGACAACTACCGGAACACGCAAAACGTCAGACGCTTCCTAGTTCACCAGTGTGGCCCCGAATTCAAGCTGGGCCGTGATTTCATGGCCTGGATATGCGATGGCGCCGTCAAAAACATGGGCGATGTCGCGGATGAATGGATGCGCCGACATAATCAAGCCGGTGATACGTAAATAAACAAATATTGATAAGCACTGAAGGCTTTACATGATTCACTCAACCGTCGTAAGCAACTGGCTCACCATGGCAAAAGACGATGCCGTCGAGATTGATCCCGACGACATCAATCACGAAGCCAGGACCAATATGTGGAGCTTTTCGCCCACGGACGAGGAAACGCCGCAGATCCATGCGGCCGATATCGTTGCCTTCATCGGTGAGGTGATCGCGGCGCGCCGCAGCGCGCTCCATGGAGAAGACATGCTGTTTTACTGCTGGCACGACGCGCAATGCCGCCAGCTGCGCTTCAGCCTGGTGTCGCGCTCGCATGGGCGGCTGCCGTTTCGCTGCACGCTGCGCGAAACGCAGGATCTGGCGCTGATCGCCGAGCGCGTGGTGAACGGGGACTGGCGCAATGAGCATTATATGCAGGCGCCGTCGGAGGACTGCGACGCGCAGGAGCCGGCGCCGTTCGTCCTGCCCGTTTTCGCGGTAGCTGTGCCTTAACAGTCAGCACGCCAGGAAACGCGCGGGCCGGCAAGCGTCCAGGGCCGGCGCTGGCTCGCCAGTGACAATTTCCCCGCTGGCCAGCTGGCCCACGATGGCTGCCAGCACCACGCCCGGATGCATGGCGCATACGTACACTCCGTTGATATTTGGCAGATAGCCGATGACGGGTACGCCGTCTGCGGGCATGGGGCGCAGGCCGATGCAGGCGAATTCCGGCGCGATGGCCTCCGCCCCCTCCAGTTCTTCCCGGATCGCGCTGGCCGTGCGTAGCGCGATGGCGGCCGGCTGGTTTTCCGGCGCGTCGTCCACGTAATCTTCCGCTGCCAGCATGGTCCCGTCCTCGGCTTGCCGCACTTCCATTGCATGGCTGGAAATGATGCCGCGCACGAGGCCCGGCGGCGCCTGGTAGCGCAGGAAGATAGCGGGCGAGGCGTGGATCGGCAGGCTGGCGCCCAGCTTTTCCGCCAGGCTGGCCGTGCCCGTGCCTGCCGCCAGCACGACCATATCAGCCTCGATAAGGTCCGCAGCCGTTTCCACGCCCGTCACCTGCGCGTCCCGGACGGTAAAACCCAGCACGGGCGTGTGCGTGCGGACCGTCGCGCCGAGCGCCTGGGCCGCCGCCAGCAAGGCGTGGGTGACGGCAACGGCGTCGAGGGCGCCCTGCTCCGGTTCGTAGATAGCCTGTTGCGGCGGCCGCCGCAGTTGCGGTTCAAGCCGGGCGATGTGCGCGCGGTCAATCACGATGGATGCGGGCGACACGCGCCCGTCCTGCGTGCCATATGACAGGGCGCCATGCCAGCGCACCGTCAATCCCGCGACCTGCGTTTCCAGCTGGCGCCAAGCGGCGATGGCGTCGCCGCGCAGGGCCGCAATGGGGTCCGGCCCCGCGCAGGACGTGTTAATCCAGGCAAACGAGGTGCCCGTCACGCCGGACGCGATGCCGCCCGCCTCGAGCACGGTGACTTGTGCTCCCTTGCTGGCCAGGTGGTAGGCGAGCGACGCGCCGACGATGCCGGCGCCGATGACGATGATGCGTGCTGGACGTTTGGGGCTTTCCTGATTCATCTCTGCCAACTTTGTTTATTTATCACAGGATAGAGTCTACCCCAGCCGCCCGCAACTCCAGCGCATAGGCATGGCCATCGACAACATTGCCTTCCACCAGGGCAATATCGGGCACGGCCATTCCCTGCACGAAACCGCAGCGTTCCAGCACGCGGATCGACGCCGCATTGCCGTCGATGGCGTAGGCGCACAGGCTGGCCAGCTGCCATTCGTTTTGCGCCAGATCAATCAAATGGCGCAGCGCGGCCGTGGCCAGGCCCTTGCCCGCTTGCTGCTCGCCGATGCGGTAGCCGACTTCGGCCGTTTGCGTCTGCCCGTCGATATCCTTGAGGTTGGCGCGCCCGATCAATTGTCCATGTTCGTCCAAGATGATGCAGGGGTGCAAGCGTCCCTGTGCATGTTCGTCCAGGAATTGCGCGACGTGCGCGGCAATGCCGTCGACGCTGTAAAAATCGTCGGGGCGCCGGTCGATATGGCGCTCGAACCAGGCCCGGTTGGCTTGCTCGAAAGCAAGCAAGGGCGCGGCATCGTCGGGGCGCAGGGTGCGAATGGTGTGTGTACTCATGGAGACTCCTGGAAAGGCATGAGTCTAGTGATGCGCCGCCCGACCCGTCAATCTTGATTCCATCAATCAATATAAAGTGACAGCCGCTACAATGGCCGCCATGAACAACGATCTGTCCGCTGCCGAGGCTGCGCGCCTCTTGAACGTCAGCCTGCCCACCCTGTATTCCTATGTGAGCCGGGGCTTGCTGGCCTCCGTCAGCAATGGCGCATCGCGCCGCAAGCGCTATCCGCAGGAAGACGTGCTGCGCCTGGCGGCCCGCAAGAACGACGCCAAGCGCGGTGGCCAGACGGCTGTGGCCGCCATGCACTGGGGCTTGCCCGTGCTGGAGACGCAAATTTCCCACATTCTCGATGGACGACTGCTGTACCGGGGCTGCGATGCGACGGCATTGGCCCAGCACGCGACGCTGGAGCTGGCCGCCGGCCTGCTGTGGGACGATAACGCGAGCGACCATTTTCAGCAGGACGCGCCGGCCCTGCCGCAAGGGTTGACCTGCGCACCTGAAGCGCCGCCGCTGGCGCGCGCCATGCTCGCCATGGCCATGCTGACGACGGCGGACATGGCGCACTCGCCGCAATCCGGCCCCGCCTTGATGCGCCTGCTGGCCGCCGCCCTGCTCCGGACGGCGCCGTCCGCACTGCCGCTGCACTTGCAGCTGGCGCAAGCGTGGCAAGCCGATGCGGAGCAAACTGAGTTGCTGCGCGCCACCCTCGTGCTGCTGGCCGACCATGAATTGAACGCGTCGACCTTTGCCGTACGCTGCGTCGCCTCGACGGGTGCCAGCCTGCCCGCCGCGCTGATGGCCGGGCTGGTGGCCCTGTCCGGCGACAAGCACGGCGGCGGCAGCGCGGCGGCCCGGCGCATGTTGACGCAGGCGCTGGCCGCGCCGGATGCCAGGGCCGCCATCGTCGCCTATTACAAGACCGTCGCGCCGGAATTTGCCGGCTTTGGCCATCCTTTGTATCCAGACGGCGACCCGCGCGCCGCATATCTGCTGGGAATCTTGTCGGCGCTGTCGCCCGGGTACCCGCATCTGGCCGCCATTCTGTCCGTCTGCGCCACGGCAAGCGAGCTGCTCGATACCAGGCCGAATGCCGACCTGGCGCTGGGCGCGATGGAACTGGCGTTCGGCTGGCCCGAGGGCGCGGCATTGAGCGTGTTTGCGCTGGCCCGCTCGGCCGGCTGGATCGCGCATGCCGCCGAGCAAGCCGCCAGCGCGGCACTGATCCGCCCCCGCGCCCGCTACGTGGGGCGCCACCAGCGCGACTGAAAATAGGCGCTTGATTTATTACGCATACGTAGTAGTATACTTCGCATGCGTACCAATACCTCCCCCCAGCCAGACCTTCCCGATGCCGCCGCCTGCCCGCTGGGCGAGCGTTCGCCGCGCCTGTTCAACCTGCTCAACCTGGCGCGCCAGAACCTGTTCCGCTCGGCCGACGCCGTGTTTAGCAGTGAACTGGGCTTTTCCGGCACGCAAGTCGTCGCCCTGTTTGCCCTGAAGGGCGAGGAAGGCTGCCAATTGAAGGATCTGGGGCGGGCGCTGCAGCTGAAAAACTCGGCCGTGACAGGCCTGGTGACGCGCATGGAAGAAAACGGCCTGATCGTGCGCGGCCAGTCGGCGCTCGACGCGCGCGCCGGCACCCTGCACATGTCGGCCAAGGGCGGCGAGGTGCTGGCTCATGCCCTGCCCCTGCTCGACAGCCTGAACGAACAACTGAAAGCCGGTTTCAGCGAGGAAGAATTGGCCATCGTCGCCCGCTTCCTGCTGCACGCCTCGCGCCTGCGTTTTGCGCAGGACGTCTGACTTATCCCCACATCACCACCACAGGAGTTACCCATGCACCCGAAAGACATGACAGGCTTGCAACTGATGCAAGCATTCGCGCAAGGCCTGTTCCCCCGGCCCGGCATTTCCAAGACCATGCCCATGGATGCGCACACGATCGAGCACGGCAGAGTGATCTTCACGGCGACGGCGAATGAAAACCATACGAATCCCATGGGCGGCGTGCACGGCGGTTTCGCCGCCACCGTGCTCGACACGGTCACGGGCTGCGCCACGCACACGGTCTTGCCGGCTGGCGAAAGCTATGGCACGACGGACCTGAACATCAAGATGTGCCGTCCCCTGCCCTTCAACGTGACGGTCTTTGCGGAAGGCAAAGTCATCAATGCAGGCCGCAACCTGGTCATTTCGGAAGGCACAATCCGCGACGAAGCGGGCAAAGTGTACGCGCACGCGACGGCCACCTGCATGATCATCCGCCCCCGGGAACAAGCGGCCGCGTGATATGGCCCGGTACCTGGCGCAGTTGCAGGGCCGGCTGTCCGCCAGCGCGCTGGCGCTGATCGCGGAAGCGGGCGGCCAGCCCATGGGCCGCAAGCTGGGCTATGGCACCGACGATGGCTCCTTGTATAGCTGACTGGGCTGTGTGCTGCCCGCGCACCGCAAGACAGGCCTGACGCAGCGCCCGTTGGAACACCAGGAAGCCGGGGCCGGTGCACACGGCTTTGCGGCCGTCACCGTGAAATCGATGAACCGCTACCCGGCCATGCTGCGCTTGCTGGTCCGCAAAGGGTATCGGATACGCGCAGTGGAGCACTTTGGAGACCCGACCCGGGAGCGCATACACTTCATCAAGCCCTTGCCTTCGAACGGCTCACGCAGCCACTGGTTTGGTTCTTCCTTGTCATGGGAGTAACAACACCATACACTGAGACATATATCGCTAGCACCGCATACGTCCATCTACCTTTGTAAAGTCGAATGAATATGGCAGTTTTCTTA
>NZ_JBWBYV010000109.1:0-1451 GCF_056174685.1 Janthinobacterium sp. BHSEK
GAGCACATACTGCTGCTCCCCGACCTGGAATTCGCACCAAGGGTGTTCGCGCGTGCCGAACGCGGCAATGGCATTTGCCGCCAACATGGCCTTGCTGGACCCGATGCCGCCCACATAGTCCGAAATGTGGTTGTTGGCGAGGCCACAGGCGCGCACCTTGAGCGCCTTGAGCGTATCGATGACGCTGGCGTGCGAATACAGGTTGAACTTGTATTCGTTGTGCACGCTGCTCGCTTCGGCACTTGCAGCGAGGACGCCGCCTTCGAGGTTGACGACCATCTGGCCGTGCGCGCACAGGCGCTGCAACGCATCAAAGGCGAGCACATCGGCTTCAGGCCAGGCCAGGTCGCCGGCAACAAAAAGACTCATCGGGATACTTTCAAAAGATCTTGGTAGGCATCGGCCAGGCGGGCAATCGCTTGCTCCGTAGAAAATAGCTGACGGGTGCGCTGCATGGCCGCACGGGATAGCTCCGGCCAGCGCCCTTGCTGCCACAGGGCGGCAATGGCGGCCGCATAGGCGCCGGCCTCCGCGTCGAAAGGGACGACCATGCCGGCGGCGCCGATCACCGAGCGGTTGAAACCGTTATCCGTGGCGACGGGAACGCAACCCATGGCCATCGCTTCGGTCAGCGCGTTCGAGTGGCCCTCGCCATGGTGGCGTGTGGGGAAAATAAAGATGTGCGAGCGGCCCAGCGCTTCGAGCACTTCTGCCGACGGCAGCGACCCGAGCCACTGTGCGCCCACCGGCGCATACTCGCTGCGCAGATTGGCGATCAGCTGCGCGTCGCCCGGGCCGATGATGGCGATCTCGCAGTCCACTCCCTGTGCCTGCAGCAGTTGTGCCGTCTGCAAGGCGGTGGCGACGCCCTTTTCCAGGTTAACCCGCCCCACATACACAAGCCGCAGCGGCGATGTGCGCTCGCAAGAGCGTTGCGGTAGGCTGCCTGTCGCGATATGGTTGGGCAGATAAAATGCCTTGCCGCCTGTTGTCTCGGCAACGAAGGGCGCATAGTCCATGCCTTCGATCATGATCTGGTCTGCGCTGCACAGCAGGCGTCGGAACAGCCAGCGGTACAGGGGGCCGAGGCGGGCATAGTGCTTGTGCATGGAGCCGGCGCGAATATCATAGATCGTCTTGACGCCATGCCTGCGCGCCTGGCGCAGCAACAGGATTTCGCCGATTGCAAAGTGTTTGTACAGGCCCGTCAAGTGCAGGATCTTCGATTCAGGCCCTGGTTTGCTCATGGCGCGGATCTGCCGCCGCAGGGCCGCAAAGCCGCTCAGGTAGCCACGCAGTTTGGCCAGCGCGTTACCGCGCGGTTGAGGGTAATACAATTCATGCACGATGGTGCCGCCAGCGCGCAGGGCATCGATGGTGCGCCGGTTGCATGCTTCGTAGCCACCTACGGGCGTTGCGCCGGACAACGGGATGGGGCCGCAAAAGAGTAT
>NZ_JBWBYV010000110.1:0-5794 GCF_056174685.1 Janthinobacterium sp. BHSEK
ATCAGGGAGCCCGAGGTGCCCGGCATGGCGCCCAGCACGAATTCACTGAAATTTGCGCGCGTCACTTGGCGTTCTCCTCGTCCATTAGTTCCATATCGAACAGCGTAGGCATGCTGACCTCGCGTTCCATCGCCTGGCAGTAGTGCACCTGGTCAGCGAAATATGCCGGGTTCAGCTCGCTGCCGCGGCCCTGCCGACCTAGCTTCATGGCGCGCACGGGCACGGTGCCCAGGCCGCAGAACGGGTCGTAGATCACCTCTCCCGGATTGCTGTAGCGGCCGATCAGGCGATCAACAATATCGATCTGGAAGGGGCAAACGTGCTTTTCGACCGCCCGCGCCGACTGCTCACCGTTCAAGGTGCGCATGCGCACGATGTCGTGCCAGACGGCCGGATCAGCGCTGCCCGGCGCCAGACTGAGGTAATCGGCTGGCAGCGCCTTGCCGGCCAGCAGCGCCTCGCCCACTTCGACGTGGTATTCGTAGTTGTAGACGTTCTCCAGCGACATGCTGGTGAAGAGCTTCGCCAACTTGCCAGGGCCGAAGCTGGCCAGCTCGGCCGCGCCCAAGAGGCGATCGCCACTGGAGCGCCAGAACGCATGCGCATCGACCTGCCAGCGCGCGACGCTGTAGCCGGTACCAGGAATCGGCGCGGCCTTGCGGTCAAACGGGATCCGGCCGCCGGCATCGTCCAGGCACATCGGCTTGGCCTTGGTGACGGGCACATCGGCGTAGCCGCGCGAGCGGTCCGTCTGCGGCTTGTGGAACAGCAGGATGTATTCCGGCGAACCGACGCCCATCTTCGTGCCGTCCTTGCAGACCTCGGAATAGCCCAGGCGGTAGGTCTGGTTGTTCTCGCGCACCACGTCGGTCACGACCGTGATCATGCCCATGTAGTCGAAGCCGTGCTTGATGCCGTGGAACAGCGCCTCGGCATGGAACGGGCTGACAGTGGGCACGCCGGCGCCGGTGACATTGCCGAAATTGATACGGTCCTTGACGTGGCAGGCGTAGATGCGGCCCGGCTGCAGGATGCGCAGCAGCTCCGGAGTCAGGAAGTCCATCTGAGCCCAAAAGTGATCGCTGTCCTGGGTGTGGCCGAAGTCGTTATAGCTGGGCGTGTATTCGTAATGGTTGGCGCATGGAACGCTGGTAATGATCATGCCGACCGAGTTGTCCGGCTGCTGCATAGCTTCGAGCACGCAGTCGTTATTGGCCACCGAGAACCGCTCACCGGCCACGACGGCGCGCTCGACGCCAATGGTGCGCGCCAGCGAGTCCTGCATCGACAACTGGTCCAGGCCATAGGCGCGGATGATCTGGCCCATCTTGGCCTGCATTTCGTCGTGGCGGCGCCATTTCTCCATCAGGTCGGCCAGCACCTTGCGCTCGACTTCGGTATGAATGATGTCGATGCGCACCGCATGCTGCTGCTGGAAGCGCTGGACGCGGTGGACGGCCTGGATAAAATCGTTGAACTTGAAGCCGATGCCCGCGAAAATCTCTCGATGGCAGTGCACCTGGAAGTTGCAGCCGCTGCCGGCGATGATTGGCTTGGTCGACAGATCCTTGATCTTGCCGTCGCTGAAGTCAGCAATGCGCTGCTCGCGCTGCTCCAGGTCCTGCGTGCCCCACACGCTGACCACGCCGGGCATGGCCGCCTGGATGGCGTGGCGCTCGTCCTCCAGGTCGTGCCAGATCAGGAAATGATCATCAGGATCCGCAGCCATGATCTCGGCCACCTTGGCGACGCGCGCGGCCATGCTGTCGCGCTTCTCGCCGGCGGCAGCTGACAAGCCCATGGCGACGTTCGGGATCAGCAGGCCCTGCCCGTTCTTTTCGGCGCCGGCCGTGCTGTAATTGCTCGGCACCTCGTGAAAGCGCACATCCAGCGCCGGCAGGTCGTAGCCCTCGTCCGAATGGCCCAGGTCGCTCGGACGCTGGATGAAAACCGCCCAGCTGGCCACCCACAGCCAGAATTCCTGTTCCTTGTGCGGGTAAAGCGTCAGGTTCCCAGCCTTCTCGCTGTCGCGCTGGAAGAAGCGCGTCAGGGCCTGGCCAGTGTCCATCACGCCCAGGTAGCCGGCGTAGTGGATCAATTCCTTGAAGCGGTTAGGGCTCGGCGTGGCCGTGTAGACGAACTTGAACTCGACGCCGTCGAACATCGGCAAGAACTCCTGATATGTCTTGCTGCCGTAGCTACGCAGCACGCTGGCCTCGTCCAGCCCGGATGCCTGCCACTTGGTCACGTCGACCTTGGCCTCGCGGACCGATTCGTAGTTCGTCATGTAGATCGTGGCCGGGTCATCGATCTCCGCGTCGGACCGGATGAAGCGCAGGTCGACGGCGTGATCGCCGGTGAAGCGCTTCGCAACCTCGCGCGAGAATTCTTGGCGCACGCCCAGCGGCGCGACGATGCCGCGAATGCCACCCGGCCGGTTGATGCCGATCTGGCGCATCACTTCCAGGTTGGTGCTGGTCTTGTGCAGGCCGAACGAGGCGAAGATGGCGCGCTGGCCGCCGGCCAGGGCCCAGCGCACGATGTCGCGGGTGTGTGGCTTCAAGCCAGGATGGATATCGGCCAGCGGCACGTCGAAGCCCTTGCGCTGGGCCAGCTTGATCTTGGCGCGCAGGAATTCGCTGTACGCAGCTTCTTGCAGGTGTTTTTGCTCTTGCGGGCTAAATGCGCTCATGGGTGTTCCAATGTAGGTTTGATGGCCACGGGCGCTGCATCGAGCAGGCCCATCGACCGTAGAATTTCATGTGTGGTGACTACGGCTGCGCGAAAGGCGACCTCCAGGCCGGCCAGCGACAGATCAGCCGGACGCGGGCGCCGGCCGTCGAGCACGTCATGGCAAGCGCTGCAGCCGAACGCAGCGGCGGTGTCCGGCGCCTTCAGGCCCATGCCCTTGCCATCTGCCAAGAAGTTCGAATGGCAGAGGACGGTGGTATCAGGGTCGAAGTTGCAGACGGCCAGGCGCAGCGTGCAGTCCTGGCCGCGCGCGGCGCGCCGGATCGGCGTCGAGCGTGGGCCTTTTGATTTCAATCCGGCCTTGCGCGTCTTCGCCGTGCGCTGGTGCGACTGCACGGAGAGCATGCCGGTGCTCGGCATGGGTGAGGTGCGCTTGAGCTTTGACACTTCGCGCGCCTCGTTGCGCTCGCCGCGCGCGAAGGCCACACGTTTTAGGCCGGCGCCGGGCTTCATAGGGGAGCGGCGCATCATGCTAAGATTGCACCTTTCACAATAACGGAGGAAAAATGTCTACTGATGAACGCCATATCTACAAGGGCTACACTGTTGTTGCATTGCCATTTGAAAATATGAATAAGAGCCATAGCTCCAGATTCTCTATTCACGAGGGAAGTGGCGTCGTGGGTAGGACGGTTTTGCTGCCCGTGGCGTACCAAAGCATCGCCGACGAAGAATTTCCAAGGAAAGAAGATGCGATCGCTCGGGTGTACGAAATGGCACACGAATGGATTGATGGGCAGGTTGAAGAGTAAAGCGCCCGGCCGCTGCGACTGAATGATTGAAATTATCACAACTCATTCTCCGAAAACAGGCGCGGTTGCACTGCGCCGTTGGCATAAACGGTATCCATGATCGTTGTCGCCAGCGGCTCGTCGCCCTCCCAGCCTTGGGGCCAAGTTTTAGCGCGTATCAGGTCGCGGATGCGCGCTTCCTCCTCGGCATTGATCAGGTCGATCTCCGGCCGGCCAGTCGCGCGCGCCACCGAGTTGACCGTCGCCTGGATGGTCAAGATGCGATCCAGGCCCATGAGGCGCGCATCGAACGTCAGCGGCCCCATGCGCTGCGGGTTGGCCGCCACGGCGCCGGACTTGAGGATTTCGCGCCCGGCCTTACGTAGGCGGTGCTGTGGCTCGCGCAGTTCGCGCCACAGCGGCTTAATGCCCTTGAGCGGCGCCAGGTAGGCCCATTGCGAATTCAGCAGAATGGTATCGAGCGCCTTGTCTTCGGCCGCCAGCGGGCAGCCGATGCAGCCGGTGCGCGCGTTGACCTCTTCGGCCTCATCGCCGCCGTAGGCATCGGCAATGATCGCCGTGCTCCAGTCACCAAATTCAGCCTGTGGCGCCCAGTGGCGCAGCCATTCCCACACATGGCAGACGCGCCAGTGCAGCAGCGGCGCCAGCGTGGATAGGCGGCCGCGCAGACCCTTGGCGTTCGGCAGCACCTGCTGATACCAGCCTTGCCCGCACTCCGCGCCATCCTTGCTGCAGCTCATTTCGATGCGGCGATCGCGGATGGCACTTTCGCCCTGGCGCACGCCGGTGATCATCAGGATCTGACCGTCGAGTTGGTCCAGGCGGTCGCGCAGCGCCTGTTCCATCGGGTCGATCTTGATCTGGCGCGTGCACCAGCGCAGGGTGTTGTTGTTCGGGGGCGGCACGCCCCGGCCCAAAATATAGACCATGAATCTTTTATCCATCGGCGCCGTAACTACCTCGACGCGGATCCCGCGCTCTTCCAACTCGTCCATGATCTGGCGCGCCGCGATGGCCAGCGGCGGCAGCTCTTGGCGCGTGTCGGCGTAGAACACAGTCAGGGACTTGGGGCGCGCGATCTTGCCGGTGTCGAGCAGGTAGGTGATCAGCGTCAGCGTGGCGCTGGAATCTTTGCCGCCCGACCAGGCGATGCCCCAGTGCTCATGCGTAGCGCCGTAGGCCAGCATCGACTGGATCGTCAGATCAATCGAGTCCGTCATTTGCAGGCGCTGAGCACCGCTTGCAAAAATATCAATTTGGTTCATAATTTGTTTTCTTTCAAACAAGCCAAGGAACCGTTGTGGCACATACAATTTGTCTTCAATATATGGAACGCGGCGACGACCTTCCGCGCGCTGGCTACGAATTTACGGATGCTGGACTCAATATGCCGGACGGCGCACCAATTCCCCGAGTCGGCGAATTCATGCAAATCGTCACCGGAGAATCGACGAAGGACTATGTGGTTCTCGCAGTCAATACGCGGATGTTTTTGCTCAATGGGCAGGAAGAACCCACTTGGAACACGTACATAACGTTGGGACCTGGTAGTGACGCACCTGATCAGCGCTTGCTGGCGATCCGAGAATAATTCGGACTGGGTCATCATCAATCCTCCATCGCGCGCTTGATGCCAGCGCCATCGAGGCCGGCAGCCTTGCAACCCAGGCGGGTGGCGTGGAAATAAGTCATTTCGTTGGCAGCACGGCCAGCCGTGACCAAGCCGGCGGCAACCAGCCGCTGCGTGGCCTCGTGCTGCTGGCCGCTGCCGGCGGCAAAATAATTGCGCCAGCCCCACTTGGACTTCGGATATTGCTTAACGGCGCCCAGCATGTGCTGCAGCTTGGCGAAGTCGCCAGGCAGAATATCGGCGCGGACGGCGGCCAGTGCGCAGGCGGCACATTCTCCGTGCTGGGCCAGCTGCTTGGCGGTGCTGGCCTTGCCGCAGGAGCAGACCTTGCGGATCAGCGAGAAGGCTGGCGCGGACTGGTTGGCAATATGGGCACGTTCGTTTCTTGCCAAGTCGTACATCATGATATTATTTTCCTTTTTGCAATAACGGGCAAAATATGGCCGCAGAAGAACCTGCAATTCGTTTTGGTGAGTGGCTCACGATCGTCGCGGTGCTTGCGGGGCCGATCCTTGCGGTACAGGCCCAAAAATGGGTGGAGCGTCGGCAAGCAAAAAAAGGGATGAAAGACAGCATCTTTCAAACACTTATGGCTACCCGCGCCACAAGGCTTGCGCCTGGTCACGTCCAGGCTCTCAACATGATTGATGTAGCCTTCTAT
>NZ_JBWBYV010000111.1:0-5862 GCF_056174685.1 Janthinobacterium sp. BHSEK
GGTCGAACCGGTGTCTGACGAGGACCTGATGCGGGCCGGCGTCCCGCCCTCGCTGATCGCCCATCCGGACTATGTCAAGGCAGCGTCGCTGGTGTCCGGCTTCGACATGTTCGATGCCGAGTTCTTTGGCATGTCGCCGCGCGAGGCGGAGATCATGGATCCGCAGCACCGCATGTTTCTGGAATGCTGCTGGGAAGCGCTCGAGCACGCCGGCTACGCGCCCGGCACTGACGCCGGCGCGGTTGGCGTGTTCGCCGGCACGGCGCTCAGCGCTTACCTGATGGAAAATCTGTTTTCCAATCCTCAACTGATTCAGACGGTCGGCAGCCGCCAGCTCATGCTGGCCAACGAGAAAGATTTTCTGTGCGGCCGTGCCGCTTACGAGCTGAACCTCCATGGCCCCGCCGTGGTGGTGCAGACCGCCTGCTCGACTTCGCTGGTGGCGGTGCACATGGCTTGCCAGAGTGTGCTGAACGGCGAGTGCGACATGGCCCTTGCCGGCGGCGTCGCGGTGCACACCTTCGAGAAGCGCGGCTACCTACACACCGAAGGCGGGGTGTTCTCGGCCGACGGCCATTGCCGCGCCTTCGACGCCGATGCCACCGGCATCATTACCGGTAACGGCCTGGGCCTGGTGGTGCTCAAGCGACTCGGCGCCGCCCGTGCCGACGGCGATACCATCCATGCGGTGATACGCGGCTCGGCCATCAACAACGACGGCGCCGACAAGGTCAGCTTCGCCGCGCCCAGCATCGACGGCCAGGCCGCGGTGATCAGCGAGGCGCAGGCCGTGGCCGGCATTGCCGCCGACAGCGTGGGTTACATTGAGGCGCACGGCACCGGCACTCATCTCGGCGATCCGATCGAGGTGAGCGCGCTGACGCAGGCATTCGCGGCATCGACCGAGCGCCGCCAGTTCTGCGCCATCGGTTCGCTGAAGACCAATGTCGGCCATCTGGACGTGGCAGCCGGCGTGGCGGGCCTGATCAAGGCCACGCTGGCCGTCAAGCACGGCGAAATCCCGCCCAGCCTGCACTGCGACACCCCGAATCCGCACATCGACTTTGCCAATAGCCCGTTCTTCGTGAATACCGTGCTGCGTCCATGGGGCGGCGCCGGCCAGCCGCGCCGCGCCGGCGTCAGCGCTTTCGGCCTGGGTGGCACCAATGCCCACGTGGTGCTGGAACAAGCGCCGCCGGCCGCGCCGCGCGACAGTGCGCGCGTGGCGCAGTTGCTGTTGTTGTCGGCCAAGACCCCGGCCGCGCTGGACCAGGCCACCGCCAATCTGGCGCGCTTCCTGGATGAACAGCCGGACACCAACCTGGCCGACGCCGCCTGGACGCTGCTGCACGGCCGCCGTCACTTCGCTCATCGCCGTGCGGTGGCTGCCGCCGATGTGGCCGAAGCCGCGACGGCGCTCAGGCAGGCGCAGTCGGTCCGCGGGCTGCCGGTGGCGGCCGATGGCAAGCAACCCGAACTGGTCTTCATGTTCCCTGGCGGCGGCACCCAGTATGTGGACATGGGCCGCACTCTCTACGCCGCCGAAGAAGTGTTCCGCGATGCGGTAGACGAGTGCGCCGCCATCCTGCAGCCTATCCTCGGCCGCGACCTGCGCGCCGTGCTGTTCACAGGCGATGTAGCCGAGCCGGAGGCCAGCGCCACGCTGAACCGCACCGAACTGGCCCTGCCGGCCCTGTTCACCGTAGAATACGCCATCGCCCGCCAACTGGCCGCATGGGGCCTGACACCGAGCGCCATGATTGGTCACAGCCTGGGCGAGTACGTCGCCGCCTGCCTGGCGGGCGTATTCTCGCTGGCCGACGCGCTGACCATCGTCGTCGCCCGCGCCCGGCTGATCGGCAGCCTGCCCAGCGCCAATATGCTGGCGGTGCTGATGTCGCCGGAACAGGTGCAGGCACGTCTCGGCGATGACCTGTGGCTGGCCTGTGTCAACGGCAGCCAGGCGTGCACCATTTCCGGCACCCCCGCCGCCACCGAAAAACTGGCCGCACAGCTGGAGCGCGAAGGCTGCGATTTCCAGTTGCTGTCAGGCTGGCCGGGCTCGCATTCCGGCCTGATGGCGCCTATCCTCGAGGAGTTCCGCAGCGTTTGCGCCGGCGTGCGCCTGAACGCACCGCGTGTGCCTTACCTCTCCAACCTGAGCGGAGACTGGATCAGCGCCGAACAGGCCACCTCGCCCGACTACTGGGTCGCCCATCTGCACCACACTGTGCAATTCGGGGCCTGCCTGAATAAGCTGCTGGATAATCCTGCCTACGTCTTTGTCGAAATCGGTCCCGGGCATACGCTGGCCAACCTGCTGCGCCGCGAGGCGGCAGCCGGCGCCACGCCGCGCCGGGCGGTGACGATCACGACGATGCCGCGGCGCGACGCCGCCGACAGCGGCGTGAGCGTGCTGCTTGGTGCGCTGGGTCAACTGTGGGCCAACGGCTGCGCCATCGACTGGGACGCCGTGTATGGCGACGCCACCGGCGGCCGCATTCCGCTGCCGACCTATCCGTTTCAGCGCAAGCGCTACTGGATCGCGGCGCAGCAGCGCTACATGGACACGCCGGACCTGGCCGAGGCCTCCAGTCTGGCCGACCAGGCGGGGCCACCGGATGCGGACGCCGCCGAGGAGCGCGCGCCGCTGCTGTCGCACCACCAGCGTCCCGAACTGGCGACGCCGTATGTGGCGCCGCGCTCGCCGACCGAACAAACACTGTGCGCGATCTGGGAGAACCTGCTGGGCATCCAGCCGGTCGGCAGCGAGGACAACTTCTTCCTGCTGGGCGGAAGCTCGCTGATCGCGGTGCAACTGGCTTCCCGTATCCGCTCGGCGCTGCGCGTGGAACTGGCCCTGCGCACGCTGTTTGATACGCCGACGGTGGCGGCGCAGGCCGCCGAAATCGAGCGTCGTCTGCAGGCTGCCGCCACGGCTTCGGTGCCGGCGCTGGCGCCGATCCCGTTGCGGACGGCGGGCGGCGTGACGCCAGCCTCCGATTCACAGCAGCGGCTGTGGTTCCTCGACCAGCTCGACCACGCCGCCAGCGTCGCCTACCATGTGCCGTCCGCACTGCGCCTGAAAGGCAAGCTGGATAAGGTCGCACTGCGGGCCACGCTAAACCGTATCGTGGCCCGTCACGAAAGCCTGCGCACCACCTTCTCCAGCGTCGACGGCCGGACCGGGCAGGTGATCGCTGCAGCGACGGCCGGTTTTTCCCTGAGCGAGCGCGATCTGAGCCAGCTGTCCGGCCATGAGCGCGACTTCGCCCTGAACGGCATCAGTGCGGCCGAGGTGGCGCAGCCGTTTGATCTGGTGAGGGGGCCGCTGATCCGCGGCCAGTTGCTGTGCCTGGCCGAAGACGAGCACGTGCTGCTGGTCACCCAGCACCACATCATTTCCGATGGCTGGTCGCTTGGCGTGCTGGTGCGCGAGATAAGCATGCTGTACACCGCCTTCAGCCAGGGCCGGGCCGACCCGTTGCCGCCGCTGGCGATCCAGTACGGCGACTATGCCGCCTGGCGGCACGCGTGGTTGCAGGGCGCGGTGCCGCAAGCCCAGTGCGCTTTCTGGAAGGAACAACTGGCGGGCGCGCCAGCGCTGCTGGCGCTGCCGACCGACCGTCCGCGTCCACCCCGCCAAAGTTATGCCGGCGCCAGCGTTCCGCTGGTGCTGGGTGCAGAGCTGACGGCCGGCTTGAAGGCGCTGAGCCAAAGGCACGGCGCCACCCTGTTCATGACCCTGCTGGCAGGCTGGGCGGCGCTGCTGGCGCGCCTGTCGGGCCAGGACGATGTGGTGGTGGGTACGCCGGTGGCCAACCGCCAGCGCGTCGAGCTGGAAAACTTGATCGGCTTCTTTGTCAACACCCTGGCGATGAGGGTGCGGCTGGCGGACAACCCGACCGTGGCGCAGTTGCTGGCCCAGGTCAAAGCACATACCCTGAGCGTTTACGAGCACCAGGATCTGCCGTTCGAACAGGTGGTGGAAGCGCTGCAGCCGGTGCGCAGCACCAGCTACAGCCCGCTGTTCCAGGTCATGCTGACCATTCACAACAACCCTGGCCACAGTGTGTTTGATCTGCCCGGTCTGACCCTGAGCCCGATCGAGCAGACGCAGGACACCACGCAGTGCGACCTGACGCTGTCGCTGACCGATACCGGCGACGACTGCGTGGGCAGCCTGCGCTATGCCAGCGACCTGTACGACGAAGCCACCGCGCGGCGCATGGTTGGCCACTTCTGCACCCTGCTGCACGCCATGGTCGAGGACGAGGGCAAGCCGGTGCGCCAGCTGGCGCTGAACAGCGCCGAACAGCGCCGCCATCTGCTGGTCGATTTCAACGATACCGCGCGGACCTGGCCACACAGCGGTTTGATCCATCAGTTGTTCGAAGCCCAGGCCAAGGCCCGGCCGGAAGCGATCGCCCTGGCGCATGGCGAGGAGAAACTGAGCTATGCCCGCCTGAACCGCCAGGCCAATCAACTGGCGCATCGGCTGCGCGCCATCGGCGTGCGGCCCGATGACCGGGTCGCCATCTGCGTCGAGCGCGGCGTGCCGATGGTGGTGGCGCTGCTCGGCATCCTCAAGGCCGGCGCCGCTTATGTACCCCTCGATCCATCCTACCCGGCCGACCGCCTGGCCTACATGCTCGACGACAGCGCGCCGGCGGCCCTGCTGACCCAATCGGCGCTGAATGCCGCACTGCCACACGTCGACCTGCCGCGCCTTGTGCTCGATGATGAAGCCGATGCCGCCCGCATCGCCGCCGAGGACGATGGCAATCCGGATCCGGCTGCGATCGGCCTGACGCCGCGGCATCTGGCGTACGTCATCTACACCTCGGGCTCGACCGGCAAGCCGAAGGGCGTGATGAACCGTCACGACGGCCTGTGCAACCTGGCAAACGCGCAGAGCGCGGCCTTCGAGGTCGGTCCGGAAAGTCGCGTGCTGCAGTTCGCCTCGTTCAGTTTTGATGCCAGCATCTCGGAAATCGTCATGGCGCTCTCCAGCGGCGCCAGCCTGTTCCTGGCCGATGCCGACGCCATGCTGCCGGGCGAGCCGCTGCTGGCGACTCTGCGTGTCCATGGCATCACCCACGTGACCTTGCCGTCGTCGGCGCTGGCCGTGTGCGGCGAGCCGGCCGAGCTGGCGCGCATGACCCTGATCGTCGCTGGCGACGCCTGTCCACCGGAACTGGCGCAACGCTGGTCCGCCCACCATGCCCTGTTCAACGCCTATGGCCCGACCGAGGCGTCGGTGTGCTCGACGATCTACCGATGCGACGGCACGTGCTCCTCGTCTGTGCCGATCGGCAAGCCGATGAACAATGTACAAATCTACATCCTTGACCAGAACATGCAGGCGGTGCCGCTCGGCGTAGTGGGCGAGATCTGCATCGGCGGCGCCGGCGTCGCCCGAGGCTACCTGAATCGTCCTGAGCTGACGGCGGAGCGCTTCGTCGTCGATCCCTTCTCCGGCGGGCCGGAAGCGCGGCTTTACAAGACTGGGGACCTGGCGCGCTGGCTGCCGGACGGCAACATCGACTTTATTGGCCGCAACGACTTCCAGGTCAAGATCCGCGGCTTCCGCATCGAACCTGGCGAGGTGGAGGCGCGCCTGGCCGCTTGTGACGGCGTGCGCGAAGCGCTGGTGGTGGCGCGCGAGGAAGGGGAGGGCGATAAGCGTCTGGTGGCCTATCTGACTGTCCAGACGGGCGCCGCGCCGTCGGCTGCCGACCTGCGCGGCGCACTGGCCCGGCACCTGGCCGACTACATGATTCCGGCCGCGTTCGTGATGCTGGAGAGCTTCCCGCTCACGCCGAACGGCAAGGTCGACCGCAAAGCGCTGCCGGCCCCGGA
>NZ_JBWBYV010000112.1:0-1170 GCF_056174685.1 Janthinobacterium sp. BHSEK
AGTGCTATGCGCGGCTGATCGCCATGGAAGCGCGCGCCGCGCCGCATAACCCACGCGCCCTGCTGTATCGCATCGGCAAGAACATCGTCACCGACGGCGCCCGGCGCAAGCTGGCCGAGTCGCGCATGCTGGAAACCCTGGCCCTGGTCGCCGCCGATGCCGCTCCTTCGCTGGAACGCGAAGCATGCGCGCGCCAGCAGCTGGAGCGCCTGCTGGCCCGCCTGGAAGCGATGCCGCGCAAGCGCCGCGAGGCTTTCATCCTGGTGCGCCTGTATGGTCTGACGCATGCGGAAGCGGCACGGCAGATGGCGTGCACGGAAGCCGCCATCGAAAAGCACATCGTGCGTGGCGTCATCGATTGCATCGATTTAAGCCGCCTGTTCGCTGACGCCAGGCATTGATTCTGACCCGCCATGTCTCCGCGCCAGTCCTTCGAGCACGCCCTGCTGCTGATCGCCCGCCGCCACGGCGGCGGTGCGGCTGCGGAGCTGGCTGCCGAGCAGGAACTGAGCAACTGGCGTGAGCACAGCAGCGACAACGATGCCATCTATCGCCTGGCCCTTGACGCCTGGCATGCTTCCAGTCCCGACGGGCTGCAGGATCGCATTGCGCGCCCTCTGCCTGCCGGCATTGCACGCCGCAAGATAGTCGTGGCGCTGGGCCTGCTGGGCATGGTCTCCCTGAGCGGAGCGGTGGGACGCTGGCACTGGCTGCAGCCGGTGGAGCTGGCCACACTGAACACTGGCCGCTCGCAGCTGCTGGTCCAGCGCATGGGGGACGGCAGCGAACTGCATCTGGCCGCATGCACCAGTGCCGCTGTCGCGTATTACCGCGACCGCCGCGAAGTGACGCTGAAGACCGGTGAAATCCACCTGCAAGTCAGCCGCGATGCCGCGCGGCCGTTCAGCGTGCACACCCGCTGGGGCAAGGTGGCGGTGCTGGGCACCACTTTCACGGTGGCCGTGCGCGACAGCGCCATGTTCGTCGAAGTCGCGGAAGGCCATGTGGCCGTGTGGAGCGGCCAGGACAGCCACTTGCCCGCGCAGGCGCCAAGCGTCAGCCTGCGCGCGGGGCAGGCGGTTCGCATGGGCGCCGATGGCGCTGGCGCAGTGCACGCCGTGGCGGCCGCCAGCATTGGCGCCTGGAAAGATGGCTGGATGGTATTTAACC
>NZ_JBWBYV010000113.1:0-28373 GCF_056174685.1 Janthinobacterium sp. BHSEK
GTCAGGAAAGGGGGAGGGGCGTGCTGTCGCGCTGGCTCAGGCACGGCTGCGGATTTCGGCCGGCGATCCGGCCAGACGCCTGCGCGTGCGCCAGCCGCGGGTTCAGAGCCCGAAGGCGCAGCGCATGAAAGCGTGCCGCAGCGCGTTGATCCGGGCGGAATCGCGCGTGTAGTACAGCTTGTTCGTCAGCAGCACCGCATAGCGGCCGCGCCGGGGGCTGAGCCACATGGCGGTACCGGTGAACCCCTGATGGCACCAGACGTCATCGTGCGGCTCCGTGCCTGCCGCCGGGTGCCAGAACAGGCCGCGCGACGGGTTCAGGGAACCCGTTTGCACCGTCAGCGAATCACGCACCCAGCCGGCATCGAACACCTCGCCATGCCGGTCCGGCGCCAGCATTGCCTGCAGGAAGCGCTGCAGGTCGGGCACGTTGGAAAACAGCCCGGAAATGCCGCATACGCCGCCCAGCAGCCGCGTCGAAAAATCATGCGTCACGCCGGCAAGGTGGGCGCCCGCCTGTTCGCAATACTCGGTCGGCGCAACCAGCTGGCCGGAACGTGGCGCCAGCGGGCCGTAGCCCGTGGCGGCCATGCCCAGCGGCCGCAGCACATACTGTTCCAGGGCCTGGTCCAGGGGCATGCCCAGCAGCCGTTCGATGACCAGGCCGAGGATCAGGGCCGCGCGGTCCGTGTAGTCGACAGCCTGGCCTGGTATGCCTTCCAGCGGCTCGCGCAGCACGCCGCGCACGATGTCGTCGTACACCTCGCCATAGCTGGCGCGCAGGCGCGCGCGCAGCGGCAGGCCGGCCGTATGCGTGAGCAGCTGGAAAATCGTGACGGGCGCCAGCGCGTATCCTACCGTGCCGGGCAGCACCTCGGCCAGCCGGCTGTCCAGGGCCAGGCGTTCCTGCTTCAGCAGCCGGCCCGTCAGCGCCCAGACGCTGACGATCTTGGTCAGCGACGCGATGTCGAACAGGGTGTCGAGCTGCATCGCGGCGCTGGCTGGCTCGGGCGTGAGCCGCCCGGCCGCGCCCGCCATGCCGTGATCGACGGTGCCCACGGCCCAGGCCGCGCCCGGGAAAATCCGCTCCTGCACGCGAGCCTCTACCAGCGCTGCCAGCTGGTCAGTATGGTTGCTTATATGCATATTGATTGTGCTGTGTTTATCTTGTTATCGTCTGCCTCTGTCACCCCCAGCCAGCGCGCCACCGACCGCGCCACCCATTCGCCTTCGTCGAGCGGCAAGTCGTGCCCGGCCTCGCCGTGGATCAGGCAATCGGCTTGCCAGGCGCGCGCCAGGCGCTGCGAGCAGCGGTGGTCGACCAGCCGGTCTTGCGCGCCGGCCATCACCAGCACGGGCATGGGCGGGCGGATTGCCGGGGCGCGGTAGCGGGCGGCCGACAGCAACTGGCGCAGCGCATTGCGCCGGCTGACCGGGTATTCCTGCTGGTAACGGAGCCAGTCGGCCAGCAGCGCGGGGTTGCCGTCCGCATTGCGACGGCTCGTCAGGCGCAAGATCAGACTTTCCTGGCTGCGCTGGTCGCCGGCCAGCAGCTGGCGCAGCAGGGTGCCGTAGTTTTGCCAGCGCAGGCGCCGGTAAAACGGACTGAACGGCCGCATGCTGGTGTTGATGAGCACGCAGCGGGCGATTTCCTGCGGATAGCGGTGACCCCATTCGACGGCCACCATGCCGCCCAGGGACAGGGCCAGCAAGTGGTAGGGCGCGGGGATGCCGCGCGCCAGCAGTTCCTGGCGGCAGCTTTCCACCATGGCGGCCACGCGGGTGGCGCTGTCCTGCGCGTGGCGCGTGCCGTTGCCGGGCAGGTCGGGCGTGACGATGCGGGCGCCGGGCAGGGTGCGCGCCAGCGTGGCGGGAAAGGTACCCCAGTGGCGTTGTTCGCGCATCAGCCCGCGCAATAAAACCCAGGTGGGCGGGTTCATGATTCGTACCATTGCGCCAGGGCGCGCCGGCGCTGCGCCTTGCGCAGCAAGCCTTCCGGCATCCAGCGGCCGTGGCTGCTGGCGGCGCGCATGAGGAAATCGAACCACACCAGGTGCCGGCGCAGCACGCGCTGCAGGCGGTGCGCGGCCGTGGGGTTGAAGATGCTGACCCGGTTGAACAGCTGGCGCGGGTTTTTCTTGACCCACAGCCACGAGCCCATTTCCAGCGTCAGCGGCAGGAATACGCGGCCCGTGTAGCTGGTGCCGTTCAGGTACAGATAGTCCCACAGGTCGCCATGCGTGCGGTATTGCCGGCTTTGCGGCTCGAACACATAGTTGTGGTTCGGGTAGCTCTGGCTGAACAGTTCTTCCAGCGCGCCGATCTCGGCCAGATGCTCGATCGGCACCTTGGTGTGAGCGTGGGGAAACCAGATGCGGTCGCGCAAGCCGAAGCCGGAATGGCAATCGAGGGCGATGCTGAACTGGCGCGACAGCAATTCGCGCCCGACGAGATCGCACACGGCCTGGCTTTCCCGCTCCATCGGGCCGTCCGCCGCGCCCCGGTACCAGGGCAGGCGGGGGCTGTAGCGCTGACCGCCCAGCATGAACGGCACTTTTTCGCGCGCGCTCAGCGGCGCGTTGCGCATCAGGTCCACGCCCTGCGGATTGCAGCGCGTCGCTTGCCACATGCCGCCCGGATTGACCAGCGGCATGAAGACGAGGCGCATGCTTTCCAGTTGCTGGTGCAGGGTGGCGTCCCAGCGCAGGCGCGCGACCAGGCTTTCCAGGAAAGAGAGCAGTACCTGCGTGCCGATGCGTTCGAGGCCGTGGATGCCGCCGAAAAAGCCCAGCACGGGTACGTCGGGGCTGGGATTGCCCATGGCGATCGAATACACGGGAAATTCGCGCCCATCCATGGCGATGCTGCAGGGCGCGGCCACTTCCAGGTGGCTGCCGCCTTCGTCGATGAGGCGCTTCAGCATGACCAGCTCGGGCAGATTCTTTTCGATCATCAGGCGTCTGAAAGGGAAAGTGACAGCCAGTGTAGCCGAAATCCAGCCTGTTCCCGGCGTCCCGCATGACGAAATTTATTGGTGACAAGCATGTCACGAAGCCGTCATGTTTGCTGTGTAGTCTGTTGCAGTTGACGCAAGGATGCTTCATTTGAAACACCGTCCTGCGTCCTGTTTCCCTCCTCACACGATAGCGACAAGAGAGCGATATGACAGGCAGCCCGGCATCCGTCCATGTGCTTGCGCTGGCCGGATGCCTGGTGCTGCTGGGCTTCCTGGCCACGGTGGGGTCCGCGCGGGCGCAGCCGGCCGACGGCGCCGTGCTGCAGTTCGATATCGCCGCGCAACACCTCGGCGATGCGCTCGGCCTGTACAGCCGCCGCACGGGCATCGCCGTGCTGATGGACCAGCGCTACGTGCGGCGCCAGTCGGCCGCCGTGCGCGGCCCCTATGCGGCCGGAGCGGCCCTGCAAGTCTTGCTGGAAGGAACGGGGCTGCAATCGCGCCTGTCCGACGCGCAAGCCGTCATCGTGTATGCCGCGGCCGCGGCCGCGGCCGCGGACCTGCCGCCTGCCGCCGTCGTGGCCGCCGTCGACATCCCGGGCGCCGTGCAGGGCGGCGGCGACCATCTGGCCTATGTGGGCCGGCTGCAGCACGTGCTGCTGGGATTGCTGTGCCGCGCCGCGCAGACGCGCCCCGGCGGCTACCGCCTGGCGCTGCAGCTGTATCTGAACCGCGCCGGCGTGGTGGACCGCGTGCACCTGCTCGACAGCACGGGCTTGCGCGCGCGCGACACGGCGATCGCGCGCGTGGTGCTGGGCATGCGCGTGGGCGCGGCGCCGCTGCCGTCGATGCCGCAGCCCGTCTCCATCCTGCTGCTGCCGCAAGGGCCGGGCAGCGAAGCCGATTGCGCCGCCGGCACGCAGGGAATTTCCGCGCCATGAGCATGCCCGACCTGCGCACCAAGCTCAAACGCCACCTCAGTTCGCGCTACGCCGTGCTGCGCTGGCGCCTCGAGCGCGTGGTCGGCTGCAAGCACCATGCGGCCGATGCGCTGCAGGAAACCTGGCTGCGCCTCGAAGCGATGGTGGCGCCGGGTCCCGCCGCCGCGCCCGTCCACAACCCCGACGCCTATTTGCTGCGCATGGCGGCCAATATCGCCACCGACGCCTACCGCCGCGACCGCATCATCGTCACCGAGCGCGAACGCGAAGAGCTGATGCACATGGCCGACGAGGCCGGCGACGACATCAGCGACCCGGCCCGCATCGTCTCGGCGCGGCTCGACGTGCAGGCGCTCGACGCGGCCTTGGCGGGTCTGTCGCCGCGCCGCCGCGCCATCCTGACGGCGGCGCGCATCGACGGCATGCTCAATGCGGAGATCGCCGAGCGCTTCGGCATTTCCGTGGCGATGGTGAAGAAAGAATTGCAGGCCGCCATGCAACACTGTAAAACGTGCATGGCCGACGCCGATGCGGCCCAGCGCAGCGATGTGTCGGGCCGCCGTAAATATTGATGAATCCCATGACCGCTCCCGACCGCGATCCACGCGACCTAGTTGAACATGACGACACTGCCATCGGCCGGGAAGCCGCCGCCTGGTGGGCACGCCTGCGTGCCGACGATTTCACGCAGGCCGACGCCGACGCCTTGCGCGCCTGGTGCGCGCGCAGCCCCGCGCATGCGCGCGCATGGCGCGAACTCCAGCAAGTGTGGCAGGCGCTAGACCCCGCCTTGACCCGCGCCGCCGCCGCGCCGCCGCAGGCGAACGTGCTGGCGTTTCCCCTCCGTCCCGGCCGGCGCGCCTTCCTCGGCGGCGCGCTGGCGGCCGGCGTGGCCGTGCTGGCCCTGCGTCCGCCGCTGGGCGCCTGGCCATCCTTGCAGGAATTGAATGCCGACTACCGCACGGGCACGGGCGAACAGCGGCAACTGGCCCTGTCGCGGCAGATGACGGTGCAGATGAATACGCAGACGCGCATCGATGTGCGGGCGCCGGAAGCGATCGAACTGCTGGGCGGCGAAGCGGAAATCCTCGCCAGCGGCGCGCGCCAGCCCGTGTCGGTGCTGGCGGGCGCGGGGCGTCTATTGGCGCAGTCGGCCCGCTTCAATGTGCGCCACACGGACGACGCCGTCTGCGTCACCTGCCTGGCGGGCGCCGTGGAGGTGGTCTGGCAACAGCGGCGCCTGACTCTCGATGCGGGGCAGCAGCTGGTCTACGACGAGCGGGACGTGCAGGCGGCCACGGCCGCGCCGGCCGAGGAGGCCAGCGCCTGGCGCACGGGCGCGCTGTCATTCGCCGGCAAGCCGCTGTCCCAGGTGGTCGATGAAATCAACCGCTACCGGCCCGGCCGCGTGCTGCTGCGCAATGCCGAACTGGGCCGCCGCCTCGTGCGCATGCGCTTTTCCATCCGCCAGATGGATGGCGCGCTGGCGATGATACGCGACTTGACGGGCGCGCAAATGACCAGCCTGCCAGGCGGCATCGTCTTGCTGAGCTGATTTCAGCGGTTGCCGGATGCCCCGGCGGCAGGCAAATCCAAATATTTTTTCAAAAAACATTATCCCTTCCGCCGCCCAGCTACGTCATGGAGGTATGGACGCCTGCGCTACCGCCAGGCTCCGTTCCCTTCTCTCTAGCCAGGAAACCATTGCCATGACCAAGCTTCACACTGCCCAGCGCCCAGTCCCGACCGTCGACACGGGCGCGCAGCGTAGCTCCACGCTGGGCAGCCGCTTGCGGCTCACGCCGCTCGCTTACGCGCTGACCACCATGCTGATGGCGGGCGCCTTCACCACGCCGGCGCGGGCGCAGCAGGCGTTCAGCGGCGGCTGGTTCGCGGCCAAGGGTGCGAACCAGAATACGGCGGCCAGCTCGGGCCGCCTGCCGAATGGCCAGCCGCTGCCGCTGGGCAGCCGCCCCGAGGGCCAGCAACAGCAGGCCAATCAGCAGTTGCAGCGTTCGCTCAACAACCTGAACCTGGCCGCGCGCGCCATCGCAGCGCAGCAAGCGGCCCAGGCGCAGGCGCGCCAGGCGGCCGCCGGCGTGCCTGGCGCACCCGATGGTCTCGTGAAAGGTGGCTTGCAGGTCGACACCAACAGCCTGACGGCTGGCTGGCTCAACGCCCAGGCGCCCGTGCAGACGGTGGCGGCGGGAAAGACGGCTGTGGTGGTGCAGCAGACGGCGGACAAGGCCATCCTGAACTGGGAAACGTTTAATGTCGGCAAGGACACGACATTGACGTTCCAGCAGCAGAAGGACTGGGCCGTGCTGAACCGGGTCAACGATCCGCAATCGCGTCCCAGCCAGATCCAGGGCCAGATCAAGGCCGACGGCACGGTGCTGCTCGTCAACCGCAACGGCATCGTGTTTAGCGGCACGAGCCAGGTCGACACGCGCAGCCTGGTGGCGGCCGCCGCCCGCATCGGCAACGCGCAATTCCAGAAGGACGGCATCTACAGCCCCGGCACGGCCGGCGCCACGACTTTTACGGATGCGGGCGGCAAGGTGCAGGTGCAGGCGGGCGCGCGCATGGCCAGCAATGCGCCCAAGGGCAGCACGGAAGGCGGCGGTTACGTGATGCTGCTGGGCAAGGAGGTGCACCAGGCAGGCGAGATCGCCACGCCCAAGGGCCAGGCCCTGCTGGCTGCCGGCGACAGTTTTACCATTAAGAAAGGCGTGGGCACGGATGGCAATCCGCTGTCGACCACGCGCGGCAGCGAAGTCACGCCGCAGTTCGCGGCCGGCAGCACGGCGGGCAAGGTCGTCAACACGGGCCTGATCCAGGCGCGCGAAGGCGACGTCACGCTGGCCGGACGCGACGTGCGCCAGGAAGGCGTGGTGCTGGCCACGACGACGACAGCCACGCGCGGCACCATCCACCTGAACGCCCTGGGCAGCGACGCGGCCGTCACTGTGGGACGGGGCGCCACCACGGCCATCGTCATCGAGGACGACGGCAAGACGACGGCGCTCGACAGCCAGCGCGACGCCATGCGCGGCCCGGCCGTGACGGCGACGGAAAATATCGTTGCCGTCAACGACCGCCGCGACCAGTCGCGCATCGAGATCGGCAGCGCCGGCACGGTGGAATTCATGGGCGACTCGCTGACCCTGGCCACGGGCGGCCAGGTCGCCGTCAACGCCGCCAGCCGCAGCCTGCTGCGCGACGGCGCCCAGCTCGACGTCTCCGGCGCCGTGGGCGTCAAGGTGGCCATGGAGGCGAACAATGTCGAGATCAACGTGCAGGGCAACGAGCAGCGCGACGCGCCCGTCAACCGCGACGGCAAGGCTTTGCTCAACAGCAGTATATGGGTCGACCGCCGCAAGCTGGTGTTCGTACCGAAGGGCACGAACGGCTACGACAGCGACCGCTGGTACACGGCCGGCGGCTTGCTGGAAGTGGCCGGCTACCTGGGCACGCAGGGCCATTCCGTCAGCGAGTGGATGGCGCAGGGCGGCACGGTGAGCTTCGGCGGCAAGGATGTCGTCACGCAGCTTGGCTCCAGCATCAACCTGTCGGGCGGCACCCTCGACGTGCAGACGGGCGCGCTGCGCCAGACGTGGCTCAAAGGCGTGGACGGCAAGCTGCATGAGGCGGGCAGCGCGCCGGCCGACTTGCCGTACGCGGGCGTGTACAAGGGCTACGAGGAAGAACATGCGCGCTGGGGCAAGGATGCCAGCGCGTTCTACGCCAATCCATTGATCGCCGCGCAACAGCGGCTGGAAAACGGCTACACGGTGGGCCGCGACGCGGGCAAGCTGGTGGTCGCCACCGGTTCGGCCGTGCTGGAAGGGGGCATCGCGGGCGACGTCTTCCAGGGCGAGCGCCAGAGCCAGGCGCCGCAGGCCCTGCTCGACGGCTACCAGCAGTCGCAGCTGGCCGCGGCGCAGCGGGGGCAGCTGATCGTCGGCCAGTACCAGCCCATGTTCGACAAGCGCACGGGCGTGCTGCAGCATGCGCTGTCGGCCGTCATGGACGAGGTGCGCCTGACGCGCGTGCAGGACGGCATCGCCGCCGGCCTCGACGTGGCGGACGTGCTGGCGTCAGAGCGCCAGGGCAAGCTGCTGCTCGATACCAGCTTGCTCAATGACCAACATCTGGGCGCCATCCGTATCGCCGCGAAAGGATCGATCACCGTCGACAGCGCGCTGCAGGTGGCCGACGGCGGCAACATCACCCTGTTCGGCAAGGACGTGGCCATCAATGCCAGCCTGCGCAGCCAGGGCGGCAGCATCATGGCCGGCAATGTGCTGAACCAGGTCGGCGCGCTGGGCATGGTCGATACGTTCGTCAACCCGGGCGGGGCCGTGGGCAAGCTGGTGCTGGCCGATGGCGTGAGCCTCGATACCAGCGGCTTGCTGGTCAATGTGCTGCGCGATCCGCTGGCCGCCGCTGGTCTGCCGTATATCAATGGCGGCAGTGTGTCGCTGCGGGCGAACGGCGACGTGCGCATCGGCAGCGGCAGCCTGATCGACGCCGGCTCGGGCGCGGCCGTTCTGTCGCAGGCGAAACAGCAGGGCGGCAAGGGCGGCAACGTGACCCTGGCCAGCTATGGAACGAAATCGGACCTGGTGCTGGGCGAGGGCGCGCAGCTGCGCGGCCATGGCGTGACGGGCGGCGGCAAGCTGGAATTGCAGGCGAACAAGATCGTCATTGGCGACATTGAAAAACCCGGGGCCGGCGCCCTGCACTTGGGCGGCGCCTTTTTTGAGCAGGGTTTTTCCAGCTACAGCCTGGTCGGCAAGCAAGGCTTGACGGTGGCGGACGGCACCCAGGTGGACGTGCGCATGCCCGTGCTGCGCGTGGTGGACAATGAAAGATTGGCCCTGTGGACGCCGGAGCAGGTCACGGAAAACGCGCTCAAGGGCACCCTGACCCAGCGCAAGGGCGCCAGCCTGGCCCTGCAGGTGGGCGATATCCAGTCCGGCGCGGCTGACATGGCCAGCGCCGAGCTGCTGATAGGCAAGGGCGCCGTGGTGAGCGTCGATGCGGGCCAGTCCATCAAACTGGCCAGTGTGGGCCAGCTGACGGTGGACGGGCGCCTGAACGCGTGGGGCGGCAAGATCAGCCTCGGCGGCGTGGGCGTCGACGTGAACGTGTCCGAAGCGGTGGAGGCGGCCGGCCATGGCCGTTCCATCTGGATCGGCGACCATGCCGTGCTCGACGTGGCGTCGCGCGCCGTCACGGCCACGGACGCGCAGGGCCGGCGCTACGGCAAGGTGGCGGACGGCGGCAGCATCGTCGTCGGCGGCGAGATCGACCATGCGCAGGGCAGCACGTCGGCCGCCAGCCTGTTCGTCGTCGTGCGCGATGGCGCCGTATTGGATGCTTCCGGTGCGCACGCGGTGCTGGACGTGAACGGCGCGGCCGTCGACGTGGCCAGCGCGGGCGGCAGCATCGCGCTGGCGTCGAACAACGGTTTGTACCTCGATGGCCAGCTGCTGGCCAAGGCGGGCGGCGCGGGCGCGGCGGGCGGCAGCCTGTCCGTGGCCACGGGCACGCCCGTTTACCTGAAAACGCTGGCGACGGACAAGGTGCTGCAGGGGCGCCAGTTGGCGTTGACGCAGCACAAAGTTGCCAGCGACCTGGCCGACGGCGTGCATGCGCGGGATGCGGCGCAGGACGGGCCGCAGGCGCTGCAGTACGGCCATGGCCGCTACTCGGTGGAGCAAGTGGAGGCGGGCGGCTTCGGCAACCTGGCCCTGCTCGGCGCCGCCTCCTTCGATGGCGACATGTCGCTGACGCTGCAGCAAAGCTTCCAGCTGTATGGCGCGCCCGTGCTGGCGCCAGGCAGCAAGCCCGGCGCGAAGGTCGGCATCGCGGCGCCGTACGTGCGCCTGGCCAGCGTCAAGCCGGCAGGACGCGACTACTATGTCACGCCGGGCACGGCGGGCCAGTCGCCGATGGCCGGCCAGGTCAGCATAGCTGGCGACCTGATCGACGTGCGCGGCCTGGTCGACATTCGGTCGGACGACGTGCGTTTGACGAGCCGCGGCGACCTGCGCTTCCTGCTGTCGCCGCTGGGCTGGGATGGCAATCAGGCGACGACGGTGCTGTCCACGCCGGGCGACATGACCCTCGCTGCGGCCCAGCTGTACCCGGAAACGGGCGCCGGCGCCGCCGTGCGCGCCGGCTATGGCATCGTCGACGGCAAGCTTGGCTATGACCCTACGCGCAGCCTGAACATTACTCGCAGCACGGCTGACGTGCCGGCCATGCCGTATTCCGCCTTCGGCTCGCTGGAACTGGCGGCCGCGCATATCGAGCAGGGCGGCGTCGTGCGCGCGCCGCTGGGGCGCTTGGCGGTTGGCGCGGCCGGCTATGACAACGACAGGAGCCTGACCGTTAACTTGTTGCCAAGTAATATCACCTCCGTCAGCGGCGCCGGCCTCGTCATGCCGTATGGCGGTACCGTCGATGGCCAGACCTGGAACGTCAACGGCAAGCCGGCCGCCTTGATGGGCGTGGGCGGCATCAATGCGCAGGGCGGCCTGCGCAACGGCGTGGAATTGGCGGGCGCGGCCGTGGACGTGCGGCCGGGCGCGCTGCTCGACCTGTCCGGCGGCGGCGAACTGACGGGCGCCGGCTTCATCGCCGGGCGCGGCGGCTCGACCGACGCGCGCTACCATCCGCTGGCGCAGGTGGGAACGAACGGCGGCTTTGTCCTGCCGGGCCTGGCAACGAATCCCGTGTACGCCATCGTGCCGGGCGTGCAGGCGTGGCAGGCGCCCGCCGGCGGAGAAAAGGCGGCGTCCGATCCGGCCATCGGCCGGCAGGTGACGCTGGGCAGCGGCGTGCCTGGCCTGGCCGCCGGCACCTACACCCTGATGCCGTCGACCTATGCCTTGCTGCCGGGTGCTTTCCGCGTGGAACTGAACGGCCTGGCGGGCCAGGGCGGTGCCGGCACGCTGGCGCAGCCGCTGCGCAACGGTTCCTGGACCGCGCCGGGCACCCTGTCGATCGCCGGCACGGACATCCGCGCGCCGCTGGCCAGCCAGCTGATACTCACGCCGGCCAAAGTCCTGCGCAGCTATTCCCAGTACAACGAGACCGGCTATGCCGCATTCGCGCTGGCCGATGCGCAAACGCGGGGCATCCCCCGCGCGCTGCTGCCGTCCGATGCGAAAACGCTCAAGCTGACCCTGCTCCAGGACGGCGGCCTGGACACCTTCCAGTTCAAGGGCACCGGTAAATTTGGCGCCGCCGAGGGCGGCTATGGCGGCACCGTGATACTGATGTCGAGCAATACCGCCAACGGCGATATTGAAATTCTCGCCGACGGCGCGCCCGCCACCAGCGGCGCCGGGCTGGTCAGCGTGCGCGCCTCCAGCCTGAACAATATAGGCGCTGCCCGCATGATGCTGGGCAATGCACCATCGGTGGAATATGGCCAGGCTGGCAACTACGTGAACTTCGGCGCCAACTCGGCCCGCGCCATCTACCTGCGCGCGGGGGCCGTCCTGTCGGCGCCCGAGGTGTTCCTCGTCGCTCAGGACCCCAGTAGTTATCTGCTGGGCGATGGCTTGATCGATATCGCCGCCGGTGCCGGCATCAGCACCCTGGGCAAGGGCAAGGCCGCGTATGACGCCAACGACGGCTTCATCTACAAGAAGGGCCGCGCGGACGTGCACATGCTGGCGGCCTCGAACGGCTTGCTCAACGTGGCGCCGGCCAGCGGCACGGCGCGCGGCGGCATCCGCATCGGCGTGTGCGACGACACCTGCACCGACCAAGGAACAGCGAGCCTGTACTCGGAAGGCACCTTGCTGCTGTCGACGAACGGCAGTTTCGCGCTGGACGACACGGCCCGCTACGGCACGCGCAACCTGAGCCTGGCCGTGGGCGCCATCAACATGGGCAGCGGCGAGGCGCTGGCGGCGGCCCAGGCCAACGGCACGCGTTCCAGCGGCCTGACCATGAACCAGGGCGTGCTGGAACGCCTGCTGCGCGGCGATACCGGCACGGGCGCGCCGGCCCTGCAGGCGCTGATGCTGAGCGCGGCCGACAGCGTCAATTTCTATGGCGACGTGGTGCTCGATACCTATGACAAGGGCACGGGGAAATCCACGCTGGAGCGTCTGGTGCTGACCACGCCGGCCATGTATGGCCAGGGCGGCGCCGATACCGTGGCGACCATCCGCACGGCCAACCTGATCTGGGGCGGCGCCCTGTCGCCGGCCGGCAATGTCATCACGCATGGCGCCGGCACGGGCAGCGGCACCCTGAACCTGGAAGCGCAGCGCATCGATTTCGGCTTCGGCCCGTTCACGCAGCCGGCCGGCGTCGCCTCGTTCGACCGCCTGGCGCTGGGTTTTGGCAACGTCAACTTGAAGGCGTCGGGCCAGGTGACGGCCAACCACAAGGGCAGCCTGTCCGTCTACCAGGCGCAGGGCGCGTATGAAACGGGCAAGGGTTTCCAGTACAGCGGCGGCAACCTCAACATCAGCACGCCGCTGCTGACGGGCGACGCCGGTTCCGCCCACAGCTACACGGCGGGCGGCGCGCTGACGGTAGCGGCCCCGGCCGGTACGGCGCCAGCCGCGTCCGTCAAGAATACCGATGGACTGGGCGCCCAGCTGGCCTTGAACGGCGACAG
The DNA here is from genome assembly GCF_056174685.1 of Janthinobacterium sp. BHSEK. Classification (NCBI taxonomy): domain Bacteria; kingdom Pseudomonadati; phylum Pseudomonadota; class Betaproteobacteria; order Burkholderiales; family Oxalobacteraceae; genus Janthinobacterium; species Janthinobacterium sp. BHSEK. Next base: position 12,551 of record NZ_JBWBYV010000113.1, read on the forward strand.
CGTGAGCGTGGCGACGGCCGTGGTGTTGCCTAGCGGCAAGTTGACGATCAGCGCCCAGCGCGACATCACCGTGGCCGACGGCGCGCGCATCGACATGGCGGGCCGCAAGAGCACCTTTTTCGACGTGGACAAATACAGCTGGGGCGGCGACGTGACGCTGGACAGCCGCGCCGGCGATATCCGTGCAGCTAGCGGTGCCGTGATCGACGTGTCGGCCGTGAACAACCGCGCCGGCAGCCTGAAGGCCGTGGCCCTCGATGGCGCGGCCGGCATGGTCGATTTGCAAGGCAAGTTACTGGGCGGCGCCAGCGGCAGCTACGACGCGGGCGGCACCATGGTCCCGTACAAGAAGGGCAGCGTGGACGTGCGCGCGCAGACGCTGGGCGCGGGCGGCACGCCGGACAGCCAGTTTGCGTTGCTGAACGGGCGTTTGAATGAAGGCGGCGTGACGGGCGGACGCAGTTTCCAGCTGAAGCAGGGCGACTTGACCATCGGCAATGAACTCAAGGCGGGCGAGGTACAGGTGGCCCTCGACAACGGCAAGCTGTCCGTTGCCGGCACCGTCGATGCCAGCGGCGAGCGCGTGGGCAGCATCCGCCTGGCCGGCAAGCATGGATTGACTTTGGCCGGCAATGCCGTGCTCGATGCGCATGGCACGGTCTTGCGCGTCGACAGCTATGGCAAGATCATCGACAGCCCGAACCGGGCCACGGTGGAGCTGAACGCGGGCGAAGGCGTACTCGACCTGGCTGGCGGTGCGCAGATCGACGTGCGCCACGGCACGACGGCCGTGGCCGGCAAGGGCAAGGGCGAACACGACGGCGCCGCGCGCGGCACCGTGGAATTGAGCGCGCCGCGCCTGGGCAGCGGCGGCGTTCGCACGGATCTTGATGCGGCCACCTTCGGCGACATCGCCATTGCGGCCGGCGGCGGTTTGACGATACGCGGCGCGAAATCGATCGCCGTCAACGCCATGCAGCGCTATGACGATGCGGCCTACGCCACGGATCTGTCGGCCAGCGGCCGCCCCTACCAGGTGATCGACCAGGCATATCTCGACAGCAAGCATGCGGACAGCACGGCTTTCATCGACGCGGCGCTGGCCAACACGAACTTGCGCAACATCAAGCTGGCGGGCTTGAACACGGCCGCGTATGCCGATGCGCTGCACTTGCGTCCCGGCGTCGATATCGTCAGCAAGACGCCAGACGGCGACCTGGTGGTGCGGGGAGACCTGGATCTGTCGGGCATGCGCTACGCCAGCCTGAACCCGCGCTTTCACGCAACAAATGTGCGCGGTTCGGGCGAGGTGGGCAGCCTGCTGCTGCGCGCCGGCGGCGATTTGAGCATCTATGGCAGCATCAACGACGGCTTCGCGCCGCCGCCCGCCACCCAGGATGACAAGGGCTGGATCTTGCTGCCGGGGCGCGACATCAACGGCAGCGACGTCATCGTGCCGGGCAAGGGCGTGACCGTGGCCGATGGCACCTTGTTCCCGGGAGGCATCGCGCTTAACTACGACTTGCCCGTCAAGGGTTTCAATCTGCTCGCCGACACGCGCCTGCCCGTGGCCGCGACGCTGGACCAGGCCGTCACCGTGCCGGCCGGCACGGTGCTGGCGGCCGCCGTGCGCGACGGCGCCGGCAATATCGTCCACGCGGCCGGCACCGTGCTGGCCACGGCGCAGACCTTGACAGCCGGCATGCGCCTCGATGCGGGCAGCGTACTGAAGCAATCGGTGATGGTGCGCGCCATGACCTGGCCCAAGGGCGTGCCACTGCCTGGCGTGGCGGGCGAACGCTCGGTGTTTGCACTGAATGGCAACCTGGCGCTGGCCGTGGGGTCGCTGATCCCGTCCGGCACCGACGTCAAGCTGATGCCCAATGTGGATTCAATCCAGCTGCGTCCGGACGTGGCGGGCAGCCAGGGCAAGCTGTGGGCCGTCGCGCCCATGCTGGCCGAAGGCTCGCAAGCGTGGGGCATGCGCCTGGTGGCCGGCGCCGACCTGGACGGTGCCGACACGCGCGGCGTGCAGGCGCACCCAAGCCACGGCACCCTGCGCCTGGCCGACAGCCACTACGGCATGTACGGCATCCTGATCCCGCCGAAGGGCGTGCAGTACTGGACCAAGGAAGCGCAGGAGCTGGGCGAGCGGGAAGGCATCGTCGGCATCGTGGCGGGCGAACCCATCACCGAGGAATTCATCAGCCAGTTCGGTCAGACTGTGGCGGAATTTTGCGCCGGCGACCCGAGCATGTGCGTGTTGAAGGTGGCCTATGTGTGGACCAAGGCAGGCGCGGAAGAGTTCGCCGACCCGAGCGTCAAGGCGGGCGACCTGCTCGACCCTGTGGCGCTGCAGTGGCCGACCATTTGCGAGGAAAACCCCACCTGGTGCGGCACGTCGAACCCCACGTTTGACTACAAGGCGAGCAGCCTGCGCTACAGCGTGCTGCGCACGGGCACGGGCGACCTGGACCTGGTCAGCGGCGGCAGCCTGCGCATGGACAGCCTGTATGGCGTGTACACGGCCGGCATGTCGTCCGCGCCGACGGCGGCCGGCGACCCGTACAACCTGCCGCGCGCGCGCAATGCCGACGGCAAGGTGCTGGGCAACTCCGACGGCGCGCATGAACGCCTGGTCGACGGCGGCGCCGACAGCATCTACCGCGCCTGGTATCCGGAGCAGGGGGGCAATCTGCTGCTGAAGGTGGCGGGCGACCTGAGCGGCTCGCTGATCGACGCGGCCAGTTCCATCAACCTGCGTCCCGTTCCCGTGGATGGTATGGCCGATTCGGTGGCAGTGGGCAATTGGCTGTGGCGCCAGGGCAGCGGCGGCGTGGCCACGGGCGGCGCGCCTCAGCCGACAGCGTGGTGGATCAATTTCGGCAGCTATGTGGGCCGCGGTACGCTGGCCGATACCGTGCTGGGCTTTACAGGCTTCGGCACCTTGGGCGGCGGCAATGTGCGCGCCGAGGTGGCGGGCGACGCGGGCGCGCTGGCCCCGCTGACGGGCAGTTCGTATAACGGCAGCATCAACCCGCGTTCGCAGGGTTTGCTGCTGGCCGTGGGCGGCACGGGACGCGTGCTGGCCGATGGTAGCCTGCTGCAGACGGGCGGCGGCGACCTGGAGCTGCGCGTGGGCGGCGCCCTGAATTCCGCCGGCAAGGCCGGTGGCAACCACCTGAACGGCGCGCTGGTCGACTTGCGTGGCCATGCGGAAACGTCGGCCGCGCAGCTGGGCAGCGTGGAACTGGAATACGGCACGCGCTCCACCGATCACGTGCCGCTGGAAACGCGCGCCTACGATGCCTTCCGCGCCACGCGCGCCTCGCCCCGGGGCGGCATGACCCTGGTGCCAGGCGACGCCACGTTCAGCGTGGCGACGCTGGGCGACCTGGTGCTGCAGGATGTGGCCGATCCCGGCCGCGTGACCGCGTTCAATGCCACGCCGTTCACCGGCGCGGCCGGTGAGCAGGGCTACGGCTACAGCTGGTTCAGCCTGTGGACGCCGCGCACGGCGCTCGACCTCTACTCCGCCGGCGGCAACATGACGCCGCTGTCGGCGTCCGTCGGCACGGATACCGATCTGGCCACCGTCTATCCGTCCATCGTGCGGGCCGCGGCCGCAAATGGCAGCTTGTACTACGGCAAGACCATCACGGATTGGGGTGCTGCATCCGCGTATGGCCCGCCGCTGCTGCTGGCGCCGTCTCCCAATGCCCAGCTGCAATGGCTGGCCAGCGATTCCATCTACGCGGGCGGTTTTGCCGTCAGCCAGTCCGGCGCCGCCGCCGACAGCATGGCGACGCCGTTCAAGCCAGGCTTCACGGGCTGGGATATCCGGCCGAATGAGACCAATCCCCTGGCCACGAATGTCTCGAGCACGGGGACGCCGGCGGCGAAATGGAACTTCCCGCTGTTTGCCTTCGGTCCCGATTCCTCGGCCGGCCCCGCCAACAGCGGCACGCAGGTGGCCCGCATCTATGCCGTCACGGGCGACCTGGTGGGCGTAAACAGCGGGCGTATCCTCGCGTTTCATGACGCCAGGCATGCGGGCATCACCTGGTATGAGGGTGGCCAACCCGTGTGGATGAAGGCGGGCCGCGATATCGTCGGCAGCGGCACGGCGCAGCTGGAAGCCAGTAACGGCAGCGCCAGCAACAGCGACATGAGCTTCAGGAATATCAGCAACCTGTTCGTGCACAACAATGCGTTTGACGTCTCGGTGGTTTCGGCCGGGCGCGATATACTGAACAGCTCCTTCAACGTGGCCGGCCCCGGCACGCTCGACATCAGCGCCGGACGCAACATATTGATGCAGGACAAGGGCAGCGTCGTCAGCCTCGGTCCCGTCGTCGCCGGAGACAAGCGCCCGGGCGCCGGTATCGCCATGCAGGCGGGCGTGGGCGCGGCCGGTCTCGACTACCTGCGCTTCGTCAAGCCGTATCTGGACCCGGCCAACGTGGCCCAGACGGGCGTGCCGCTGGCCGGCCAGGCCGGCAAGGTGGTGAAAGCGTACGACGGCGAACTGGCGGCGTGGCTGGGCGAGCGTTATGCTTTCAAGGGCACGCCCGCCGAGGCGCAGGCCTTTTATCTGGCCTTGCCCGAGCCGCAGCAGCGCGTCTTTGCCCGCGACGTGTATTTCGCGGAGCTGAAGGCGGGCGGGCGCGAGTTCAACGATGCGGACAGCGCCCGCTACGGCAGCTTCCTGCGCAGCCGCAACGCCATCGCGGCCCTGGCGCCGGCCAAGGACGCCAGCGGCAAGGCTATCGATTATGCGGGCGACATCGTCATGTATCGCGGCCTGTACGCGGTGCGCAATGATGGCGAGCAGCGCTGGGACTATTTCCCCCGCAGCGGTTACGTGCACACCAACTTCGGCGGCGGCATCCAGTTGCTCACGCCGGGCGGTAAGCAGGTGTTCGGCATCGAGGGCGAGGCGCCGCCGTCGACCTCGGGCCTCATCACCAAGGGCGGCGGCAATATCGAGCTGTTCTCGCACGGCAGCATCCTGCTGGGCCAGAGCCGCGTCATGACGACGTTCGGCGGCGATATCCTCGGCTGGTCGTCGCAGGGCGACATCAACGCGGGCCGCGGTTCGAAGTCGACCATCATCTACACGCCGCCCAAGCGCGTGTATGACAACTGGGGCAACGTGACCCTGTCGTCCGACGTGCCGAGCACGGGCGCCGGCATCGCCACGCTGGCGCCGATCGCGGAAGTGCCGGCCGGCGACGTCGACCTGCTGGCGCCGCTGGGCACCATCGACGCGGGCGAGGCGGGCATCCGCGTCTCGGGCAGCGTCAACCTGGCCGCGCTGACGGTGGTGAACGCGGCGAACATCCAGGTCAAGGGCGAAGCGAAGGGCATGCCGACGGTAGCGTCCGTCAACGTGGCCGCCATGACGAACGCCAGCGCGGCCGCTACGCAGGCCACGGCCGCCGCCCAGGACGTGGTGCGGCGCGAGCGCGCCGCCACGCGCGCCGCGCAGCCATCCGTGTTCACGGTGCGCGTGCTGGGTTTTGGCAACGACGCCCCGCCGGACAGCGCGCAAGCGGCGCCGCAGGAGGGTGAGCGCACCGAGGCGGCCGACTACAACCCGCGCAGCGCCGTGCGCGTGCTGGGCCTGGGCCCGCTGCCGGAATCGGCCACGCGCCAGCTGACGGCGCAGGAACGCAGCAGGTTGTCGCCATGATGGCCGGCATGCTTGGCATGGCCAACGCCTTGCCCTTGCGCATGGCGGGGATGGCCCCTTACCGGCCCGCCATCCGGCCCCGCCTGCAGGCGGCCAACGACGTGGCGCCCGTGCCGACGCCGGTGCCGGGGCAGGGCGCCCGGCTGCAGGCGGTGCTGGAGGGCCATTACGCGGCCCTGCACCGGCGCCTGGCGCGCCACCTGGGTTGCGCCGAGCTGGCCAGCGACAGCCTGCACGACGCCTGGCTGCGCCTGGGCGCGCTGGCGACCGGGGACGGCGCGGCGCTGGCGCACAGCCCCGTCGCCTATGTGTTTCGCGTGGCGTGCAATGCGGCCATGGACGGCCTGCGGCGCAACCGTGCCTGGCTGTTTGCGGACGAGGGCGGTGGCGACGGCGCTGGCGGCCTGGTCGATTTCCTCGCCGATACGGCGGCCGGGCCGGAGCGCCTGGCCGAGCTGCAGGACGACGTGCGCCGCCTGGCGCAAGCCGTCGAGCTGCTGCCGCGGCGCCACCGGCAAGTGCTCGAAGCGCTGCGCGTGGACGAGCTGACCCGCCAGGAAGTGGCCGAGCGGCACGACATGTCCTTGCGCAACGTCGATACGGCCTTGCGCCAGGCGCTCGACCACTGCGCCCGCCACACGGGCTACGCGGCGCAGGGCGGCGTCGGCACGACCCGGCGCAGCTTGAGGCTGAACGTTCGTTCGCGTACAGACGCTTAGGCATCCGGCCGCCAGACTGCTGCTTCGGGCCTGCATGCGCCCGCCCAGCCAGTCCACAGCCAGGAGGAAGCGCGAGATGACAGAGTGTAATCACATCAATGCCGGCAGGCGCGGTTTGCTGATCGCCGGCGCGCTGTCGGCCACGGCAGTGGCCGTGCCCGGCGTGACGGGGGCAGCCGAAGCGGCCCATAGCGCGGCCCTGTCGGGACAGGCGCCGCCCGTCCTGATGAAAGTCAGCCTCGACGTCAACGGCCGGCGCCACAGTTTGGAACTCGACACGCGCACCACCTTGCTCGACGCCTTGCGCGAACATTTGCACCTGACGGGGACCAAGAAGGGCTGCGACCATGGCCAGTGCGGCGCCTGCACCGTCCTGCTCGACGGCCAGCGCATCAATGCCTGTCTGACCCTGGCCGTGATGCATGACGGCGCGAAAGTCACCACCATCGAGGGGCTGGGCACGCCCGAGAAACTGCATCCGATGCAGGCCGCCTTCATCGCGCATGACGGTTATCAATGCGGCTACTGCACGCCGGGGCAGATCTGTTCGGCCGTCGCCGCGCTGGCAGAAATCCGCCAGGGCATCCCCAGCCACGTCAGCGCGGACTTGAACGCGGCCCCCTCGGTGACGCCGGAAGAATTGCGCGAGCGCATGAGCGGCAATCTCTGCCGTTGCGGCGCCTATTCCAACATCATCGAAGCCATCACCGAGGTGGCGGGGGGGCCGGCATGAGAGTGTTCAGCTATCAGAAGGCCGCCACGCCGGCCGAAGCGGCGGCCGCCGCCTTGACTACGCCCGGCGCCCGTTTCATCGCGGGCGGCACGAATCTGCTCGATCTGATGAAGCTGGAGATCGAAACGCCCGCGCATTTGATCGACGTCAATGGCCTCGCGCTGGACAAGGTGGAGACGACGAAGGATGGCGGCTTGCGCATCGGCGCCCTCGTGCGCAACACGGCGCTGGCCGCGCACGCGACGGTCCGGCGCGACTACGCCGTGCTGTCGCGCGCTCTGCTGGCCGGCGCCTCGGCGCAATTGCGCAACAAGGCGACGACGGCCGGCAACCTGCTGCAGCGCACGCGCTGCCCGTATTTCTATGACACGAACCAGGCCTGCAACAAGCGCGTGCCGGGCAGCGGCTGCTCGGCCATAGCCGGTTTCAGCCGGCCGCTGGCGATTCTGGGCGGCAGCGAGGCGTGCATCGCCACGCACCCGAGCGACATGGCCGTCGCCATGCGCGTGCTCGATGCCGGCATCGACACCGTGCGGGCCGACGGCAGCACGCGCAGCATCCCCATCGCCGACTTTTACCGCTTGCCGGGCAGTACGCCGCAGCTGGAAACGGTGCTGCAGCCGGGCGAATTGATCACCAGCGTCACCTTGCCCCGGCCCGTGGGCGGCACGCACGTCTACCGCAAGGTGCGCGACCGCGCCTCGTATGCGTTCGCGCTGGTGTCTGTCGCGGCGATCATCTTGCCCGATGGCACCGGCAGGTTGGCCTTGGGCGGTGTCGCGCCGCAGCCGTGGAGAGTACTTGCCGCCGAGCAGGCCATGCCGCATGGCGCGGCCGCCGTCAGCGAACGCCTGCTGGCCGGCGCCAGGCCGACGGCCGATAACGGCTTCAAGCTGATCCTGGCGCAGCGCACCGTGGCGTCCGTCCTGGCGCAAGCACCGGTGAAGAAAGGCTAGAGCCATGAAATTCACGACACCTGCGACCACCAATCCCATCGACCAGCTGAAAGTCGTGGGCCGCCCCACGGACCGCATCGACGGCCCCCTGAAAACCACGGGCACGGCGCCGTACGCGTATGAACAGAACAAGGCCGCGCCGCACGCGGCCTATGGCCACGTCGTCGGCGCGGCGATTGCCAAGGGGCGCATCGTGTCCATCGACACGGGCGCCGCGCGCCGCGCGCCCGGCGTGCTGGCCGTGGTGACGGCGGAGTCGGCGGGCAAGCTGGGCAAAGGCAAGATGAACACGGCGAAGCTGCTGGGCGGGCCGGACATCGAGCATTACCACCAGGCCATCGCGCTGGTGGTGGCGGAAACGTTCGAGCAAGCGCGTTCGGCCGCGCAGTTGCTGGACGTCAAGTATGTCGCGCAGCCGGGCGCCTTCGACCTGGCCAAGGCCAAGGGCAGCGCCGCCAAGCCGAAGGATGGCAAGCCCGACAGCAAGACGGGCAACTTCGCCGGCGCCTATGCCCATGCTCCCGTGCGGCTGGACGCGACCTACACGACGCCTGACCAGTCGCACGCCATGCTGGAGCCGCACGCCTCGATCGCCGCCTGGGAGGGAGATCAATTGACGGTCTGGACGGCAAACCAGATGGTGGACTGGAGCCGGGGCGACCTGGCCCGCACTTTAGGCATACCGAAAGACAAGGTGCGCATCGTTTCGCCGTATATCGGCGGCGGCTTCGGCGGCAAGCTGTTCGTGCGCGCGGAAGCCTTGCTGGCGGCCTTGGGCGCGCGCGCCGCGCAGCGTCCCGTGAAGGTGGCCCTGACGCGGCCCCTGATGTTCAACAACACGACGCACCGGCCCGCCACCATCCAGCGCCTGCGCCTCGGCGCCACGCGCGACGGCAAGATCACGGCCATCGGCCATGAATCGTGGTCCGGCGACCTGAAGGGAGGCCAGCCGGAAACGGCCGTGATGCAGACGCGGCTGCTGTATGCGGGCGCCAACCGCATGACGGCCATGCGCCTGGCCGTGCTCGATTTGCCGGAAGGCAACGCCATGCGCGCGCCGGGCGAGGCGCCGGGGCTGATGGCACTGGAAATTGCCATGGACGAGCTGGCGGAGAAATTGAAAATGGACCCCATCGTCTTGCGCATCCTGAACGACACCAAGGTAGACCCGGAAAAGCCGGGGCGGCCGTTTTCCCAGCGCCGCCTGATCGATTGCCTGCGCACGGGCGCCGTGGAATTCGGCTGGAAGGAGAGAGCAACGCAGCCGGGCATGCGGCGTGACGGCCGCTGGCTGGTGGGCATGGGCGTGGCGGCCGCCTTTCGCAACAACCTCGTCATGCAGTCCGCCGCCCGCGTGCGCCTGGACGGCAAGGGCATCGTGACCGTGGAAACGGACATGACGGATATCGGCACGGGCAGCTATACCATCATCGCCCAGACGGCGGCGGAAATGCTGGGCGTGACCTTGAACCGGGTCGTCGTGCGCCTGGGCGACTCGGATTTCCCCGTTTCAGCCGGTTCGGGCGGGCAGTGGGGCGGCAACAGTGCCACGGCCGGCGTGTACGCGGCCTGCGTGCGCCTGCGCCAGGCCATCGCCGGCAAGCTGGGCTTCGATGAAAAGGAGGCGCGCTTTTCCGACGGCCAGGTGAGCCAGGGCGAGCGCAGCGTGCCGCTCGCGGCCGCCGCCTTTCATGGCGACGTCGTCGCCGAAGACCGCATGGAATACGGCGACCTCGACAAGAAATTCCAGCAATCGACGTTCGGCGCGCATTTCGTGGAAGTGGGCGTGGACGGCGACACGGGCGAAGTGCGCGTGCGCCGCATGCTGGCCGTGTGCGCGGCCGGCCGCATCCTGAACCCGAAAGCGGCGCGCAGCCAGGTGATCGGCGCCATGACCATGGGCGTGGGCGCGGCCCTGATGGAAGAACTCGTCGTTGACCGGCGGCGCGGCTTCTTCGTCAACCACGACCTGGCCGGCTACGAAGTGCCCGTGCACGCCGACATCCCGCACCAGGACGTCATTTTTCTCGACGAAACGGACCCCATGTCCTCGCCCATGAAGGCCAAGGGCGTGGGCGAGCTGGGCATCTGCGGCGTGGCGGCCGCCATCGCCAACGCCGTCTACAACGCGACGGGGGTGCGGGTGCGCGAGTATCCGCTCACCCTGGACAAGCTGCTGCGGGGGCTGCCCGCCATGAGCTAGCTTCGGCCTGGCGCGGCCGCGCGCGTGACAAAGCGTGTATTTTTGGTAATTTTCAAGTGCTATGCTCGGAACGCATGTTGCGGAGAAAGTTTCCTCGCCGCAAGCCCCTGCCGCCAGGAGAATGCATGAACAGCTCATCAATGCCGCCGCGGATACTGATCGTCGATGACGAGCTGGCGCATGTGCGCGCCCTGTGCGACACCTTGCGCGGCCAGGCGTACGACACGACGGGGCTCGCTTCGGGCGAGGCGGCGCTGGCCCTGCTGGCCGTCGAATCGTTCGACCTGCTGCTGGTCGACCTGATGATGCCGGGCATGAACGGCATCGCCGTGGTGGAAGCGGCGCGGCAGATCGATCCTGACCTGGCCTGCATCGTCATGACGGGCGAAGGCACGATCGCCTCGGCCGTGCAAGCCATGCAGGCGGGCGCGCTCGATTACGTCGTCAAGCCGTTCAAGGTCTCGGGCATCCTGCTGATACTGGCGCGGGCGCTGGAAACGCGCCAGCTGCGCATCGCCAATGCACGCCTGGAACTTCTGCTGCGCCAGCACACGGCCGAACTCGACGCCATGAACCGGGATTTGCGGCTGGCCCGCGAGGTGGCGGAGCGGGCGAACCAGGAAAAGACCAATTTCCTGGCCAGCATGAGCCACGAACTGCGCACGCCGCTCAACGCCATCCTGGGCTTTTCGCAGATGCTGACGTCTGATTCCATCCCCTCGACGGCGCAGGAAAAGAAAACCTTTGCCTCGCACATCTTCGGCGCGGGCCGGCATTTGCTGACTTTGATCAACGATATCCTCGACATCGCCAAAATCGAGTCGGGCAATCTGTCGCTGTCGATGGAGTCCGTGGGCCTGGCCGGCATCTACCATGAATGCTGGCAAATGATGGAACCGCTGGCGCGCAAGCGCGGCATCACCTTGACGTTCGTCGAGGCGGGCAACATGCACGTACTGGCCGACCGCACGCGCCTCAAGCAGGTGCTGATCAATCTGCTGTCGAACGCCGTCAAGTACAACCGGGAACAGGGCGAGATCCACGTCGATTGCCAGCCCGTCGATGCACGGCAGCTGCGCCTGTCCGTGCGCGACACGGGCGGCGGGCTGAGCGCCGCGCAGCTGGAGGTGCTGTTCCAGCCCTTCAACCGCCTGGGACGCGATGCGCGCGACGAGGAGGGCACGGGCCTGGGGCTGGCGGTCAGCAAGCGCCTGGCTGAAGCCATGCAGGCGACCATAGGCGTGGCCAGCACGCCCGGGCGCGGCAGCACCTTCTGGCTCGACATCGCCAGTTGTCCGGCACGCCAGCCGCCGCAAGAGAGCCCGCGCCTGTCCGCCATTGCCCGGCCCGCTGAAACGATGCCCCTGCCGGAGCGCAAGACGCTGCTGTATGTGGAAGACAATCCCCTGAACGTGACGCTGGTGGCGGGCCTGATCCATTATCGCCCCGATCTCGACCTGCTGTCGGCCGGTGACGGGCAGACGGGCCTGGACATGGCGCGCCGCCACCTGCCGCAGCTGATACTGATGGATAGCGACCTGCCCGACATCAGCGGCACGCAAGTCATGCAGCTGCTGCGTGCCGATGCCCGCACCGCGCATATTCCCGTCATCGCCCTGACGGCCGTGGCGGGACCGGGCGACGTGCGCCAGGGACTGGCGGCGGGCTTCTACCGCTATCTGACCAAGCCGATCGACGTGGTGGCGTTTTCCGAGGCCATCAACAGCGCGCTGGAGCCGGCCACGGCGCCGTGCAGCGCATGAGCGGCGCTGCGCCGGCGCGGCGGGCGGTCTGGCTGGCGGCCGCGCTCCTGCTGGTGGCGCTGGCCGGCATCGCCGTGTGGCGGCTCGACGCCCGTCCCGCGCCGCCGCCCGGCCCGGTGGAAAAGCTGCGCCTGGCCGTGAATGCGGAATACGTGGGCAGCTGTCCCGTGCTGGCCGCGCACGCGCAGGGCCATTTTGCGCGCGAAGGCATCGATGCGCTGCTGCAGCCGTACTCGTCGGGCAAGGCGTCGCTGGAAGCCGTGCTGCAGGGCAAGGCCGACCTGGGCACGGTGTCCGACATCCCCGTGGTGCTGGCCAGCCTGCAGAAACAGTCCGTCGTCATCATCGCCAGCATCTTCGAGGCAGAGCGCGACCACGGCATCGTGGGGCGCCTGGACCGCGGCGTGTCCACGCCCGCCAGCCTGAAGGGCAAGCGCATCGGCGTGACCCTGGGCACGTCGGGCCAATTCGCGCTGGACGCCTTTTTGAACCGCCAGAAGCTGTTGCCCGGCGAAGTCACCGTGCGCAACTACGCGCCGCAGCAGCTGGCGGGTGCGCTGGCGCGGGGCGAGGTGGACGCGGCGGCCGGCTGGGAACCGTTCCTGACGGGCATGACGCATGGCCTCGAGGGCAAGGCGGCCATCTTCTACGGCGAGGATGTGTATGCGGGTCTGTTCAACGTGGCCGGCACGGGCGATTACGTGCGCAGCCACCCGGCGACGGTGCGCAAGGTGCTGCGCGCGCTGCTCGCCGGCGCGCGCTTCTGCCGGGACGAGCCCGATGCCGCGCGCGCCTTGTTTGCCAGGGCGTCGGCCAGCGAGGCGGCGCGCCTGCAGGCGGCCTGGCACGGTTACCGCTTCGGCGTCGTGCTCGACCAGGGCTTGCTGCTGGCGCTGGAAGACGAGGCGCGCTGGGCCATCAGGAACCGCCTGGCCGGGAACGGCGAGATGCCGAACTTCCTCGATGCCGTCTACCTGGAAGGCCTGGAAGCCGTGGCGCCATCGGCCGTAACGGTCATCCATTGAGACGGCCACCATGAAAATCGTCACGCGCTTCAAGCTGGCAGAGCTGTTTTGCGTGGCGCTCGTGGCCATCATCGTCGCCGTGCTGTTTTCCACCAGCATGGCGATGCAGCGCGAACTGGCGAAGAACAAGGCGGCGGCCGATATCCTGCAAGCCGTCACGTCGCTGCGCTACCTGTCGATCGAATATGCGCTGCACCATGGCGCGCGCACGCGGGCCCAGTGGCAGCTGCGCAGCGAGTCGCTGTCCACCGGCCTGCTGGCCACGCCCGCCTTCGGCACGGCCGAAGAGCGCGCGTTGCTGCGCGAATTGCGGGGCGACCTGGCCCGCGTGGGCGGCCTGTTCCAGCTGTTTGTCGCGAATCACCGCGAGCTGGGGCAGGACCCGCGGCGGCGCGAGGTGCTGAGTGAGCTGGAGTCGCGCCTGTCCGGCCAGATCATGGGCAAGGTGCAGGGCATGATCGCCGATGCGATGCGGCTGTCCGCATTGAGCCGGCAGGGTGTGCTGGATGCGCAGCGGCGGGCCAACGTGGCCGTCATGCTGTTTAGCGGCCTGATCATCGCGCTGGTGGCCGGCTTGATCTATTTCACCATGACCAGCGTCACGGGACCGCTGGAAAAGCTGCGTCAGGGCACCCTCATCGTCGGCGCCGGCAAGCTCGATTTTGCGCTCGGCGTGCATACCAGGAATGAAATCGGCGACCTGGCGCGCGCCTTCGACGGCATGACGGACAAGCTGCGCCGCACCACCGTCTCGCGCGACGCGCTGGCGCACGCGAATGCCGCCCTGGAAACGCAGATCGCCGAGCGCCAGCTGGCCGAGCGCAAGGTGCAGGAACAGCTCGAACGTCTGAACCTGTTGCAGCAGATCACGCGCTCGATCGGCGAACGGCAGGATTTGCGCAGCATCTTCCAGGTGGTGGTGCGCAGCCTGGAAGAGCAGCTGCCCATCGATTTCAGCTGCATCTGCCTGTACCGGCCGTCCGAACACGCGCTGCAGGTGACGTGCGTGGGCGTGCGCAGCGAGGCGCTGGCGCTGTCGTTCATGATGGGCGAGCAGGCGCACATCCCTATCGACGAGAATGGCCTGTCGAGCTGCGTGCGCGGCAAGCTCGTGTATGAAGCGGACATCGGCGAGGTGGCGTTTCCGTTTCCGCAGCGCCTGGCGCAAGGGGGCCTGCGCGCCCTCGTCATGGCGCCCCTGCTGGCCGAAAGCACGGTCTTCGGCATCCTCATCGTGGCGCGCCGCGCCGCGCACAGCTTTACCAGCGGCGAATGCGAATTCCTCAGCCAGCTGAGCGAACATGTGGCGCTGGCCGCCAACCAGGCGCAGCTCTACGGCGCGCTGCAGCGCGCGTACGACGATTTACGCCAGACGCAGCAGTCTGTGATGCAGCAGGAGCGCCTGCGCGCGCTGGGGCAGATGGCCAGCGGCATCGCGCACGATATCAATAATGCCATTTCTCCCGTTGCCCTGTACACGGAATCGCTGCTGGAGACGGAAACCAATCTCAGTGCGCAGGGCCGGCATTGCCTGGAAGTCATCGAGCGCGCCATCGACGACGTGGCCGCCACTGTGGCGCGCATGCGCGAATTCTACCGCCAGCGCGAACCGCAAGTGGCCCTGGCACCCATCGACGCCAACCTGGTGGTGCGGCAGGTGCTGGACCTGACGCGCGCGCGCTGGAGCGACATGCCGCAGCAGCGCGGCATCGTCATCGCCCTGCGCACGGAGCTGGCGGACGGCTTGCCCATGCTGCCGGGCAGTGCGGGCGAAATCCGCGAAGCGCTGACGAACCTGGTCTTCAACGCCGTCGACGCCATGCCGGAAGGCGGCACCCTGAGCGTGCGCACCAGCGGCACCGGCGCGGCGGGCGAGGCGGCGCGGCAGGTGCGGATAGAAGTAGCCGACACGGGCATCGGCATGGACGAGAATACGCGCCGCCGCTGCCTGGAGCCGTTTTTCACCACCAAGGGCGAGCGGGGCACGGGCCTGGGCCTGGCCATGGTGTACGGCATGATGGAGCGCCACGGGGCCAGCATCGACATCGTCACGGCGCCGGGGCAGGGCACGGCGGTACGCCTGGATTTTCCCGCCTGCGCGGCGCACGAGGAAAATGAAGCGCCCGACACGGCCTACCTTGTGCCGCCGCGCCTGCGCATCCTCGTGGTGGACGACGACCCGATGGTGCTCAAGTCCCTGCGCGACATCCTGGAAATCGATGGCCACGAGGTGGTGTCGGCCGACGGCGGCCAGGCCGGCATCGACTGCTTCCAGGCCGCATACGAGCGGCGCGAACATTTCGCCGTGGTCATCACGGACCTGGGCATGCCCCACGTGGACGGGCGCAAGGTGGCCAGCGCGGTGCGCCAGCGTTCGCCGGCCACGCCCATCATCATGCTCACGGGCTGGGGCCAGCGCCTGGCGGCCGACAGCGATTATCCGGAAGACGTCAATTGCGTGCTGGGCAAGCCGCCCCGGCTGAAGGAATTGCGGCGCGCCCTGAACAAGGTCATTTCGACGGGGTAGCGCCGCCGAGTCGTTCAACCCCGATCATCCTTGTTTAATCCGTATCAAGCTTCACTGCGATGTCCGCACAGCCGCGTGACGACTCACTAGACTTGCATGGATGGACCCGTCATTCCAGCCTTTGCCAAAGGCGTGATGAGAATGTCTGTTGTCTGTCCAAGCGCGTCAAACGACTTGTCGTTAAATTAGGGCGATACTGTGA
>NZ_JBWBYV010000114.1:0-1655 GCF_056174685.1 Janthinobacterium sp. BHSEK
GGTATTGCCTGGCTGTACAAAATTTTTCATCTCGATTCCTTGCAAAGTAAAGTGAGGCACCACCGCGAAGCGATGGCGCCGCTTGACCAGCGCTTATGCGCCGGCGTTTTTCCACAGGCCGCGGTGATCGACCACCTTGGCAGCGAAATCCAGGCGCGCCTTGACCTTCATGCCATCCACATCGAAGCCGATTTCGTTCTCGATCCAGACGCCTTCGGCGCCATCGAGCCAGCAGTATTCGACGGTGTCGATCTCGCCGCTGTTCGAGGCCAAGTACCAAGCCGTCGCGCTATTGCCATCCAGCAGAGGTTCGACAATCGGCTCAACCGCCGTGCGACCGCCGGCACGGAACTCATTCACATCGCCCGCCTTGGCCGGCACGTAGTTGCTGCTGGTGTACTGGTAAGCCAACTGCTCTTGCGCCGTCGGCACGATCAGAAAGTTCGGCACAACGTTCAGCTCTTCGCCGGCCAGGCCTTTCTGCAGGCGCATCTGGCTGCGGCCCTTACCCAGCGCCGCCGCCGAAATCGCGCCAGGATCACCGAGGTTGCCATGATCCGCGCTGAACAGCTGCTTGCCATCGCCCATGGCTGGGTTGCCGGTGAGCTGTGCATACACCAGGCGATTTTCCAGGCGGCTGGCCGAAGCGCCGAAAGCGGCAACCAAGCGGTCCAGGGCGCGCAAATCATCGTTGACCAGGGTCTGGCGCGATACCGCCACGATGCGGCCATACGTCACCACGCCGTAGGTTTCACCGGCGTCGTTGATGGTGCCGTACTGATACTCGCCCGCTTCATTGAGTTTCAGCAGGTCCGGTGCGCCGCCCATTTGCACCACTTGCATTTTCTTGAAGTCTGGCGCATTCGGGGCACGGCGCGCCCACAACTTGTAGGTGCGCTCGGCTTCCGCATACGCCTGGCGCAGGCGCTTGTTCAGTACGTTCGACAGGATGGCCGGGAAGTCGGACGTGGTGTGCATGGCACGGCCGGCAATCTCGATGCCCGACAGGCCGCGCACGTTGACGCCAGCGTGATCGAGCGTTTCTTCAGCCATGCGCAGCAGCGACATATGGCGGTACTGGCGCGCATGCTCAGGCAGCGCAACGCTTGGGTTCAGGCGATGCACGATTGCGTCCGTGATCGCGGCACGGCGGTTATCCGTCTCGTCGCTGACAGTCTGGATATGCGCGCCAGAGCGCGTCGGTGTGGCCGTACTACGTTTGGCCTTTTCGCGCAGCACGGCCAGGCCTGCGCCTTCGGCCGTCATATCACGGTTGCCGATCAGTTGATCTGCGTAGGCCGGCTCCAGGCCGCCCAAGGTGACGGCTTCGCGGATGCCGCTTTGACGTTCGCCTTCCAGACGCGCGCCCTCTGCACGCGCATCATCGAGCGCGCGCTGGTTGATAGCCTGCTGGCCTTGGTCGCCGGCAGCTGGTGCCGCCGCCGGGGTGTTGTTTGCTGCACCTGGCATGGTGTTTTCCTCTCTGGTGTGATCGACGGCGGCTGCCGGCGAGATAGTTGATACGGGGTTGCTGCGTGTTGAAAAAGTACAGGGCGCCATTCGCACGGTCGGCCCGGTGTTGGGTTTGGCTGGGTCATCGCTGCGTACACCGCAGTCGGCATCTGCACCAATGGGCACCAGAGACACCTCAGTCG
>NZ_JBWBYV010000115.1:0-10781 GCF_056174685.1 Janthinobacterium sp. BHSEK
GTCCCCACTTCCGGCCAGCTCAGATTTCCGACCTTGCCGATACCATTGGCAAAGGCCACGCTGCCCGTCACGGGTGGTTTGTTGGCGCCAGCAAACGTGGGCGCATCCACGATAGGACTCAGCGATACCGTCGGCGGCGTCTTTTCGCGGCCAAAATTGGGCGTTGCCACTTTCGCTGCATTCCATGCCGACAGCAAGATGTCTTTTGCAGGCGCCACGGGCACCACGGCCACGCCCGCTTGTTGCGGTGTGGCGATGGCGCTGAAAACAAGATATTTTGGCCCCACGATGACCGTGCCGTTCCCCGTCATCGTCAAGCCGCTGTCGCTGCCGCTGCCCGATGCATAGGTCGCAGTCAAGCCCAGCGCACCCACGTCCGCGTACAGCATGTTCGGCGTGGCTACGCCATTGGTATCGAAGGCCAGCAGGATATCGGCCCCGGCGACGCTGCAGGAGCTGCCGGCATTGGCGTTGGCGGCCAACGGCACATACGTGCCATTCTTTCCCTGTATCCGCGCGGGCAAGGTGCCCGTATCGGGATCGGCATAATTGCATGTAAGGGTCAGTGTCTTGCTTTGTCCCGCAAACAGAGGCACGCACGTGTCCGGATTCGATGATGAGGCCTGCTTGGCGCTGATGCTGATCGGCCCCGCTTCCTCCGCATAGCGGGGCGCACCGCTGATCTGCAGCGCGCTCGTGACGAAAGCCATCTGGCAATTGGTCGTACTGTTGTCGAGACTGCTCTTGCACACCAGTGCGCCCGTTGTGGCCGGTACGCTGGTCAAACCCAGCAGCACATTATTGGCAGCCTTGGTCTGCGCCACGGTGGAACTGACCATGCCCGTGGGCGGTTGCGTATTGTTGATTTGCGCCGTCGCGCCGCCTGGCGTCAGGGTCACTTGCGCCGCGCCCGTGTAGACACTGCTACAACTGGCATCGGCGCAGGCCGTCACCGTCACGGGCGCCGCCGCACACGTAAGCGCCGAGGGCGGATGCGTGATCTGAAAATGGTGGGGTCCCGCCTGCGTGCCGGGGCCGCACTTCGGCCCCATCGGTTCATTGAAAGCCCAGCCGCTGTTGTTGGTCACGCAGCTGCACGGGTTCGACGGCGTATACGCCTTGCAAGTGATGGTTTGCTGCACCCGGCCCTGCCAGCCCAGGGTGATGTGGTCGACCTTGGCGTTGCCCGTGATATAGGCGTTGGACGAGTCGAGCGTGACCTCGCCGGCATCGACGTTGCCCTTGATGCCATTGCCGGAAGCGATCGACAAGGAATTGCTCGCCTCTACATTGCCCGTGACGAGCAGGCCCGACGCCTTCAGGTCGATCGTCGGCGATTTCAGGTTGCCCGTCACCTGGCTGCCGGAACCGATAGTCAGCGAGGTGGTCGCCGTGATATCACCCTGGATGCGGGTACTGGCGGCCAGGATATTGACCACGGTGCCGCTGATGGGACCGTTGATGACGGAACCCGAGGCGATTTCCACGGGCCCCTTGGCGCTGATCTTGCCCGTCACCGTGACGTTGTTCGAGCCCATCTTGATGGTCGTGGCGGAGATATTCGCCGTGATCGTCTGTTCCTGCGCGCCCATGAGGAAGGTGCCGCCCTCGGCGCTCAAGCTGCCCCCCGTCACCTTCAGGTTCGGCGGATTGATATCCTTGATGTCGAGATTGCCCTTGACCGTCAGCGCGGCATTGCCGCTCATCGTCAAGCCCTGGTTGTAGCTCATCGCCAGGGAACTGTTGACCGTCACGCCATACGCGCTGCCGATGACGATGACGTCGGTGGAACCCAGCGCCAGCGAAGCGCACGTGTATTGCAGGCCATCCGTGCTCAGGCTGCAGCCGCTGACGGCACCGCCATTGAAGTTGAGCGTGGCCGCTTGGGCAAGGGATGAGCCCAGCAGCAATGTCAGGGCGGCAAAAATGTGGAGTAAGCGCACGATATCGAGGAATCCGGTGGGTGGGGAGCCAGCGGGCGCGCGGATTATTTCATGCTAACCTACGCCATCGCTGTTGTTGCATTATGGCAGTATTTATCCCCCTCGCGCATATCGCATGATCAAGCAAAGCCCCAAAGAATTCCCCCTGCGCACCGTCGACATCATCGTCTATCCCGGCTTCAAGGCGCTCGAAGCCATCGGCGCCATGAAAGTGTTTGACTACGCCAACACCCATCTGCGTCTGCGCAAGCTGCCCGGCGGCTACGACGTGCGCATCGCCTCGACGGCCATCGGTCCGGTCGAGTCCGACACGCTGATGTCGCTGCACGCCAGCAAGACGCTCGATGCGCACCGCCTGCCCGACCTGGCCGTCATCGTCGGCTGCCACCACGTCGAGCAGGTGCTGCAAGACATTCCCGCCCTCGCCGCCTGGGTGGCTGCGGCGGCGCCCCGCATCGACACCCTGGCGGCCCTGTGCACGGGCTGCTTCTTCCTGGCCGAGGCGGGCGTGCTCGACGGCAAGAGCGCGGCCACGCACTGGAGCGCCGTGGACAGCCTGCGCCAGCGCTACCCCTTGATACAGGTCAATGCCGATGCGATTTTCGTGCGGGAAGGCAAGTTCTGGACGTCGGCCGGCGTGACGGCTGGCATCGACCTGGCGCTGGCCCTGGTGGAAGACGATTTCAGCCGCGATATCGCGCTGGAAGTAGCGCGCGACCTGGTCGTGTATCTGAAGCGGCCCGGCGGCCAGTCGCAGTTCTCCGTGCACCTGTCGAGCCAGATGACGACGCATCCGACCATCCGTCAGTTGCAGGGCTGGATCATGGAACACCTGGCCGACGAGCTCACGGTGCCGCTGCTGGCGGCCAGGCTGGCCATGAGCGAGCGCAATTTTACGCGCGTGTTCCAGCGCGAAACGGGCACCAGCCCCACGGAATTCATCGACACGGCCCGCTTCGAAGCGGCGCGCCGTTTGCTGGAAGACAATGTGTCTTCCTTAAAACAGGTGGCCGTGCAGGCGGGCTTGCATAGCGAGGACAGGCTGCGCCGCCTGTTTCAAAAGAAACTCGCCATCACGCCGCGCGATTACCGCGAACGTTTTTCCAGCACGGCGCGCTAGCTGGGTGAAAAATCAGCGCGGCTTGCCGTGACGCACGTGGCGCGTGGCCAGTTGACGGCTCTGCCGGGCCAGCGGTGTAAACAGCAGTGCGCATAGCAAATACGTGGCCAGCAGCGCCAGCCAGATGGCGGGCGTGGCAAGGCTGGCGGCATTGCTCCACCACAAGGCCAGCAGGGAAGACAGGGCCGCGCCGAGGAAGACGGGCAACATGCGGCGCAAGGTCGCGAGGTAGGCAGTGGCAAACATGAACGGCTCCCAAAGCAAGGCGGTATGCCTTCACACTAGCAGGGGCAGGCAGCGAAGTACAGCCTGCCGCCCTGCCCCGTCCGTCAAGTGTTGCGCAATGAGTACATCCGATAAAATTAGTACAACACGACGGAACGGATCGATTCGCCGCTCTTCATCAGGTCGAAGCCTTCGTTGATGCGTTCGAGCGGCAGGCGGTGCGTGATCAGGTCGTCAATGTTGAGCTTGCCTTCCATGTACCAGTCGACGATCTTCGGCACGTCCGTGCGGCCGCGCGCGCCGCCAAAGGCGGAACCGCGCCATTCGCGTCCCGTCACCAGCTGGAATGGGCGGGTGGAAATTTCCTGGCCGGCCGCCGCCACGCCGATGATGAACGATTTGCCCCAGCCCTTGTGCGTGCACTCGAGCGCCTGGCGCATCAAGTTGGTGCTGCCCACGCATTCGAACGAATAATCGGCGCCGCCATCCGTCAGCTGCACGATGGCGTCGACGACGTTTTCCACCTCGTTCGGGTTGATGAAATGCGTCATGCCGAACTTGCGCGCGATGGCCTGGCGCGCCGGGTTGATATCGATACCGATGATCTTGTCGGCGCCGACCATCTTGGCGGCCTGGATCACGTTCAGGCCGATGCCGCCCAGGCCGAACACGGCCACGTTGGCGCCCGCTTCCACCTTGGCCGAGAACAAGACAGCGCCCACGCCCGTCGTCACGCCGCAGCCGATGTAGCAGACCTTGTCGAAGGGCGCGTCTTCGCGGATCTTGGCAAGCGCGATTTCCGGCACGACGATGTAATTGGAAAAGGTGGACGTGCCCATGTAATGGAACAGCGGCTGGCCGTTCAGGGAAAAGCGGCTGGTGGCGTCCGGCATCAGGCCGCGGCCCTGCGTCGAGCGGATGGCCTGACACAAATTCGTCTTTTGCGACAGGCAGAACTTGCACTGGCGGCATTCCGGCGTGTACAGGGGAATGACGTGATCGTCCTTTTTCAGGGTCGTCACGCCCGGGCCCACGTCGACGACGATACCGGCGCCTTCATGGCCGAGGATGGCGGGGAAGATACCTTCCGGATCGGCGCCGGACAGGGTGTAGTAATCGGTATGGCAAATGCCCGTGGCCTTGAGCTCGACCAGCACTTCGCCGGCGCGCGGGCCGGCCAGGTCGACTTCTTCGATGGTCAGCGGGGCGCCCGCCTTCCAGGCAATCGCGGCTTTGGTTTTCATGGGGTGTCTTCCTGCTCGGTTTCAGATGCGCCATTATCGGGCGCAGGCGGGCACAGCGGCGTAGCTGGCCCCGCGCTTGTCTGAAAACACGGCGCATTTGTCCGATGCTGCCGCACGTTTGCGCCAGCTCAATCTTCCCGGCATACAGAGGCGCATTCTTGGCGCAAGCCTAACTCCGCTTGAGCACCCATTGCCGCGTTCCCGCAGGAGACTGATATGCGCCCTATTTTTCGATGCCAGCAGACCTGGCTGGCCCTGCTGCTGGCATGCTGCCTGGCCCTGCTTGCCGCCTGCGGCGGCGGCCATCACCACCCGGCGCCAGGCGCGACCACGGGCAACCTCACCGTCACCATCGGCGGCTTGCCGGCCGGCGTGGCGGGCGCCGTCACGGTCACGGGGCCCGCGTCGTACAGCAAGACGCTGACGGCCACCACCACGCTCACCAGCCTGGCGCCCGGCGCCTACGCCATCAATGCCGCCAGCGTGGCGCAAGGCACGGGAACCCTGGCGCCCACGCCCGTTACCCAGCAGGCGCAAGTCACTGCGGGGGCCACGGCCAGCGCCAGCGTCCTGTATGCGGCGGCGGCGCCGCTGGCCCTGCGCCTGCAGGAAGTGGCCAGCGGACTGGACGCCCCCATCTTCCTCACGGCGCCGCCCGGCGACAGCCGCCTTTTCATTGTGGAGCGTCCAGGCCGCATCCGCGTGGTGCAGAACGACAACCTGCTGGCCACGCCCTTCCTCGACGTCAGCACGCTCACCACCACCAGCGGCGAACGGGGCCTGCTGTCGATGGCCTTCCATCCGCAGTACGCGAGCAATGGCTATTTTTTCATCTACTACACCAACCTGGCCGGCGATATCGTCATCGAGCGCCGGCAAGTGTCGGCCGGCAACGCCAACGTGGCCGATCCCCTGTCCGCGCTGACCATCCTCACGATACCGCACCCCACGTTCAGCAACCACTATGGCGGCCTGCTCAGCTTCGGGCCGGACGGCTATCTATATGCGGGCACGGGCGACGGCGGCAGTGGCGGTGATCCGCCAGGCAATGCGCAAAACACGAATGTGCTGCTGGGCAAGCTGCTGCGCCTGGACGTCAACGCCAGCACGGTAGCCCAGCCGTACGCCATTCCGCCCGGCAACCCATTTGCCGGCACGGCCGGCGGGCGCGGGGAAATCTGGGCCTACGGCTTGCGCAACCCCTGGCGCTACGCCTTCGACCTGCCAGCCCAGCTGCTGTACATCGCCGACGTGGGCCAGGCCAACTGGGAAGAGGTCGACGTGCGTCCCGTAGGCCAGGCGGGCAACAACTATGGCTGGAACATCATGGAAGGCGCACACTGCTACAACAGTGCCAGCTGCAACCAGGCGGGGCTGGTCCTGCCCGCCATCGAATACGGCCACGATACGGCCGGCGGCTGCTCGATCACGGGCGGCTATGTGTACCGCGGCACGGCCCTGCCGGAACTGGCGGGGCAATACCTGTACTCGGACTATTGCAGCGGCTGGCTGAAAAGTTTCAGCTACAGCAATGGCGCCGCCTCCGCTGTGACGGACTGGGGCATCACGAACGTGGGCAACATCCTGTCATTCGGCCAGGATGCGCAACACGAGCTGTACATGCTGAGCGGCACGGGCAAGGTGTACAAGATCATACGTAAATAAGCGTGCGCCAATGAAGCGCAGCCACGCACGTGGCTGGGGCCGTTTTTCGACGGGGCGCGGGGAACCGGCTAAAATTGGTTTTTTTTCCGCCGCGCCCTGCGCACCAGCCCAAGAGAACACCATGGCCCGTTTGAAACTTGAATTTCCTGAAGACCAGTACTGCTACTCCTCGCAACTGACGGTACGCACGACGGACATCAATGCCGGCAACCATCTCGGCAACGATTCCATGATTTCCATGATTTCCGAGGCACGCGCCCGCTTCCTGTTCGAATACGGCGTGCGCGACATCGAAGCGGACGGCACCGGCATCATCGTCACCGACCTGGCCACCACCTACCGCGCCGAAGCCCATGCGCGCGACCAGCTGCTGTTCGAAGTGGGCGTCATGGATTTCAACAAGTATGGCGGCGACATCACCTTCCGCATCACGCGCCCACGCGATAACACCCTGATCGCGATGGCCAAGTCCGGCTTTGTCTTCTTCAACTACAAGCGCAGCCAGGTCGTGCCCATGCCGGAAGAGTTCGGCAGCAAGTTTCCACAGGTGAACTGGATCGATTGATTCAGGTGCGGTTAAACGGGCCCTCATGCCGCCATGCTGCATGCTTATCAGGAAGACATTAAATCTGGAGCGGCATGCAATCAGCAATCACGGCAAGACTGTGCCTGGCCCTGGCCCTGCTGGGCATATTGCCGCCCGTCCTGGCCGCGCCGCAAACCGTCATCCTGTACGGCGACGATGACTATGCGCCGTACAGCTATGTGGAGCACGGCGCCTTCAAGGGCATGTACATCGATATCCTGCGCCAGGCGGCCAGCCGGATGCCCGGGTACCGGCTGGAACTGCAGCCGCGCCCCTGGAAACGGGGGCTCGACGCGCTGGAAAAAGGCCAGGTTTTCGGCCTGTTTCCGCCCGGACGCAAGACGGAACGGCCATACGTGCAGCCGTATTCGGCCATGCTGCACCGCGAATCGGTGGTGCTGTTTTGCCATGACGCTGTCATGCGCACGCCACGCACGCACTTCCCGACCGACTTTGCCGGCCTGACCATCGGCGTCAACACGGGTTTTCTGCTGTCGGAGAAATTGATGGCGCCCGCCCGCAAAGGGCTGCTGCGCCTGGAAGCGGCCAAGGGCAATGAAGCGAACCTGAAGAAACTGGCCCTGCGGCGCATCGATTGCTACGCCAGCGACCGCGGCGCGGCACGCCACACGGCGCGCCAGCTGCAAGGCGAACTGGCCGGCTACGGCTTTCACTTGCGCGAAGTGCTGGAACTGTCGTCCGAAGCCACCTACATCGCCTACAGCGCGCGCAATACCCCCGCCTACAAGGCCGATTTCATCGAGAAGATGAATGCCGCCCTGCTTGCCATGCGGCAAAACGGCCAGCTGGCGCGCATCGAAGAGGCTTATTTGCGTTGATTACCTGCGCTGAACGTCGCGCGGCTGCAAGGTCAGGACGGGACTGCTGCGGCCCTGGGGCTTGACGCCGAAGGTATTCTTGAACCACTCGTCGATCATGCGCTTTTCATAGCGCAAGGCGTCGCTGCTGGAATAGCGATTGATATGCTGTAAATAGGACATGTCCGACAGATAAGCGTTGCCGCTGGCAATGACTTTGCCATGTTGCTCGAGCGTATAGCGCAAGCGCAGGCGGGGCCAGTCAGCGCGGCCCGTCATCACGCGCACATCGAAGGCGCCGCGCCGCGCCGGATCTTCGCGTCCCGCCAGATCGACATCGGTGATCTCGATCCTGAGGTCCTGACCGTGGGGCAAGCTCTTGCCCAGCCAGCTGAAGTGATCCGCCAGGCCCGCCAGCACCTGTTCCCGGTCGCGCGAGCTGAACGGCACATCGGAATAGTCGTCGGGCTTGTCGAACGTCACCTGGACGCCCGCCCAGGCGCTGCTGCCAGCGGCCAGCACCAAGGCCGCCACCCATATTTTCGCCAGCGTGGAAATACGCATATGCCTTCCTTTCAGAAAGTTCACGGTCAGGCGGCAGCTGCCATGCCGGCCTCTGCCTGTCCTGTTTGACTATAGCCTGAAGTGAAAATTTCCGGAGCGCAATACGTCTCGTGCGGCGGCACTTGCGGCGGCACGCCGCGACCGGCCGCGCCGCTTACTTGCGCGCGTGGCGCTTCGGCTTGATGCCAAA
Organism: Janthinobacterium sp. BHSEK; assembly: GCF_056174685.1. Classification (NCBI taxonomy): domain Bacteria; kingdom Pseudomonadati; phylum Pseudomonadota; class Betaproteobacteria; order Burkholderiales; family Oxalobacteraceae; genus Janthinobacterium; species Janthinobacterium sp. BHSEK. Next base: position 8,356 of record NZ_JBWBYV010000115.1, read on the forward strand.
GGTAACGGCATACCAGTCGTCGATCATCAACTTTTCATAACGCAATTTTTCATTGCTGAAGTAAGGATTGAGGCGGGTCAGGTACGACATGTCGGACAGGGCCGCATCGCCGCTGTTGATGACCTTGCCATCCTGTTCCAGCACATAGTGCAGGCGCATGCGCGGCCAGTCGACCCGGCCGTTCATGACGCGGATATCCTGGCCGGCACGCAGCGATGGATTTTCACGTCCCGCCAGGTCCACGTCCGTGACGTCGATTTTCAAGGTCTGCCCGGGCGGCAGCGAGGCGCCCAGTTTCTCGAAATGCCGGCTCAGTTCCTTCAATACCTCGTCGCGGTCCTGCGGGTTGAACGGGACGTCCGTGAATTGATCCGGTTTGCTGAACCGCACTTCGGTTCCCGCCCAGGCCGCGCTGCTGGCCAGCAAGGCCAGGCCGGCGATCAGGGCGCGCGTCGTTTGCTTTTGCATGATGTACCCTTTCAGGAAATGTGAGTGGCATGGAGCCACTTCTTATGCCTGCCCAATATAGCGCGCTCCAGTCGATTCCGGCGCGGAATTCATACCTTGTTACTTTTCCGTTGTTCCGCCAGGAAGGAAGACGCCGTATTTTTTTGCAGATTCATTGGCAATATTAATTAAAACAAAGTATTGTCTTGAAAATATAGTTGCCTAAGCGATAAAGTATAGATAGTGTAGACAGCACGGATTTAAAGTGTTTTTTTAGCACGTGTGTTGCATGATTTTAGTCAATTGTTCTTGCTTATTGTTAATACTTAGCGGTCGGTCTACAATCGACAAAATGCGCCCGAAAAACGCGCAACGCCGTTCATGGCGCACAGGAATTCCTGGCGCGGGCGTCTCAGCATTGCGTCAGTTATGCCTTTTAGCGGAACTCGCCCTTATGTCATTTTTGTCTTCAGCATCGCCCAAGTTACCCCCCTGGAAAGTCCTGCTCGTCGATGATGAACCCGACATCCATGACATCACCGAGCTGACGCTGAGCCGTTTCCGCCTCGAGGGCCGCGCCCTGAGCTTCGTGCATGCATACAGCGGCGCCGAGGCCAAGCAGGTGCTGGCGCGCGAAGACGGCATCGCGCTCGTCTTCCTGGACGTGGTGATGGAACGCGAAGACAGCGGCCTGGAAGTGGCGCGCTGGATGCGCGAAGACCTGGGCAACCAGTTTACGCGCATCGTGTTGCGCACGGGGCAGCCGGGACAGGCGCCGGAAGAACGGGTGATCGTCAACTACGACATCAATGACTACAAGGAAAAAACCGAGCTCGACCGCACAAAGCTGTTTACCACCACCTTTGCCGCCCTGCGCGCCTACCGCGACATCATGAAGGTGGAAGAGGCGCGCCAGGCCCAGCTCCATTACCGCGAAGGCCTCGAGCGCGTCATCGCCGCCTCGGCGCACATTTTCAAGCAGCGCAATCTGCGCGACTTCGCCAGCGGCCTGCTGCAGCAAGTCGTCGCCCTGCTGCGCCTGGAAACGAGCATGCTGCTGCGCCTGCGCGGCGCCAGCGCCATCACGGGCGAGCAGGATTATGAAATCCTCGCGCAGATCGGCGACACGGACGACGGCATCCTCAGCCCGTCCCTGCTGTCGCAGCTGGACGACGCCAAGAGCAATAAAATTTCGCGCCTGCATGGCGACACCTATGTCGGCTATTTTCCCAACAGCAGCGGCAAGGCGTCCTTGCTGGTGCTCAAGGGCGTGGAAGAAATTTCCGACCTCGACGCGCAATTGCTGGAAGTATTCTGCTCAGGCGTGGCCATCGCCTTCGACAACATCCTGCTGACGCAGGAAATCACCGATACCCAGGCCGAGCTGATCCTGCGCCTGGGCGATGTGGTCGAATCGCGCTCGCACGAAGGCGGCAACCACGTGCGCCGCATGGCCGAAGTGTGCCAGCTGCTGGCGCAGGCCTCCGGCATGTCGGAGGAAGAAACCATGGTGCTGCGCCACGCGGCGCCCATGCACGACATCGGCAAGATTTCCACGCCCGACGCCGTGCTGCTGAAACCCGGCAAGCTCGACGCGGCCGAATGGGAAATCATGAAACAGCATCCGACGGTGGGCATGTCCATCCTGGACGGCTCGCAGCGCCCGCTCTTGAAGGCGGCCGCCGTGATCGCCCACCAGCACCATGAGAAATACGACGGCAGCGGCTACCCGCAAGGCCTGGTGGGAGAGAGCATCCACAAATACGCACGCATCGCCGCCGTCGCCGACGTTTTCGACGCGCTCATGCACAAGCGCTGCTACAAGGACGCCTGGCCCCTGGAGCGCGTGGTGGGCTACCTGCGCGAAGTGAGCGGCAGCCACCTCGATCCGCAGTATGTGGAGTTGCTGATTGCAAACCTCGATGAGGCGCTTGCGCTGAATCAACGTTTCCCCGATTAAAAGCTGGCGGTGGTGTCGG
>NZ_JBWBYV010000116.1:0-5389 GCF_056174685.1 Janthinobacterium sp. BHSEK
GGCGCCAGACATCAGCGGCCAGAAGAACTCCCACACAGACACGTCAAAGCTGAACGGCGTTTTTTGCAGGACGCGGTCATCGGCACCGAGGCAGAACGCCTGTTGCATCCAGCACAGGCGGTTGACCACCGCGCCATGCTCGTTCATCGCGCCCTTGGGCTGGCCGGTGGAGCCGGAGGTGTAGATCACATAGGCGAGGTGGCCCGCATGCAGGCCGATGGCCTCAGCGTCCGGGTTGGCATCCGATTGTGCCGCGATGGCGCGCGCATCGTCCCCGGCATCGACGACGATGGCCCGCGTTTGGCCGGCATCGAGGCACCCGGCCACCGCGCTGTGCGTCAGCAGGATGGCCGGGGCGCAATCGGCCAGCATGTATGCCAGGCGGTCGGCGGGATAGCCCGGATCGAGCGGCACATAGGCACCGCCGGCCTTGACGATGGCCAGCAGGCCGACCACCATCTCGATGCTGCGCTCCATGCAGATGGCCACGCGCGAATCCGGTTGCACGCCGTGGCTGCGCAGATGGTGCGCCAGCCGGTTGGCGCGGCGATTGAGCGCATCGTAGCTGAGGTGCTGGCCTTCGAAAATCAGCGCGCTCGCCTGCGGACTGCGGCGAACCTGCTCCTCGAAGAATTGATGCAGCAGCTTGTCGTCGGGATAGGCCTGGGTGGTGTCGTTGAAGTCTGCCAGTACCTGGCGGCGCTCGGCGGCGCCGAGCAGCGCCACGCGGCTCAGCGCCATGCTGTCGTCGGCGACCATGGCACGCAGCAGGCTGGTGAAATAGCCGGCGATGCGTTCGATGGTGGCGGCGTCGAACAGGTCGCTGGCGTAGCGCAGGTTGCCGACGATGGCGTGGTCCGTCTGCGTCAGGTTGAGGCTGATATCGAACTGGGTGGTGTGATAGGCCTGCTCGACGCCGCTGAGCACCAGATCCCCCAGGGGCGCGGCGGCGGCGGCCGGTGCGTTGTCCAGATTAAGCATGACCTGGAACAGCGGGCTGTGGCGCATGCTGCGCGCCGGCTGCACCGCTTCCACGACTTGCTCGAACGGCAGATCCTGATGCTCGTACGCCCCCAGCGTGTGCGCCTTGACTTGCGCCAGCAGCTGCGCCACGCTCGGATCGCCCTCCAGCTTCACCCGCAGCGCCAGCGTGTTGACGAAGAAGCCGATCTGGCCTTCCAGTTCGCTGCGCCGACGGTTGGCCACCGGCGTGCCGACCACCACATCATCCTGGCCCGACAGGCGCGCCAGCAGCGCGGCCCAGCCTGCCAGCAGGGTCATGAACAGCGTCGCGCCGTGCTTCTGGCTCAGCGCTTTCAAGCCGGCGGTCAGCGCGGCATCGAAGCGCACCTGCACGCTGCCGCCGGCGTAGCTTTGCCGGGCCGGACGCGGACGGTCGGTCGGCAGTTCCAGCAGCGCCGGCGCACCTGTCAATTGTTCTTTCCAGAACGCGCTCTGCGCTTGCAGGACATCGCCCTGCAGCCAGCCGCGCTGCCATGCCGCATAGTCGGCATACTGGATCGCCAGCGGCGGCAGCGGATCGGCCTGGCCAGCGCTGAAGGCGGCGTACAGCGTGCTGATCTCGCGCACCAGTATGCCGATCGACCAGCCGTCGGAGATGATGTGATGCTGATTGAGCAGCAGGACATGCTCGTCCGCGGCCAGATGCAGCAACTGGCCGCGTATCAGCGCTCCGGCCGCCAGGTCGAAGGGCTGGATGGCCTCATCGTCGGCCAGGCGGCGCACCGCATCTTCGCGCTCCGGGCCGGCGAGCTGGCTCAGGTCGCGCTCGCCGAGTGCAAAGCCGGCGTCCGCCGTGGCGATGACCTGCACCGGTGTGCCATCGACATCGATGAAACGGGTGCGCAGGCTTTCGTGGCGGCTCACCACGCGGTCAAGCGTGGCCTTGAGGGCCAGCTTGTCCAGCTTGCCCCGCAGACGCAAGGCGGTCGGCATGTGATAGGCCACGCTGGCGGCATGATCGAGGCGGTCGAGGAACCACAGGCGCTGCTGGGCATGGGACAGCGGCAAAGGCTGGCTGCGGTCGGCCAGCGGGATCGCCTCGGTCCGCACACGACGGGCCCGGCCCGCGGCTTGTGCCAGCACCGACAGGGTGGGACCGGCGAACAGCTCGCGCAGGCTGATATCGAGTTCCATTTCCTGCCGAATGCGCGCCATCAGTTGCACGGCCAGCAGCGAATGGCCGCCCAGTTCGAAAAAATGGTCCTGCCGGCCGACCCGTTCCAGATTCAGCAGCGCACACCAGATGGCGGCCAACGCCGCTTCGATCTGGCCTTGCGGCGCCTGATACTCGCGCGCGGCGGCGGCCGAACCGTCCGGCGCCGGCAAGGCCTTGCGGTCGATCTTGTTGGTCGGGGTCAGCGGGAAGGCGCCGAGCACGACGAACGCCACCGGGATCATGTAGTCGGTCAGATGCCGCGCCAGCTCGGCGCGCAATGCGGCCGGCGCCAGACTGGCGCCGTCATGCGCGATCAGGTAGGCCACCAGACGCTTGTCTCCGGGTACATCTTCGCGGGCAATGACGATGGCTTCCCTGACACCGTCGCAGGCCGCCAGGCGGGCTTCGATTTCGCCCAGCTCGATGCGAAAGCCGCGGATCTTGACCTGGAAGTCGTTGCGGCCCAGGTATTCAATGACACCGTCCGTCGTCCAGCGGCCCAGGTCACCTGTCTTGTAGAGACGGGCGCGCGGCTGGCCGGAGAACGGGTCGGCGATGAAGCGCTCGCTGGTCAGTTCCGGGCGGTGCAGATAGCCACGGGCAACGCCATCGCCGCCCACGTGGATCTCGCCGCTGACGCCGACCGGCACCGGTTGCAGCTGCTGATCGAGGATGTAAAGGCAGGTGTTGGCATTCGGACGGCCGATCGGGATGTGCTGGGCCGGCAGGATGCTGCCGCTGTCGTATGCCACGGAAGTGACGGTGACCGTGGTTTCGGTCGGACCGTAGGTATTGAGCCAGCGGCATGCGCGCACGCCGGGCTCGGCCAGCCAGGCTGCCAGGTGGCGCTGCTCTGTCTTCTCGCCGCCGGCGATGATCAGGCGCAGGGTCGCAGCGGCACGGCTTCGGCCGGCCTGCACTTCCTGCACCCACTGGTGCCAGAAAGCGGTGGGCAGGTCGCTGACGGTGATGCCGTGCGCGTCGAGCAGGTCGACGAAGGCCATGTCGGGCACGACCATGTCCGCCGGACGCAGCACGATTGCGGCGCCCACCGACAGGGTCGGGAAAATCTCGCCCACCGAGGCATCAAAGGCGAACGAGGCAAATTGCAGCACACGGTCGGCCGCGTTCAGGCCGCAGGCCTTGATGTGGTGGTCAATGAAATTGAGGACATTGCGGTGTTCGACCATCACGCCCTTGGGCTGGCCGGTGGAGCCCGAGGTATAGATGATGTAAGCCAGATGGTGCGGCATCAGGCCGATGGCCCCCTCGTCGGGGTCGTGGTCCGGCTGCGCGGCGATGCGGCCGGCTTCGTCGGCGTCGTCCACCACCACGATCGGCAAACTGGCTGGCGCCACCTGCGCCAGCCAGGTCGTCTGTGCGGCCTGGGTCAGCAGCACCAGCGGTGCGCTGTCCCTGAGCATGTAGGCCAGGCGGTCGGCAGGATAGGCAGGATCGAGCGGCACGTAAGCACCGCCGGCCTTGAGGATGGCCAGCATGCCGACCATCTGGTCGACGCCGCGCTCCATGCATAGGGCGATGCGCTGGTCCGGCCGGACGCCATGGCCGCGCAGGTGATGCGCCAGGCGGTTGGCGCGGCAATTCAATTCGGCGTAGCTAAGTCGGCTGTCAGCGTGCACCAGCGCCAGCGCCTGTGGATTGGCGCCGGCCTGGATTTCGAACAGTTGATGTACCAGCTGGTCTAATGGATAAACGGCGGCCGTGCAGTTGAAGTCCGCCACCACCTGCTGGCGTTGCGCCGCAGTCAGCAATGGCAGGCAAGCCACGCTTTGCTGGTCGTCTGCGGCCATGGCACGCAGCACGGTGGTCAGATGACCGACCATGCGCACGATTGTCGCTTCTTCGAACAGGTCGCTCGCATACTCGATGGCGCCGACGATGGTCCGGCCGGCGTCAGACATCGTCAGACTGAGGTCAAACTGTGTCGTGGAATGCGGCTGTTCGACGCCGGAGATGGTCAGTCCAGGCAAGGTCAACGCGCCGCCTTCCGGCGCATTGTTCATGTTCAGCATGACCTGGAACAGCGGGCTGTGACCCATGCTGCGCACCGGCTGCACCGCTTCCACCACCTGCTCGAACGGCAAGTCCTGGTGGTCGTAGGCGGCCAGCGTGTGCGCCCTGACCTGCGCCAGCAGTTGAGCCACGGTCAGTTCGCCCGCAAACTTGACGCGCAGCGCCAGGGTGTTGGCAAAGAAACCGATCAATCCTTCCAGCTCGGTGCGCTGGCGGTTTGCCACCGGCGTGCCCACCACCACGTCGTCCTGGCCCGACAGGCGCGCCAGCAGCGTCGCCCAGCCGGCGAGCAGGATCATGAACAGCGTGGCGCCGTGCTTCTGGCTCAGCGCCTTCAGGCCGGCCGTGACCTCGGCGTCGAGCACCAGCGGCACGCTGCCGCCGGCATAGCTTTGCCGGGCCGGACGCGGATGGTCGGTCGGCAAATCCAGCAGCGCCGGGGCGCCGCTCAATTGCGCTTTCCAGAATGCAGCCTGCGTTTGCAGCACATCCCCCTGTAGCCAGTCGCGCTGCCAGGCGGCATAGTCGGCGTACTGGATCGCCAGCGGCGGCAGCGGGTCAGCGCGCCCTTGGCTGAATGCTGCGTACAGTGTGCTCACCTCGCGCACCAGCACGCCGATCGACCAGCCGTCCGAAACAATATGGTGCTGGGTGATCAGCAGCACATGATCGTCTTCGGCCAGGCACACCAGGCGGCCACGGATCAGCGGGCCGGTAGCCAGGTCGAACGGCTGCAGCGCTTCCTCGCTGCCGATGGCGGCCAATGCACTGTCGCGTTCAGCGGCGGCCAGGCCGCTCAGATCGCACTCGTTCAGCGCGAAGCCGGCGTCGGCGGCGGCGATCAGTTGCACGGTCTGGCCGTCGAAGCTGGCGAAGGTGGTGCGCAGGCTTTCGTGACGGGCGATGACGCGATCGAGCGTGAACTTCAGCGCGATCTTGTCCAGCTTGCCCTGCAGGCGCAGCGCGGACGGCATGTGGTAGGCGGCGCCGGCGGCATGGTCGAGCTGGTCGAGGAACCACAGGCGTTGCTGCGCAAACGACAGCGGCGGTGGCCGGCGGTGGTCCGCCCGCGTGAGCGGCGGCGGCGCATCGCCGCGGGTGTCCGCGCCGGCGGCCTTCCTTAGGCGGAGCATCAGCAATTCACGCTTGCGGGCGCTCAGGGTGTTGGCGGTGGAT
>NZ_JBWBYV010000117.1:0-8727 GCF_056174685.1 Janthinobacterium sp. BHSEK
TTGCCTTGAGATGAGATTTCCCAGAGCCTTGAGCTCTTTGAAGGGTCGTTCGAGACCAGGACGTTGATAGGCTGGGTGTGGAAGTGCAGTAATGCATTAAGCTAACCAGTACTAATTGCCCGTACGGCTTGTCCCTATAACCTTAGCAGGTACAGAGGATAAGAAAGTACATGTTGCGAAGTTGTTGATCGCAATCATTACCCAAAATTCTAAATAATCCGCTTCTTCCAGATTCATGGCCTTGTCGTCCCACAGGAGACAAGCGCCGGTACAAGTTATGCCTGATGACCATAGCAAGTTGGTCCCACCCCTTCCCATCCCGAACAGGACCGTGAAACAACTTTGCGCCGATGATAGTGCTGCAACCAGTGTGAAAGTAGGTTATCGTCAGGCTTGTTATTCGCAGTAGAGAAAAACCCCGCCGGACTCCGGTGGGGTTTTTTTTCGTCTGGCGGTTTGAGCGTTAGCCCCCAGCGAAGGCTGGAGGCAGACCCGCATGGGCTACCGCGCAAGCCCCTGAGTTTGCGGCATGGCGGGTCTGACCCCGGCTGTTCAGCAGGCGAAAAAAAAGGCAGCGCTGTGCGCTGCCTTTGTGCGTTCTGCCATCAGCACTATTCGCTGCCGCCGATAACGTTAATGCCTGCCTGGGCAGCCCATTGCGTCATATCGTTACGCTTGATGGCCGAGGCCATGAGATCTGGAAACAGATCGGGAGTGCAGGCGAAGCAGGGCGCGCCCATGGCTGCGAGCCGGGCCGCGTTGTGATGGTCATACGAAGGTGCGCCATTGTCATCCAGGGCCAGCAAGACGATGACTTGTACGCCGCTGACCAGCAAACTGGCTGCCCGCGCCAGCATTTCCTTGTTATTGCCTCCTTCATACAGATCGCTGATCAGCACAAAAATCGTCTCTTGCGGACGCGTCACCACACCCTGGCAATACGCGAGCGCACGATTGATATCCGTGCCGCCGCCCAACTGCGTGCCGAACAGCACGTCAACGGGATCGGCCAGCAATGGCGTCAGGTCGACCACTGCCGTATCAAACACCACCACCGATGTGGAGACAGCTTTGATGCTGGCCAATACTGCGGCAAATACGCTGGCATATACTACGGATGGCGCCATCGAGCCGCTCTGATCGATACACAGCACGATGTCGCGCAGCGACTGTCCTTTGCGCCCGAAGCCGATGCGGGTAGCTGGTACGATCGTCCGATAGTCCGGCTGGTAATGTTTAAGATTGGCACGTATCGTGCGCAGCCAGTCGATTTCATTGTGGCGCGGCCGCATATTGCGTACGGCACGGCTCAGGCTACCTGCCACGGCCTGGCGCAGCGGCGCAGCCAGCTTGCGTTCCAGTTCTTGCACGACCCGGCTGACCACTTGGCGCGCCGTAGCCTTGGTCTTGTTTGGCATGATGCGGTTCAGGCTGAGCAGGGTGGCGACCAGATGCACGTCCGCTTCCACCGCTTGCAGCAGTTCCGGCTCCAGCAACATTTGCTGCAAGCCCAGGCGTTCGAGTGCATCTTTCTGCATGACTTGCACGACGGAGGAGGGAAAATACTGACGGATGTCGCCGAGCCAGCGCGCCACATTCGGCGCCGACGCCGACAAGTTTCCGTCGCGTCCACCCGCCGCTCCCTGGCCGTAGACGGATTCCAGCGTGCGGTCCATGGCCAGGTCGGCCTGGCTCAAGGCGATCTCGTCCTGTTGATCGGTTTTGCCCAATACCATGCGCCAGCGGCGCGCGGCTTCACCGGTCTTGATTGCATCGTTCATGCATGCTCCTGCGCCGGCGTGGAATCCAGCAATAATCGTAAGGTGGGCAAGATGCGCCGCGCCCGTGTTTCGTCCAGTGGCATGCTTGCCGATAGCGGAACCTGCGTGCCGCCGCCCTGGCTGGCGCGTTCCGATAACTGGCGCTTCTCGGGTGCGGCAAAGCTGCCGAAAGTGCGGCGTAGCAAGGGCAGCAGTTCGATGAAGGTATCGGCCGCCAGGCCGGCCAGCCAGGCATCGATCAGGCGCCACAATTCGTCATTGTGTATCAATAAAGTGCCGCTGCCATGCAAAAAGCCTTCCAGCCAATGGGCGCTGCTCAAGGGCGGCAGCGCATGGGAGCAGCGCAAGGCCAGGGCGCTTGCCGTCCTCTCCATGCTCCAGTGGCCCTGCTCGTTGAGGGCGCGCGTGCAGCGCCCGGCCAGCAGTGCGTGCGTGGCGTCGTACAAGGCCGCCTGTTCCAGCGCCGCGAACCAGCTTGCCTGGTAATCGGCCCGTTGCGCCAGGCGGATGGCCTGGTCGGCGCCGACCAGCGTCTGCATGAGCGCCGCCGCCGCCTCGTCTGCCAGGGCGCGCACGCCGGCAGGCAGGGCAATGCAGGCGCGCATGACCAGGCCGTCGAGTATGCTGGACAGGGCGCTGGTATCTGTGCCGCGCACGCTGCCGTAACGCATGACGTTGACCAGTGGCGGCAGGGCCGCCAGCATATAGCCGAGGTCCGGCGTCGTCGCGCTCACTTCCTGCATGCGCCGCATGACGCCATCGATGGCGCCTTGCAAATCGGCCAGCAGGATCTCTTCCACCAGCGCCGTCAGTTGCGGCAAGGTCTCGGCGCTGGCCGCGCGGCTGAGTGCGCATGCGGTGGCGGCATCGGCCACCGTACTGCCCCACAGGCTTGCTTCGATCAGCTTGACGGCAAATTCCGGTTCCCACGCCAGTTGCCACTGTTCGTGGAAGGTGCCGCTTTTCCCATGTACGCGCAGGCGGCTTCCCCAGTTGATGTCCAGCAGGGCCAGGCGGTGCAGCAAGACGCTCTTTTCCAGGTGCGCCGTTTCACGCAGATCCAGGGCGAGTTCGCTCGCATCGGCACGCACCGGCAGGCGCAAGCGTTTCTGCAGCGCTTGCACATCCTGCACCAGGGGCAAGGTTGGCACGCTGGCCGGCACCTGGCCCAGGCGTTCGTTGATCAGCAGCGCCGAGGCGATCAGGCGCAGCGGCAGTTCGCTGTCGTAGCAATAGACGGAGCGCACGGCGTCCTGCAATTCGCTCAGGCCCGCACGCGAACGCTCGCGCATGGCGGCCAGCGTATCGGCGAGGCGCAAGGCTTCGATGGTGTGGGCCGGCGACGCATCGAGATCATGCTTGCGCAACAGCGTGGCGACATCGGTCAACCAGTACAGTCCCGCCTGCTCAGGCCGTTGCCACAGATGGTGATACCAGCCTGGCGCTTCGACCCCGGCGCCATAGCCGCTGCGAAACGTCAGCCGGCCATAGCTCCACGGCGTCCAGGTGGCTGCCAGTTTGATTTTTGGCAAACCCTTGAGCAGTTCCGCATCACTCTTGGCGCTGGGCATCTGCTTGAGCGCGGGAACGTGATAAGCGCCGCAAACGACGGCAATGCGCTGGTGTCCCTGCTTTTCCGCCTGGCGTATCATGCTGCGCATATAGGCTTCGCGACGGTTTTCCAGCGCATTTGGCGGCAGTGCGATTTCGCTGCGCACCACGTCCATCATTTCGGCAATGGCCGCAAACAAGTCCAGGCTGTCGCCGCGCTGCTCGACCAGGTGGTCCCACCAGGTTTCGGTGTCGCCAAAGCCGGCGGCACTGGCCAGCCAGCTCAGCGGGTCCGCATGCATGTCCTCGTCGCTTGCGGGCGTGTCGGCTTCGGCGTCTTTCCCGCCCGCAATCTCGGCCAGGCGATGCGCTTGCGGCAGGTCGCAAAAGCGCACGGGGGTGCCATGCGCCTGGGCAAAGCGCATGGCTTGCCATTCCGGCGAGAATTCCGCAAACGGATACATGACGGCGCGCCGCGGCTCGGCCGGTGCATACACGAGCAGCGCCACGGGCGGGCACAGGTCCGCGTCGCCTGCGTAGCGTATCAGCTCGTCCGCTTCGGGCGGTCCCTCGATCAGGATGCAGTCTGGCTGCAAGGCTTCCAGCGCCCGGACCAAGCTGCGCGCGCAGCCGGGACCATGGTGGCGGATGCCGAAAAGGTGAATGCTCATCGTTGCCTGTCGGGATTCAATTCATGACGTCGCGGCAAGCGCGATACAGGTCTTTCCAGCCATCGCGCTCCTTGACCACTGTTTCCAGGTATTCCAGCATGACGATGCGGTCTTGCACCGGGTCCTTGACGATGGCGCCCACCATGCCGGCCGCCAGGTCGGCGCCGCGCAGCACGCCATCGCCAAAGTGGGCCGCCAGCGACATACCGTGCGTGATCACGGAAATGGCTTCCGCCGTGCTCATGCTGGCACTGGAACCTTTCAGCTTGGTCTTGCCATCGGCCGTCACGCCTTCGCGCAATTCGCGGAAGACGGTCACGATGCGGCGTATTTCTTCCAGTGCCGGCGCTTCGCCGGGCAATTCCAGGGCGCGCCCCAGGCTGGCAACGCGGGTTTCCACGATACGCACTTCTTCATCGGCCGTGCGGGGTGACGGCAGCACGACGGTGTTGAAGCGCCGTTTCAGTGCGCTCGACAATTCATTCACGCCGCGGTCGCGGTCATTCGCGGTGGCGATCACATTGAAGCCTTTTTGCGCCAGCACTTCTTCATCGAGCTCGGCGATCGGCAGCATTTTCTCCGACAGGATGGTAATCAGGCTGTCTTGCACTTCGCCGGGGATGCGCGTGAGTTCTTCGATACGGGCAATTTTTCCTTCGCGCATGGCGCGCATGAGCGGGCTGGGCACGACTGCATCGAGCGATGGCCCCTTCGCCAGCAGGTGCGCGTAATTCCAGCCATAACGCAGTGCCTCTTCGCTGGTGCCGGCCGTACCCTGCACGATCATGGTCGAGTCGCCGCTGATGGCGGCGGCCAGGTGTTCCGAGACCCAGGACTTGGCCGTGCCCGGCACGCCCAGCAGCAGCAGGGCGCGATCCGTGGCCAGGGTGGCGACGGCGATTTCGATCACGCGCGCATTGCCGATGTACTTGGGCGTGATCTCGACGCCGTTGTCGAGCTTGCCGCCCAGCAAATACTTGGAGACTGCCCATGGCGACATCTTCCAGCGTGGCGGGCGCTGCCGGGTGTCGGCAGCGATCAAGGCTTCCAGTTCCGTGGCGAACTGGTTTTCAGCATGCTGGCGAAGAATGTTGGTAATGCTGGACATCAAATTTGCTCCTGAAAAGAGAGGGATAAGGCATGCCTGAAACGGATCACGCTGAACATGTCGTCGACGGGTGCCTGCCAGCTGGCCCATGCCGGCGATCCGGTCGGCCAGCCTGCTTCGCAGGCAGCCATGGCGGCCGGATCGAGTACTTGCGCAAATGCTTCGAGCGTCGGCTTGAAGTGCCAGGCAGGTACCGAAAATGTGGACAGGCCGGCGCGCAGGCGCTGCATCACGGCCAGCGATAGGGTGGCAGGCCAGGGCGCAGGCGAAGCGCGCGCGGCGTCGGCCAGCACGCCCAGCAGTGGCAATTGCTGGTCGCCCCACGTGGGGCCGCAGGCGTCGACCAGTTGAGCAAGCCGGGAATGCACGTCGGCGGCGGGCAATGCGCCATAGGCGGAGAAAAAATCGCGCGCATAGTGTACGCGCACGCCATCCGTCGCCAGCCAGAGCAAGGTCAGCGCCTGCAGCCAGTCGCCCAGTGCCGCGGCTGCGGCCGGCGTGGTCGTTCCGGCGTGCATGTGTCGCAGCAGGGCGTTGCTCCATCCCAGCACCAGGGCGCCGTGGAACTCATTGCTGAGCGCCAACTTCAGGCACTGTGCGGGAGACTTGTCAAACAGTTCACTCCAGTGCAGCGGCGACAGCGATGCCAGCATGTCGGCCAGCCAGCCTGCTTTCTCGCCCAGTTGCGGCCAGCCTTGCGCGCCGATGCCATCGCGCAGCATGGATTTGTCGCTGGCGGCGGGCAGCGCGACGTCTAGGCTGTCAGGAAATAGTTTGCGCCGTTGCAGATGGAGCAATGGCGCCAGCCGTTCCAGCATGCGCTGTTGCAGCGCGCAGCCGGGCAAGGTGCGCAACAGCTGCTGCGCCTGCAGCCTGACTTCCTTGCGGCGGTCGTCCAGCGCCGCCTCCAGGAAAGCTTCATCGGCCAGGCTCAGCGATACGCTCAAACAGGGCAGGAGCATCGCGCGGTCTTCGGGCGATTCCTGGCTCCAGCTTGCCTGCAGGCACTGTAAGGCTGCGGCGGGATCGCGTGCCCGCAACTGGCGCAAGGCCAGCATGCGTTGTGCGAGCGTGCCCGCTTCCCACTGCACCGCGATGTCGTCATCATCATTGCCAGGCGTGCCGCTCGCCCACGTCCATTGCGCATGTTGCCGGGCCAGCCAGTGGCCGCGCGCACCCAGCACGGTCACGATGGCAGGCCGCAGCGCCTGCTGGCTGCTGCCCGCTTCCAGCATCCTGGGCAGCAGGCGGGCCGGAATGCGGCAGTGGTGCAAAGCGGCAAGGCGCAGCCATTCGCCACGCAATGGCGGATGGCTGTCCCGCAGCAGATGCGCCAACATGGCTTCCGCACGGGGCGGGCAAGCCTGCAATGCATCTTCTTGCGTATCGGTGCTGGAGATCGCTGTGGCTGGCACGGCAGCGGGCGGGAGGTAGCCGGCGCGCGTCCACAGTTCGAGTGCGCCGATGGCACGCCAGAGCCTGCCTTCGCCGGCATCGTCCGCAAGCAGGGGGCGCAAGTCTTCCGGCAATTCTGCTTCGAAGGCAATCTTGGCCCGGGAACTGCCCATCTGCAGGGCGGCGTCGAGTTTGCTCATGCGCAAAAATCGCTTTCAAAGTTATACAGGCGGCCGTCGGCCCATACGCTCCAGGGCGCGAAGGCGCGGCCATCCCATTCGCCCGCCAAGGTGACGGGGTGGCCGCCGCTGACTGCCAGCAAGTGCCAGGCATGGCGGAACGATGCGTTCACGGGCAGGGGCCGTCCATCGGGACAGCGCAGCAGCAAGCCGGCGTCTTCCATGCTTGCCGTCATGCCGGACAAGGCCAGCGGATAGCGCTCGAGGAATGGCTGCGCCGCCAGCGCGTCGGCATAGGACTCCATTGCGGCCAGGAAGGACGGCTGCTCGGTCGGGAACGTCGATAGCGGCAGCGTCGTACCTGGCTCGCGGATCAGCGCGCGCAGCGGACAGGCGCCGGTGTAAAAGCAGAGTTCGCCTTCAAATTGCGTGCCGACGCTGATCGCCTGTTCGAAGCCTTGTGGACCGGCAGCAAAATGCAGCAGCAGTGCCCAGCGGCCACTGCGCGCGCCGCGCAGCCATGTGGCACGCGTGCGTATGCGGTCTTCCTCGCTGTGCTGTTGTGAAAGTACTTGCCAGCAATCGGTGACGCCGGCCAGGGCCAGCACATCGTCGCTGCTGGTGGTCCAGCCGATGTGGGTCCGCACATCGTGTTGCAGGTCGGGCGAGAGCGTTTCCAGCCTGGCGTAGGCATCGCCAAGCATATATATAGCGGCCAGTTCCCGCCCCAGTTGCTGGCTCCAGTCTTGCACGCCGCTTTGAAAGCACAGTTTGCCGGCGCGCCGGATGCGGCCGGCCAGACCGGCGGCCTGGGCGTCGACCAGACGGGCGGCCATGGCTTCCCAGTATGCGGGGCCGCGGTCGCGCACGGTGGCCAGGCCCTCGCGTTCCAGGTCATGCAACCAGGTGTGCAGTGCGGCCAGGCCGCTGGCCACCTTGTTTTCGCGTTTTTCCGCGCGCTTCAGGTTGGTGGCGGCGCTTGCGGCGGATTGCTCTTCCGTTTGCGCGGCCGGCTGCTCCGATGCGCCAGAGCGTTTTTTCTCGGCACGCTGCTGGCGGTCGCGCAGCCAATCGCTGACCCATGGGGGCGCTTCCGCTGCTGCGAACAAGGCCTGGTCTTGCGCCAGGAGCAGATACAAGGCAAGTCCATGCTTGCATGGAAACTTACGGCTGGGGCAGGAGCATTTGAAGGCAGGTTCGCCCAGGTCGATCTGGGTGCGGTAGGGATCCTTGCCGCTACCCTTGCATTCGCCCCAGGTGGCCGTCTCCGAGCGGCCCAGCTTATCCCATTTGGCGGGAGAGGCCAGTTGGCTACCTGTCTTGGCGGAGCTGGCATCGGGTGCCAGGGAGAGAATTTGATCGGTATTCAGGAGCACAAAGCGAACCTACAGGTAAATTGTCAAATGGTCAGGGTGATGTATTTAACCATGAATGAGACGTCGTACGTTTGAAAGCTGACTTTTATATTGATTATTGCCGGGGAATTGAAAAATGATTGCATGTATTGCGGAGAAAGCCTTGCTTCCACCGGAGCGCTTTGCTATAGTTCGCCTCCCCAATGAGACGCAGCAGTTTGCGAAACAACGGGATCACTGGAAACGGTGAAGGTAGTAAAAAAGAAGGTTGACGAATTAGCCGAAACGCTTCATACTCTTCCTTCTTCGCAGCTGACAAACACAACGCTTTGTCGATAGCGCGAGAGTGGCAAATAAGCAGTACCGAATACCGTTCTTTAACAATTAACAGTCGATAAGTGTGGGCATTTGATGTAAGTGCAGCGTCGATCTTCGGATTGGCGTCTAACTTAAAATATCAAATGTTCACAAGAAATAATGAAATAGGATACTTCTTCGGAAGTAGCCTGTCAGTTTTTTGAGTGAGCGACCCGTCAGCAATGACGGTGCCTGTAAAAGGGCAAAGTAACAGAGATTAAACTGAAGAGTTTGATCCTGGCTCAGATTGAACGCTGGCGGCATGCCTTACACATGCAAGTCGAACGGCAGCACGGAGCTTGCTCTGGTGGCGAGTGGCGAACGGGTGAG
>NZ_JBWBYV010000118.1:0-3465 GCF_056174685.1 Janthinobacterium sp. BHSEK
AGGGCATTGCCTCGTTCACCGTCTTCAATCTGGGGGGCAGCTACTCCGGCGTCAAGAACACCAAGCTGAGTTTTGCGGTGCGCAATGCCTTTGACCGGAAACCGCCATTCTATCCGCATTATGGCAATAACTTCATTTCTGGCCTGCATGGATCAATGGGACGCTACTTCCAATTGACTGCCGATTACGCCTTCAAGTAAGCCAAGGATCAAGCCGTGCCAGCTTCTCTGGCGCGGCCCTGCTTGCCATATGTACTCTGATTAGCCAGAGCGCTGTCCCATTCATGATGGAGATATAAGTGAAATACACCCCCACTCTTACCCTACTCGCCTTGCTGCTTGCCGGCGCTGGCATGCATACCGGTCTGGCCCACGCCGACGAGACGATTCCCATTGCGGATTTTTTCAAGAAAAGCGAATTTAGCGGCAGCCCCGTGCTATCGCCCGACGGGCTGAATCTTGCCGTGCTCACGCCCCGCAACGGACGTTTCGTGCTGGCCATTATCAACCTCGAGACGCGCGCTTCCACCGTCGTGGCCTCCGATCCGGACTGGGATGTCACCAGTCCGCTGTGGGTGAACAACCAGCGCCTTGTGTTCAGCATCAGCAAGGGCAGCAGCGAAGTGATGGAAAAACAGACGGGCGGCGGCTTGTTTGCCGTCAACCGCGACGGCAGCGCTTTCCGCATCCTGGTAGCCAGCGTCAAGGACGCCATGAGCACCGGCAAGCCCTACAAACCGGTACAGGTATTGAAGCGGGTTGGCGACGGCAGCAACGATTTGATTGTCTCCAATAACGAGCGCGGCAGCGGGGCCGACCTGGGCGCCAGCGACGTTTTTCGCATGGACACGACCACTGGCCGCAAGACCTTGTTGACATTTGATAATCCCGGCGCCGTCAGCGACTGGCTGCTCGATCATGACAATGTGATCCGGGTGGCCTCGGCCATGAGCGTGGAAGATGGCAGCAAGCGCATCAAGCAGACCGTGTATTACCGCGAAGAAGACAAGGCGCCGTGGAAACCCATCTACCAAGCCTATGCCACTGAAGGCAAAACCATGAATCCGCTGGGCTTCGATTTCGACAACAAGACCTTGTTTGTCGCCGGCCGCTTCAACGGCCGCGACAAGGCGGGCGTCCACATCTGGGATTTCTCCGGCAATAAGGCCGGGGATTTAATTGCCGAGGATACACTAGTCGATGTCAATAACGGCTTGCTGTTCGACTATGCGCGCAAGAAAATCATCGGCGTGCAGGTGGATGGCATGAAGCCGACAAAGCACTACTTCGATCCGGAATATGCACGCCTGCAGGCGTCGCTGAACGCCAGCTTGCCCAACGAAGAGGTCAATTTCCAATGGCGTGGCGACCACGCGGTTGTCAGTGCCACAGGTGTGAATAATGTGGGCAAGCTGTATTTGTTCAACACGCGCAAAAAAACCTTGGAGCCTTTGTACAGTGTGATGCCCATTCTGGATGGCAAGAAACTTTCCGAACAGAAAGTAATCTCTTACCAGGCACGCGACGGACTGAATATTCCGGCCTATCTCACCTTGCCGCAAGGCCGCGCGCCCAAGGCCCTGCCGCTGGTCGCCTACATCCATGGCGGACCGCACTCGCGCGACCATCTTCAGTACGATCCCTTGACCCAGATGCTGGCCTCGCGCGGCTATGCCGTGCTGCAGCCGCAATTTCGCATGTCGACCGGTTTTGGCTGGAAACACCACACGGCGGGCTGGAAGCAATGGGGCCTGAGCATGCAGGACGACATCACGGACGGCATCGAGGAGCTGGTCAGGCAGGGCATCGTCGACCGCAAGCGCGTGTGCATCATCGGCGCCAGTTACGGCGGCTACGCCACCATGTACGGCCTGGTGAAAAACCCCGACCTGTACCAATGCGGCATCAACTGGGTCGGCGTCACCGACGTCAAGATGCTGTTTACCGTCAATTGGTCCGATATGTCCGGCCCGGTCATGGATGACATGGGTGCCAAGATGCACGGCGATCCGAAGACCGACGACGCGTATTTCCAAAAAGTTTCGGCCATCGGCAATGCCGCCAGGATCAAAGCGCCCGTGCTGATGGCCTACGGCAGCGAGGACATGCGCGTGCCCCTGATTCACGGCGAGAAAATGCGCGACCAGTTGCGCAAGCAAGGTAATACCGTCGAGTGGATGGTGATGACGGGCGAGGGCCATGGCTGGGCCAAGGAAAGCAACCGGATTCTGTGGGGCGAGACCGTATTCCGCTTCATCGACCGTTATATCGGCCCGGGAACGTCACGCTAGCCGGGCAAACCGGCCGGTCCGTCATGACGTCCAGCCTGGGCGGGGCGGCGCTTTTCAGAACAGTCCGATTCTCCGCTGAAATCGCCGTCCCTATACTTATTCCATCTTAATCCGCCGGGAAAATGCCATGAGCGCCACCGTGTATGCCATTCCTTCCATCACGGTGTGCCAGCGCCTGCCCTTGCGCCTCACCGTGCCCGGCGCCGTGCCGCAGGAACGCAAACAGCATCCGCAAGCGCTCAAGCGATATGCCCCGGCACGGCCCAGCGATGCCGAGGTCGTCCATGCGATATGCACGGGCGAGGGCCTGCGCGTGCTCTACCAGCCACAGTATGACCTGCACAGCAGGCGCATCGTCAGCGCGGAAGCACTGCTGCGCTGGCGGCACCCACGGTATGGCGACGTGTCGCCGGCGGTGCTGATTCCCATGGTCAACCGGCTCGGTCTGCATATGCAGCTATTCGACCGGGTCGTCAAGGAGGTCATCGATGTGCTGCGGCACCTGCGCCGTCAAGGTGCCGACGTGCCGGTTGCCGTCAACGCCTCGATCGATACCGTGTGCGCGCCCGGCATGGCAGATATGCTTGCCACAAGAATGTGGGATGCCTGCCTGCCGACGCGGCTGCTGAAAGTCGAAGTCACCGAAGACTTGCCTGTCCTCGATGAACTGTGCCTGTCGGGCTGCCTCAACACGCTGCGGGCGAAGGGATTTCCCCTGTCGCTCGACGACTTCGGCGCCGGTTCCGCCACCTTCAACGTCCTGTTCAAGATGCCTTTCGATGAAGTCAAGATCGACGGCGCCTTTATTCGCGACATGGAAACCAATAGCCATTCGCATGCCATCGTCGCCACCCTCGTTGCCCTGGCACACAGGCTCAATCTGAAACTGGTGGCCGAAGGCATCGAAAACGAATCCGTGCTGGCCGCATTGCTGGGCATCGGCTGCCGCATCGGCCAGGGCTATGCGCTGGCACGCCCGATGGAGCGCGAGCAATTCCTCCAGGGTCAACTGGCCAAGCCTGGAAGCATGGCGGTAAAGGCGCAATGACATGACCATCATGCAGCAACTGATACCGCATTCCCAGGCCGCCAACCCCATGGAAGCCGAAACACCGGCCCAGGGGCATGGTGCCACGGCGCTGGTCGAACGCCTGCTCGCCTACATGGGGCTGCGT
>NZ_JBWBYV010000119.1:0-4859 GCF_056174685.1 Janthinobacterium sp. BHSEK
CACCCACGATCTAATCGTATGGCGGGACTCTCATCCGGCAAATAGGATTACTCCTAAACTAGGTGACTGTTCAGCAGTAGTGAGGATACTGGATAGGAGTGTTGGTGAGCGTCTGACTACTACACAAATCCCCTGTCAACGGTGATCCTCCTGTAATTCATCAGGTCTACGCTTTGGAAGCCGTTTCCACCGTCTTCCCTGCTTCTTCGCTGTTCTCCCGAATGATCTCGCGTACTTCCTTGATGTGCTCCCACGCCAGATTCGCCGCCCGCTTGGCGCCGTGCTTGCTCTTGTAAAGATGCTCCAGCGTCTTGAGCGTGCCGGTGGCCCAGGCTTGCTCCTGTCCCGCCATTTTCTTCTTCGCCGCCCCGTCCCCCCGGCTAGATCGGGTCTGGCCTGTCTATTTCCCCTGCCCTGCAGAGACTTCAACCGCGCGCTAGCAAAAGCTGGCCTTCCCTAGCCATAACTGCCGGCGCAGGATGGTTTATCTGATCGAGGCAGCAGCAGAGCGCTTGCTTTTGCGCGCTATAGCAGCACAGTTGGCTACGATAAACTAGCCCGTCATCTGCTTCGTGCGCGCGGCCAGAGGGGGACTTTGGGCATTCGCGGTGGAGTTGCGCTCATGGCCGGCGCGACATGGCACCAGACGGTGTCACGCCAAAACAGAAGCTTGCCATGGCCGCTTAAGCAAAAGCGTAAGCCCAGCAGCGTATTGATCCGACCTTCAAATGGCTGGTGACCGACTAACCGCTTGGTGAGAGCAATTTTAAATCACCAGCTGATAGACCAAGACCAAGCCTGCCAGACATCCAGGGTTGTCGGCGCGATTACTATTCCCCCCGCAGTTCTCGGGTGGCTTTCACAAGATCTCTAGAAGGTGGCAGGCCGAACAAGCGAGCATATTCCCGGCTGAACTGATTAGGGCTCTCGTAGCCAACACTGAACGCAATCGAAGTTGCGCTGCCTTGGCCGGAGATGAGTTGTGAGCGCGCATGTAACAAACGTAGACGTTTTTGATATTGTAACGGGCTCAATGCCGTCACCGCTTTAAAATGGCGATGGAATGCAGAAACGCTGAACGCCGCCATCTCAGCGAGTGCCTCCACCTTTATCTGTTCGGTAAAGTTACGACGTATCCAGTTGATTGCCACACTAATACGTGAAAGTGCCGTGTCAGGCGATGCAATGTCTCGTAGCATCCAACCAAGAGGCCCCTGAAGCACACGAAACAATATCTCACGCTCATAAGCAGGAGCGAGGACTGCTATCTCGTCCGGCCGTTCCATTAGTCGCAGCATACGGATCCACGCGTCGAGCAGCTCACCATTGACCGGCGCAACCGAGAATCCTGAACCAAACAGCGTACTACATACCCGCACCGGCAAGTCACGGATAAGCGCAGCGACGATAGCGGGATCAAGCGTCAAGCTAACAGCCAGATACGGTTCGCCTGTCGCGGCAGGATGTACAGCACCCACTGCAGGGAGATCCACTGACATCACAAAGTAGGTGGCCGGATCATAATGAAAAGTGCGGTCGCCAATCGTCATCGTTTTCGATCCCGTCAGTATCAAGTTGACCATTGGATCGTAGACGGCAGCAAGCAGATGCTCCGGAATCTCGCCCTGCACCATGGCGACACGTGGGATGCCGGTTTCGGTGCGGCGATTCTCGGCCCCTGCGGCCAGCGCTCTCAATTCTTGCATTTGCTGTTCCATGTTGAAACCCTAACAGGGGCCATCCCCGGATGCAATGGGAAAGCAGAAATAGGCAAGTATTGAGGAGGATCGGGTGAGTCCGTTGCTGGCGGCAGTCTTACCATGGATCTCACTAATCTACTGGAGGAATCGAATGAAGATTGTCATCGTGACAGGCAGCAGCCGTGGTATCGGCGCCAGCACTGCACTGGAATGCGCCAAGCGCGGCATGGGCGTGGTCGTCACTTACAACAGCAATCCGGAAAAAGCGGAAGCGGTCGTGCAAGCCATCACCGGGATGGGCGGAAAGGCGGTTGCGCTGAAGCTGGACGTTGGCAACATCCAATCGTTCGCCGATTTCCGCCAGGCGTTGTCTGGCCAGCTGGCCGCCGTCTGGGGCCGAAACAGCTTCGACTTCCTTGTCAACAACGCCGGCCACGGGCTGTATGCGCCGATCACTGAAGTCTCCGAGGCGCAGTTCGACGGTCTGTTCAACATCCACCTCAAGGGGCCGTTTTTCCTGACTCAGGCGCTGCTGCCGCTCATCGAGGACGGCGGCCACCTGGTCAACATCACCAGCGCAACGAGCCGGGTAGCTACGGCTGGCGTGGCGCCGTATGCCGCTTTCAAGGGTGGTCTGGAGGTACTTACGCGCTACATGGCCAAGGAATTTGGCGCGCGCCGCATTCGGGCCAACTCGATCGCGCCGGGTGCGATCCGTACTGAGCTGGGCGGTGGACTGACACCGGAATTCGAGGCTATGCTGGCGGACCAAACGGCGCTCGGCCGGGTCGGTGAGCCGGAAGAAGTCGGCGGTGTTATCGCCAGCTTGCTGTCCCATGAGAACCGCTGGATCAATGCTCAGAACATCGAAGTCGCGGGTGGCTACATCATCTGAATCAAGGAGAACGCATCATGCTCGATCACGTTTTTATCTGCGTCAGCGATATCGCTTGCTCGATTGCCTTTTACGAAAAAGCACTGGCGCCGCTGGGCATTGCCCATGCACTTGACTACGACGGCCGCCAAGGCCCGGCAGGTCACCCGGACCTGAAGGGTTTCGGCGCCAACGGCCGCGTGTTCTTCTGGCTGCGCGAAGGCACGGTGGACGGCCGCGCCGCCCATGTGGGCTTCGTCGCCAATAGCCAGCGCATGGTCGACGCGGCCTTTTCCGCGGCGATGGCCGCCGGCGCCACCGAAATCCATCCGCCCGGACCGCAGTTGCACTATGACCCACGCTATTACGCCGCGCAGGTGCGCGACCCGGATGGCTATAGCCTGGAATTCGTCTACAAGGAATGGCAGCACTGATATGAAGAAATTAATGATTTATGGCGCGACCGGCTACACCGGCCGCATGGCGGCGCAGTACGCCGTAGCGGCAGAAACGCCGCTTATCCTTGCTGGACGTAATGAGGCGACGCTCGTTTCAATGTCCGCGATGCTCGGCCTGGAGTACCGCGTTTTCGCACTCGAAGACACCGCACTGGTTGAATCATCACTCGGCGATGTCGGTGTCCTCCTCAATTGCGCAGGTCCGTTCGCAAGGACTGCCAATGTTCTGATGCAAGCCTGTATTCGCCAAGGTGTGCACTATCTTGACGTCGCCGCAGAACTCGACAGCTATCGTCTGGCCGAAGTGCTCGACGGCGAGGCTAAAGCCGCAGGTGTGATGCTACTGCTGGGCAGTGGCGGCAGCGTGGCAATGCTGGGCTGCCTTGCCGGACACGCCGTCGCAAAGGCAAATAATCCATCGAGCATTCAAGTGGCCATGCATGTATCAGGTGGTTTGTCGCGAGGCTCGGCCGTCAGCGCCATGGGCAGCGTCACCGCAGAGACGCTTGCGCGCCACGGCGGAGGGCTGGTTGTGCGGCCGCACGGAGCGGTCCGAAAACTCGACTTTGGCAAGGGGGCAGTGGATTGCTTTCAGGTCACCCTTCCCGATCTGATTACGATCTGGAAGTCAACTGGCATTCCTGACATTGAAACGTTCGTCCACGTTACCGGTGACGGATTCCCTCAAGGTGATCTCTCGGCACTGCCGGATGGGCCGAGTGAGCAGGAACGGTTGGCCCATCGTTATCAGGCCGTCGCCGAGGTCACCAGTTCAGATGGCAGTGTTGTCCGCTCGGTGCTCGACACAGTCAACGGCTACACGTTCACCGCTACTGCCGCCGCCGAGACAGGACGGCGCGTTCTCGGCGGCGAGTACCGTTCTGGTTTTCAGACCCCTGCAATGCTTTTCGGCAATGGTTTTGCCGAGACCATCGCCGACACCACGATCGTCGATGCTTGAGGAGCATTCCATGGAAAAGCTAATTAATCAATTTATACGGCTCGCCAATGCCTTTGACGTCGAGGGAACGTTGGCTCTCTTCACGTCCGATGCGGTCATCGAAGACGTTTCGGTTGGCAATGTTTTCGCCGGCATCGAAGGTATTCGTCGCTACCTCGAACAATTCTTCGTCGGTTATAACACTGCGAGCAAGTTGTTGTCGCTAGAGCAACCACACAACCTGGTGGCGCTTGTTCGCGTTGACTTCACCGGCACCTTTGGCCACGAGATTGGGTCTCTCCGAATCCAGGCCAACGCCGCCGGTCTGATCGAACGCATCGACGCCGATCTCGAGTAACCATTAGAGAAAACAATGATAGGTGCCTTCAAGGGTGCCGATGCCGGGACTGGCTGCATTTCGCAAGCCGCCGGTTCAGCAAAGGAATTACTTATGACCATGTCACCATCACTTGCCAACGAGGTCGCAGACCAGCTTGCGGTAGTCGATACTCTGTACCGCTTCGCCGCTGGCATCGACCTTCGAGACAAGAACCTTCTATCGTCCGCACTGGCAGAAAATGCCATGTCGGACTTTCGCCCAGCTGCCGCCAAGGCCGGGTTTGAATATCCGGTGATCGAGGGTAGAGACTATATCGTTGCTGCCCTCACCGCCTCTCTCGCGACGTTGGATACGACTCACTCCGTGACCAACCCACGTGTCACCATCGACAGCGACACAGCGCGATTGGATGTGCTCGTAGAGGCCCACTATGACGGCACAGTTGGTTACGATAAACTGGCCCTTCATCTGCCTGAAGCGCTCGATGAGATCAGGGATTCTGCGTGCCGGCGGTGGAGGTGCAATCACGATTGGCACTACATGGCAC
>NZ_JBWBYV010000120.1:0-2244 GCF_056174685.1 Janthinobacterium sp. BHSEK
CCCGGCGCGGCAGCGATAACACCGACTTACATGGCCGGCCTGATTATGAAGGCCGGCTCTTTTTCGCCCTATTTGTTACTGCTGGGAAATTTATTGTGAAAAAGAAACTGAAAATAGTAGTTTTCAAGGACCAGGGTAATCGTCACTCATGAATTACTACCCGCATCACATCGGCGATTTCAATACGCGCACGCTGCATTTGTCTCGCCTGGAGCGCGGCATCTACCGCGACATGCGCGACCTATATTTCGATAAGGAAGCGCCACTGCTTGCCGACACCGGCAGGCTGTTCCGCCTGCTGCGCGTCAGCATGCCCGAAGAAATCGCCGCTGCGCAAAATGTGCTGGAAGACTTTTTCGTCCTGACCGATGCCGGCTGGGTGGATGCTGATGCTGAGGCACAGATCCAGGCGTACTACGAAGGCTTGGAGGCCAGCAGTGCTGGTGGCAAGGCAGCGAAGAAAAAGCGCGAAGAGGCGGCGCGACTGGCCGCTGAACTCGCGGCAGCCGGGCAAAGCACGCTGGATTTTGTGCAACAGCAGCATGCTCAAAGTACAAGCACTGTTCCCGAACAGTTCGCGAACAGTGCGGGAACAGTGCGCGATGGTGCCAACCAAAACCAAAACCAAAACCAAAACCAAAACCAAAATCAGAACCACCCCCCAGCACAGCCAACACTGAGCATAGACCGCGCGGGCGCGGCTACGGCGGTCGAGCTGAGTATTGCGTTTCGCAAGGCAGGCATGCCAACGCAGCCAGCAGATCCCCGACTGCTGGCATTGGTCGAGCAAGGTATCAGCGTCGATACGGCGCTCGCGGCATGCGCCGAGGCGAAAAAGTCCAAACCGAACGGTGGCATCGGCATCGGTTACGTGGTGAGCATCTTGAAGCGTTGGGCAAGCGAGACCAAGGCCATGCAGGTGGCCGGAGCCCTGCCGCCAGCACGGGCAGCACCACGCAGCACGGCGACAGTACGCGATCAGGCACGGCAGGAAACCCTTGATGGATTGACAGGAAGCGGACCACAAAAAAATGAACGACCAAACAACATTATCGACATCACCCCTGGAAGAGCAGGCGCTTGCCTGGCCTGAGAAGGCGATCCCGGAAAAGTGGGTCACGGCGCTGTTCAACAAGATGGCGTTCAGCTATGGCGTGAAATTCGCAGACCAGTGGAAAGGCATCGATCCCGTCGGGATCAAGCGTCACTGGGCGCAAAAGCTGTTCGTGCTGACAACGGCCGAGTTGACGCGCGGCGTCGAGCGGCTGGACACACGGGCCTGGCCACCGACGCTACCGGAGTTCCTCGCGCTGTGCCGCCCGCCCATCGACCCGTCGGTGGCGTTCCACGAAGCGCTGGAGCAAGGCGCGCTGCGCGACCGCGGCGAGCCGAACGTGTGGTCGTCGCCGGCCGTGTTCTGGGCCTGGCGCAAGCTGGGTGCCTTCGATTGCGCGCACAGCACCTATGCCGTGCTGCGGCCGCGGTGGGAAGCGGCACTCGCTGCCGAGTTGGAGCGCGAAGAGATCGCACCGATTCCAGCACTAGACCCGATCGCACTGCCCGCGCCCGGCAAGACGATGATGTCGAGCCGCAAGGCACAGCAACTGATCGGCGAGTTCAAGCTCAAGGCCCTGGGCGATGCCGGCCAAGGCGACGGCAGGCGCTGGGCCCGGCGCATCATGGAACGCAAGAAGGCGGGCATGGAGTTCAGCATTTTCGTCATCGAATGCGCTGAGCGCGAACTGGGGATGCGCGCATGACCATAAACGTGGCCCCAGCCATCCGCCAGTTGACGGCGTTTGCCGATGCCGGGACAAAGCAGGTGCAGTTCGCCACGCGCGTGGCATTGACGCGCACGGCCCAGCTGGCCAGCGCCAATCTCAAGCACGAAATGCGGGACATTTTCCGCAGCCCGACGCCCTACACCTTGTCGAGCCTTTTCGTGCGGCCGGCCACCAAGACCAACCTTAGCGCAGAGGTCAAGCTGAAGGACTTCGCCGCCAAGGCGACGCCGGCGGCCACCTACCTGGCGCCGCAGATCAAAGGCGGTACGCGGCCCATGAAGCGCTTCGAGCGCGCCATGCAGTCGGTGGGTGCGCTGCCACCTGGCTACCGCATCGTGCCCGGCAATGGCGCCAAGCTTGACAGCTACGGCAACATGAATCGAGGCCAGATTGTGCAAATCCTGGCCTATTTCCGCTCGTTCCCGGAGGCCGGCTACAAGGCGAACATGACGGCCCAAGG
>NZ_JBWBYV010000121.1:0-2471 GCF_056174685.1 Janthinobacterium sp. BHSEK
GCACGGCGGGTAATCTGGGCTTTGCCACGCAGGTGGTCGCCGATGCGTGTTTTGCGTTTGCTCAAATCGATTATGCGGGCACGCCAAGAACGGCGGACGAGGTGCATGCGATGGCGCTGGCCAATTTGCACGGCGAGTATGCGCAAGTGGTGACGACGGCGCAGGTGCTCGATGCGCTGTCCCGCCCTGCTCCTGCGCCAGGACGGCAGCTTGTCCGCTAAGCTGTAGCTGGCACGCGACACTTGCACTGAAAAGCAATGGCGCAGTGCCCTTTCCACATTGCAAACAGGCATAAACAAGCCACAGCCACCTTCGGGTGGCTTTTTTTCGCCCCGATTTTGTCGCGCTGCACCAAATTCTGAAAAGACGTTTCACATCGCGGAATTCCGAACAGCAGACTCATCAATAAATCCTCTCACTTTTTGAAAATTCATTTCATATCATGAAAAACCATAATTAAGCCATTGAAAAACAAAGACTTAATTTAAGTTATATGTCTTATATAAGACTTGAAGATCGGCGCGAATCGGCCTACTATTTAGTCATGCAGTTTGCTTCGACAAGACGTTGTGGCGCACTCGGCGATTTTCTCAAACATAGCTTTTCTTTTTAGGAGATTCACATGTCCCAATATCAAGACGACATCAAGGCTGTTGCCGGTTTGAAAGACCAACAAGGCAGCGCATGGAACGCCATCAATCCCGAGTCCGCCGCCCGCATGCGCGCCCAGAACAAGTTCAAGACCGGCCTGGACATCGCCAAGTACACGGCGAAGATCATGCGCAACGACATGGCCGCCTACGATGCGGACCCATCGAAATACACCCAGTCGCTCGGCTGCTGGCATGGTTTCATCGGTCAACAGAAGATGATCTCGATCAAGAAACACTTCAACAGCACCGACCGCCGCTACCTCTACCTGTCCGGCTGGATGGTCGCCGCCCTGCGCTCCGAGTTCGGCCCGCTGCCAGACCAGTCGATGCATGAAAAGACCGCCGTCTCGGCGCTGATCAAGGAACTGTACACCTTCCTGCGCCAGGCCGATGCCCGCGAACTGGGCGGCCTGTTCCGCCAGCTGGACGCGGCCCAAGGTGCTGACAAACAAGCCATCCAGGCCAAGATCGACGGCCACGTGACCCACGTCGTGCCCATCATCGCCGACATCGACGCCGGTTTCGGCAATGCCGAAGCAACCTATTTGCTGGCAAAACAGTTCATCGAAGCGGGCGCCTGCTGCATCCAGATCGAAAACCAGGTGTCCGATGAGAAACAATGCGGCCACCAGGACGGTAAGGTCACGGTGCCGCACGAAGACTTCCTGGCCAAGATCCGCGCCATCCGCTACGCCTTCCTGGAACTGGGCGTGGACGACGGCATCATCGTCGCCCGCACGGACTCCCTGGGCGCCGGCCTGACCAAGCAGATCGCCGTCACGAATGAGCAAGGCGATCTGGGCGACCAATACAATTCCTTCCTCGATTGCGAAGAAGTGTCGGCCGACGCGCTGGGCAATGGCGACGTCATCATCAAGCGCGAAGGCAAGCTGCTGCGTCCAAAACGCCTGCCGAGCAACCTGTTCCAGTTCCGCGCCGGTTCCGGCGAAGAGCGTTGCGTCTTGGATTGCATCACCTCGCTGCAAAACGGCGCCGACCTGCTGTGGATCGAAACGGAAAAACCGCATATCGCGCAAATCGGCGGCATGGTCAGCGAAATCCGCAAGGTCATCCCGAACGCCAAGCTCGTGTACAACAACAGCCCGTCGTTCAACTGGACCCTGAACTTCCGCCAGCAGGTCTACGACGCGATGAAAGCGGCAGGCAAAGATGTGTCCGCCTACGAACGCGCCCAGCTGATGAGCGTGGAATACGACCAGACGGAACTGGCATTGGCGGCCGACGAAAAGATCCGCACCTTCCAGGCCGACTCGGCCCGCGAAGCCGGCATCTTCCACCACCTGATCACCCTGCCGACCTACCACACGGCAGCCTTGTCGACCGACAACCTGGCCAAGGAATACTTCGGCGACCAGGGCATGCTGGGCTACGTGGCCGGCGTGCAGCGCAAGGAAATCCGCCAGGGCATCGCCTGCGTGAAACATCAAAACATGTCCGGCTCGGACATCGGCGACGATCACAAGGACTACTTCAGCGGCGAAGCGGCGCTCAAAGCTGCCGGTAAAGACAACACCATGAACCAGTTCTGAGCTTTTGGCTTGACGGTAGAGTGACAAAAGCCCGCTTCGGCGGGCTTTTTTGCGTCTGCAAAACAGCCCCCATCGCTGCGGCATTACCATGTCCGACAAGCAACTGACGGTACTCGCGTCCGCAATCAACACTTGATCTGCACTTTGCCGTTCAGTCCTGGCCGAACGGCATGCTTGGCCATGCTCAAGTTCATTACCAAAAGTAATCAAGTCCAGTATAATTAAATAAGAATGATTCTTATTTATAATCAACATCCTGCCCAGCGTC
>NZ_JBWBYV010000122.1:0-7937 GCF_056174685.1 Janthinobacterium sp. BHSEK
GGTATCGTGTTGCCAATCGGTATATCGTTCTTCACGTTTACGCAGATTGCGTATCTGGTGGATTGCCATACCGGTAAAGTGAAAGAGTATCAACCGGAAAGTTATGGCCTGTTTGTCACGTATTTTCCGCACCTGATTGCCGGCCCCATTTTGCATCATAAAGATATGATGCCGCAATTTTCACAGCCGGAGTCGCACGTGCTGCGGCATGGGCGCATCGTCGTCGGACTGGCGTTTTTCACCATAGGCCTGTTCAAGAAAGTGATACTGGCTGACGGCGTGGCACGTTATGTCGCCCCGGTGTTCGATGCGCACCACCAGAATCTGAGCATGCTGGAAGCCTGGGCCGGAGCCCTGGCGTATACCTTCCAGCTATACTTCGACTTTTCCGCCTATTCCGATATGGCATACGGCCTGTCCTATATGTTTGGCATCGTACTGCCCATCAATTTCAACTCGCCGTACAAGGCGGTTTCCATCATCGATTTCTGGCGTCGCTGGCACATCACGCTATCCACTTTCCTGCGCGATTATCTGTACATTCCCTTGGGGGGAAATCGTCAAGGCGCCTTCCAGCGCTACCGCAATCTGTTCCTGACCATGCTGTTGGGTGGCTTGTGGCATGGCGCCAACTGGACTTTTCTCGTATGGGGCATGCTGCACGGTATTTACCTGATTATTAATCATGCGCTACGCCATGCTCTTGGTGGACGCAGCAATCTGCCAATACGCGTTGCCGGCAGCATCGCCACTTTCCTGGCCGTCGTTTTGGCCTGGGTCTTTTTCCGTGCCAGTTCGGTGGAGGTGGCACTGGATGTGCTGCAAGCCATGAGCGGCAGCACCCTGACGCCAGCGATGCAGGGGGCGATGCTGGGAATCGACAGGATTATGGCACTGCAGAGCTGCCTATGGTGGTTGCTGGCTTGCGCGGCCATTGCCTTCTTCATGCCCAATGCCTACGACCTGCTGGGCCGCGGCATTTTGCGCAGGCAGGAAGAGCGCCTGTCCGGGCGAAACGGCAATATTGCCTTGGGTGCGCTGTTGATCCTCTGTCTGCTTTTGCTGGCAATTAGCGAAACGCGTGGCATTTCTGAATTTCTTTATTTTAATTTCTAAACCATATGCGTCCTTTATTCGCCATAGGCTTGGGCATGCTGGCAACGGTGCTGGTGCTCGAGGCCGTCCTGCAATGCTTGCCTGTCTCGTCCGGCTTGCGGCTGGAAAATAGCGACCCGCAAATTCCATTTCGCCGCTATCTGGCGCACCAGCCCTATGTGTACTCGTATGGTTGGGCGTTGAATAATGCACGCAGCGGCGTGATCAATGCCCAAGGGGCATCGAATTCGCGCGACTTCAAGGATGGCGCTGCCGTACTGGTGCTTGGTGACAGTTTTGTCGAGAGCCTGATGCTCGACTATCCCGATACCATGCAGGGACAGCTGGAGCATGCGCTTGGCGGCGGGGTGTATGCGGCCGGTAGTTCCGGCAATGGCCTCGCCGATACGCTGGCCATGGCGCGCTATTATGTGCCGCGCGTGCATCCGCGCACGGTGGTGCTATTTGTCGATGGCAGCAATCTTGCCTCCTTGCTTGAGGCGGCAAAACGTGGCCACAATCAGATCGAACCCGGCCCAGATGGCTTGCACATGGTGCAAACACCGTATAAGGAACCCAAGATCAAGCGGGTGGTGTCCTATTCGGCATTGGCGCGGTATTGTTATTACAATCTCAAGTTGCCCGATTGGCTGTCATCGACGCTGCGCCGCAAGAATCCGCCATCGGCGGCTCCATTGCCGGTCCGGGATACGGCGTCGCGGGCATTGGTGCTCGACTACTATCTGACACAGCTGCGTGCCATCGAAGGTAGTTCCACGGTACAGTTTTTATTTCTCGTCGATGGTGAGCGGGGCCTGCTGTACGACGGGCGCAAGGGCAAGTCGTCCTGGCAGGACGACGATCGGGCATTTTTCCTTGGCCGTTTGAAACACCATGGCTATGCAGTAATCGACATGCAACCTGTGTTCGCGCGGCATTGGGAGGCACAACGCGAGCGGATGGACTTCGCTCCCATGGATGCGCATTGGAATAAGGTGTCCCATGCGCTGGCGGCCCAGCAAATCTTGTCCCGACTGAAGCAGGTGGCCGCAGCGCCATAGCGTGCGCGCAATGGCAGGCGCGTTGCTCGAGCCGTCCGCTTGCCACGCTGTCAATGGCGGGCGCTTGCCTGTATAATGCCGCTGCGCGTGTCGCCATCGTACAATGGATAGTACAAGGTCCTCCTAAGACTTAAATGCAGGTTCGATTCCTGCTGGCGACACCACATTCCACGCAACGCGCGCCGGTGGCCTGAGTTCATGCTGGCCGCAATGTACTGGTGGTGCCGAGTTGTCGGTACAATGCGTGCTTCATTCATCCAATCGGCAGCTGTTTGGCGCACCACGCGGTGTGCAGGGAACGGCGCCCGAACACCTTTACTCATTATGGCTGTCATTTCTCTTTCATCGGCGCAACTTGCGTTCGGTCACGTCGCGCTGCTCGATCACGCGGAATTTTCACTGGAAACCTCGGAGCGGGTCGGCTTGATCGGCCGTAACGGCACGGGTAAATCGTCGCTGTTGAAGGTTATTTCGGGCAAGTTCAAGCTCGATGACGGCTTGTTGGTGATGCAACAAGGCATCAAGATCGCCTATGTGGAGCAGGAACCGCAATTCGACCCGGAAATGTCCGTGTTCGACGCCGTCGCGTCCGGCATGGGCGAATCGCAGGCGTGGCTGAAGGAATACGATGCGTTGACGGGCCAGTTTGGCCAGGGCAATGACGACGAACTGATGGAACGCATGCACGACATCCAGGTCAAGCTCGATGCGGCCGATGCGTGGAGCTTGCCGAACAAGGTGGAAACCGTGCTCGACCGTTTGAACCTGACGGGCGACATGGCCATGAAAACCCTGTCCGGCGGGATGCAGAAGCGCGTGGCGCTGGCGCGCGCGCTGGTGTCGGCACCCGATGTGCTGCTGCTCGATGAGCCCACCAACCATCTGGATTTCAGTTCCATCCTGTGGCTGGAAGGCTTGTTGCGCGACTTCAAGGGCAGCGTGCTTTTCATTACCCATGACCGCTCCTTCCTCGACAACGTCGCCACGCGCATCATCGAGCTGGACCGCGGCCGTTTGCTGTCGTACCCGGGCAACTTCACGGCGTATCAAGTGCGCAAGGCGGAGCAGCTGGAAATCGAAGAGGTGGAAAACGCCAAGTTCGACAAGTTCCTGGCGCAGGAAGAAGTGTGGATACGCAAGGGCGTCAAGGCCCGCCGCGTGCGCGACGAAGGCCGCGTGCGCCGCCTGGAAGCGCTGCGCCTGACGCGTAATGCGCGCCGCGAACAGCAGGGACAAGTAAAATTGGACGTGTCGGCCGGCGAACGCTCGGGCAAGATCGTGGCGGACCTGGAAAACGTCTCGAAGATCTACGGCGACAAGGTCATCGTCAAGGATTTCAGCGCCACCATCTTGCGTGGCGACAAGGTCGGCCTGATCGGCGCCAACGGCGCCGGCAAGACCACCCTGCTGAAGATGATCCTCGGCGAAGAGCAGTCGGACACGGGCACCATCCGCCTGGGGACCAAGCTGCAAGTGGCGTATTTCGACCAGATGCGCACGCAGCTGAACGAAGAGGCGAACCTGATGGAAACCATCGCGCCAGGCAGCGACTGGGTCGAGATCAATGGCCAGCGCCGCCACGTGATGACGTATCTGAACGACTTCCTGTTCGCGCCGGAACGTGCCCGTTCGCCCGTCAAGTCGCTGTCCGGTGGCGAGCGCAACCGTTTGCTGCTGGCGCGCCTGTTCGCCAAGCCGGCCAACGTGCTGGTGCTCGATGAGCCGACCAATGACTTGGATATCGATACCCTGGAATTGCTGGAAGAGTTGCTGGAAGAATACACCGGCACCGTCTTCCTCGTCAGCCATGACCGTACCTTCCTCGACAACGTCGTCACGCAGGTGATCGTCGCCGAAGGCGAGGGCAAGTGGCGCGAATTCGTCGGCGGCTACACGGACTGGGAGCGCGTGCGCACCTTGCCGATCGCCACGGCGCCCGCCAGCAAGCCGGCCGTGAAGGTCGAGACTGCCGCACCTGTTGCCAAACAGAAAAAGCTCAGCTACAAGGAGCAGCGCGAGCTGGAAGAGCTGCCGAAATTGATTGCCAAGCTGGAGGACGAGCAGTCGGTGCTGGCCGCCGAGCTGTCGCATCCGGACTTCTACAAGAAGACGCCGGCCGAAGGCAAGCGCCTGAACGCACGCGTGGCCGAGATCGAAGGCGAATTGCTGGAAGCGCTGGAAAAGTGGGAGCAGATCGAGGCGCGCGCCAACGGTTGATGCTTTTTTGCATGCCCCCGTTGTAATTAAGTCAGGATTATTTGCCACGGCAACGGTTCAGCTTGATATAATTATATAATTATATTTATTACATCGGAGGATGCATGTTTGTTATTAAAAACACGCACGCCGGACCACCGCGTCCGGCGCGCGGTTCCACCTCCGGTGCGCATCAGCATGTTTGACCGCGCCGCCTTGCCCCGGGTAGCGCCATTCCTGGCCTATCTCTCCTTCATCTTCATCGCCGACATGCTCGGCCGGCTTGGCTTTGCCGCGCAGGAGCTGCGCTGGCTGTATGCCGTCAAGATCGGCGTCGTGCTGGGCATGTTGTTGTACTGGCGCCGCAGCTACACGGAACTGCGGTGGACGCCGCTGGGCGCGCGCGCCCTGGCCGTGGCGTTGGCCACGGGGATTGTTGTTTTTTTGTTGTGGATTAATCTGAGTGCCAGCTGGATGACGGTCGGCAGCGCCGATGGCTTCGATCCGCGCAATGACGGCCAGATCGAGTGGAGCCTGGTGGTGCTGCGCATCGCTGGCGCGGCCCTGGTGGTGCCCGTGATGGAAGAGCTGTTCTGGCGCTCCTTCCTGCTGCGCTGGATCGATGCCCCTGATTTCCTGACATTCCAGCCACGCCTGGCCAGTGCCAAGGCGTTTATTATCAGCGTGGTACTGTTTGGTTTCGAACACAATTTGTGGCTGGCCGGTATCGTTGCCGGTGCCGCTTACAGCTTGCTGTACATGCGCAGCCAGAACCTGTGGTCGCCCATCCTCGCCCATGGCGTGACGAATGGCGTGCTGGGCCTCTGGATTGTTTCCGGTGGACACTGGACTTACTGGTAATATTACCAATCAACTGTTTGCTCTCTTAAAGACAATGCCCATGTTGAATTCATCGTATCATTGCCAGGCCCGTATCGGGCAATCGGGATTGCATCGCAACCGTTTGGCCTCGCTTCTGGCTCGCATATTGCCCGCTACGCTGATGGCGGCCGGTGGCGCGGCATGCAGTTTGCCGGCTGGCGCCGCCATCAGCGATACGATCTCGCCTTTTATCGCGACGACGTATTCTTACGATAACAATTTATTCCGGCTTGATGATAACGTGTCCGGCTTCGATGGCCAGCGCTCGGACACTTCGCGCCAGGTGCAAGCGGGGTTCCTGATTAATCGCCCGATCGGACGGCAACGCCTGACGGGCCAGGTAAAGTGGTCGCGCGTCTATTTCGATCACTTTGATCAGCTCGACTATACGGGCAAAGACTATCTGGCCGATCTGGAATGGCATATTGCCAATCATCTTGAGGGTCACGTGGGCGGTAGCTACTCGCAGACACTGACCCCATTCAGCGATTTGCAGAGCACGGATCGCAACCTGCGCACGATTCGTCGTGAGTATGCGAATGGCGGTTGGCGTTTTCATCCAAGCTGGCGAGTGCGTGGCGGTGTTTCGCGCGATAAATATACTTATGATTCCATGGCGCAAAAATTTTCCAATCGGCAGGAAGACGCCGTGGAACTGGGTCTGGACTATTTGCCGGCCAGCGAAAGTCGGATCGGGATACAGTTGCGCCACCTGAAAGGGACGTATCCGAATCGCGCCAGCCTGGTCGGATTTGGCGTTGATCAGGGCTACGAGCAGGACGAGGTCAAGGCCAACATTTATTGGCGCCTGAGCGGTATTACACAAGTGCAATTGCTCGGTGGCTGGGTGAAGCGCAAGAACAAGATATTCTCTGGACGCGACGCCAGCGGCGCCAACGGGCGCGTCACCGTATATTGGGCCCCGCTGGGCAAGGTGCGTTTTACGGGCAGCGTGTGGCATGAGTTTGCCGCCGTGGAAAATTCTCTGATTAGCAGCAGCCTGAACAATGGTGCCAGCCTGGCCGCTGCCTGGGATATTTCGGCCAAGGTCCGCATGGATGCACAATTGCGGCGCGAGAAGCGAGATTTTGCCGCTGCGAGCGGCCTGGTGTTGCCTGTTGATGTCAAAGATACCACGAAAACGGCCAGCATCGGCCTCACATATGCGCCCCGGCCGAATATCCAGTTGGGCATCAGTGCTTTTCGTGATGAGCGCAAAGGCGCACCGATCGTTAATACCAGCACCTATCACGCTAATGGCATTTCCTTCAATGCCAGTGCCCAGTTTTGAAGAGCATCATGACGGTTAATGATATACCCCTGATTTCTTTTTTCCAGCGCATCCTCGATCCATTGATCATCATGGGTACGCTGTACCTGCTGTCAGTCCTGTCGGGCTCGCCTTTCACCGGTTATTCGCTGGTATTGATGATCCTGGCGTTCTTTATTTCATCATCCGTATTCCAGTATGTCGACCCGTATCGTACGTGGCGCAGCGGTCGCATGCTGGCCTACGCCCGGGATGTTTTTGTCAGTTGGACCATTACCGCCCTGATTCTGATCTTTCTCGGCTCGGCGACGGGACTGGCGTTTCATTTCGACCACGAATTGGTGCTGGCCTGGTTTCTGCTCACCCCATTCATCTTGTTGCTCAGCCATCTTGCCGCACGGCGCATGGTGGCGGATCCCGGCCGCGACAGCGAAGTGCGCTCGGTCGTCATCATCGGCGCCAATGACGCCAGCCTGAAGTTCGCCGCGACCGTCGAGCGCAATCCGAACCTGTTCATGAGTGTGCGCGGTTTTTTTGACGACCGCACCGATGACCGCTGGCCCGAGAAGATGCGTGAGCCCATGCTGGGCAAAATGGCCGATATCGCCGCCTATGTGCGCGAACACAATATCAAGATGATATTCATCAGCCAGCCCATTTCGGCCCAGCCGCGCATCCGCAAGATGCTCGACGAACTGCAGGACACGACGGCCTCCGTGTACTTCTTGCCAGATATATATATCTTCGATCTGATGCAGGCGCGCTTCGACAACGTGGGCGGCATGCCGGTAATCGCCATCCGCGAGTCGCCGTTCACGGGCTTTAACAGCATGGTCAAGCGCGGTAGCGACATCGTGCTGGGCTTGTTGATCCAGATCATGTTGTTGCCGGTGATGCTGATCATTGCCATCGCTGTGAAGATGACCTCGAAAGGTCCTGTGATCTTCCGCCAGCGCCGCTACGGCCTGTATGGCGAGGAAATCATCGTCTATAAATTCCGCTCGATGACGGTCAGCGAGGATGGCGACAAGGTGGTGCAGGCCACCAAGAACGATCAGCGCGTGACGCGCATTGGGGCCTTTCTGCGCCGTAGCTCGCTCGATGAGTTGCCGCAATTTATCAATGTGTTACAGGGCCGCATGAGCATTGTCGGTCCCCGTCCCCATGCGGTGGCGCACAATGAGCAGTACCGCAAGCTGATCAAAGGCTACATGCTGCGCCACAAGGTCAAGCCTGGCATTACCGGCTGGGCCCAGGTCAACGGCTTGCGCGGCGAGACGGAGACGCTCGACAAGATGGAAGCGCGCATCCATTTCGACCTCGACTATCTGCGCAACTGGTCCCTGTGGCTCGATTTGTGGATCATCATGCGGACTGTCAAGGTTGTATTGAAGCGAGATAACGCACATTGATGTGTGGCAAAGTACACGGCA